>JAQBOP010000367.1 GCA_028287975.1 Mucilaginibacter sp. | reverse complement strand
GCTGTTATTACAATACCCGAAGAGTTTACAGCCCCGCTAAGCCCCGCGGCTAATGCAAAGGGAACGGTTAAACCGTCAGACATACCAATAACTATATCGCGGATAGTGTCACTGCTTTTTAAATGGTGTTCGTGATGCATTGATTAAATGTACACTCATTTCACTTACCCTGCCGGTAAAAAGTACAATTTATCATTGGTCTGAATAACCACGCCACTTTTGCTATTGGATCTGGCGCGTTAGTGCAATGTAGTTTAAGTATCTAACATCTTACAAATAACAATAGCTCTTTTATTAACTAAAGGGCTATTTTTGTTTAACCTAATTTTGATATAACGTGTTTAAAATTCTACCTGCTATAATATTATTCCTGGCAATTGGCGTTACCGCCAATGCCCAAAGTAATCGCAATACCTTAAAAGCCGATACAAACAAATTAAAAACAGTAACCGTTAAGGGTTATTTGTCAGATCAGCCCATGTTAAGTGTGCCGGCATCTGTAAGTGTAATATCACCCGCGCAGTTAAAGGTACAACCTGATATCTCATTGGTATCTGCTGTAAATACCGTTCCGGGAGTACGAATGGAAGAGCGTTCGCCGGGCAGTTACCGATTATCTATTAGAGGCAGTTTGCTGCGTTCGCCATTTGGGATCCGCGATGTTAAAATTTATTATGATGAGCTGCCGCTTACCGATGCGGGCGGTAATACCTATTTAAATGCTATTGACTTTAACAGTGTGCAGGGCATAGAAGTATTGAAAGGACCTGATGGCAGTTTGTTCGGCGCAAACTCGGGCGGTGTGGTTTTGATCAGCCCGGTTAACCGGTACGACAATACTAACTTTGTAACCGCTGGCCTGTCGGGAGGGTCATACGGATTGGTACACGAAAACGTGGGCCTGCAAAATGTGTCAAAAAACAACCAGTTCAATTTTAATCAATCGTACGAAACTGCACATGGTTACCGGGTACACAGCGACATGTACCGCAACTATTTCCAGGCCAGCGACAAATTGACTTATGGCAATAATAACTCATTAAAGGTTTTAGGCTTTTACTCGGACCTTAGTTATGAAACGCCGGGCGGCTTAACCCAGGCGCAGGCCGCGGCCAACCCAACCGCTGCAAGGCCATCAACTCCTGCCGTACCCGGATCAATTGTGCAGCATGCCGGTATTACCAATAAAATGACTTACGGCGGCGCGGTAAACGAGTGGCATATCACCAATAATATCCGTAATATATTTGCGGTATATGGTACTTATGTAAACTTTACCAATCCGTTTATTACCAATTATGAACAGCGTTATGAGCGCACTTACGGCATGCGTACTTATTTTGAGTTCACTGGCCCAAAAAAGGATAATTTCAGCTGGAAAGCCAACGTGGGTATGGAATGGTCGCAAACCAATGCCGACAATAACGACTATGGCAACCGCGCCGGCGTGCGTGACACGGCTCAAAGCCTGGACAAAGTAAATACAGGCCAGCATTTTTTCTTTGCACGTTATGAAGAAACGCTGTATAATCGTTTACATGTAGAGGCCGCTGCCAGTTTAAACTTTTATGGATATGATTTCAGGAACGTTTATCCGCGTGCACAAACATCGTTTACCAAGCAAACATTTTCACCGCAGGTAATGCCGCGCCTGGCCTTGTCTTACCAGGTAACCGACAATTTTGTGTGGCGTGCGTCGGTAAGCCGTGGGTATTCAACGCCTACTTCAGCAGAGATCCGGCCATCCAATAATATTATCAATACGTCGTTAGCAGCGCAATACGGCTGGAACTATGAAACCGGCTTCCGCCTGCGTAATAATGACGAAACGATGCTGTTTGACGTATCGGCCTTTTATTATCGTTTAAATAATGCCATTGTACGCAGGCTAACTGCACAGGAAACAGAATATTATACCAACTCGGGCGATATTAAACAGCCCGGCCTGGAACTCTATTTTACCGACTGGCTGATCAAACAAAGAGAAAGCGGATTTATCAGGGGCCTTCAAATCGGAGAATCATTGACCATCAGCAAATTTACTTTCGGTAATTACAGTGATGCTACTAAAAGCTATGCAGGTAATGAGCTAACCGGTGTACCGCGCGACGTAAGCGTAGCCAGCCTGCAAATAAAATTCCCGGAACATTTATACCTGTATGCCCAATATAACCATACGGCCCGCATCCCGTTAAATGAAGCTAATACATTCTATGCGCCAAGCTATGACCTGGTGCAAACCAAAATTGGGTGGGAACATAAATTAAGCGATAGATCGCGACTGGAAATATTTGGCGGGATTGATAACCTGCTGAATGAAAAATATAGCCTGGGTGATGATCTGGATGCTGTAGGAAACCGGTTTTTCAATCCATCGGCATTACGAAATTACTATGCCGGTTTTAATATAAAGTTTTAGTGGATTAGCAATAAGAGCACTCTTTTAAAACCAGAACGCTCCTATTGCTGAGGTGATTTATTACTGGCAAATTAACGTAGTATTTTGGGGTGTTATTGCGGGTGTTGATAATTAAAAAAAATGGGTGTCACTCTGAGCCCGTCGAAGAGCGAGCGCAAGGCCTTTGCCCTCATGCTTCGAGCGCCTCAGCATGACATCCCCGTTAGTGATTCAGACAGTAAACCTGATCCACCCTTCGCCTTCATAGCCAAAGATAAATTGTTTGGGATTGATGATCTCTGCCAGTAACTCGATAGAATCAACCCAATTTTCTGGCGACTCATCAAAAAATTTATCCGCATCGGCAATATAAAGGCGATTACTTTTTACAGCTTTCAGATCGGTAAAGCCGGGTAGCCGTAAAAGCGGATCAATGTGCTTCATACTTTCTTCGATGGCGCAACCATCGGGCATCAGGATTATTACATCAGGATTAAGCTGCAACAGGGTTTGTTCATCGCCAGCAATAGATACACCGCCGGCGATTCCGGCCTGTTCATCAACGTTGTAGTTTGATAGCATAAGCGGATCCAAAGCTGTTATGCAGGCAACGGCAGGTTTATGTTCAATAAACTTCAGCTTATGTTTAATCAGGTCTATGCGCTCCTGCTGTTCTTCTGTTAGTGTCATCATACGGTTTACAAAGGTGCAGATTTGATTTAATAATTTAATAACGTCGTCCGCATATCAGCATATTTGCACATTTGTATATCTTTGAAGTTAATGATTTTTCTGACTTTTTTCCTGGGGCTGATAGCCAATTTTATAGGTTATATACCCCCCGGAAACATCAACCTTACACTGGTACGCATTACCATAAACCGCGGCTTTAAACAAGCCTTGCAGTTTATAACCGCATTTTCATGCGTCGAGTTTTTCTTTACCTTTTTTATCATGCACGCGGCCAAATGGCTGTCGGCTCAGGTGCATCTTGATGTGGTAATAGACTGGGTAATGTTTGCCTTGTTTTTTACACTGGGTATTATTACCTGGCTCAACCGCAAAAAACCACCCGAAACCAAATACAGCGAACACGCAAGTATTAAATACGGCATTATCCTTGGGTTTGTAAACCCCATGCAGGTACCTTTCTGGATGATAACCGGTACTTATTTAATAACCCATGAATGGATCCTGGACGGCAATGTTGCGTTGATCATCTTCAGTATCGGCTCGGCCGGGGGCTCATTTTTATGCCTGCTTTTGTATGCTCGTTTCGCGCAGTATATTAAGAGTAAATTTGCGCTGAGTACCAGGGTTATCAATACATCAATCGCTATTCTATTTTTCGCTTTAGCGGGATACCATGTGGTGAAAAGAGTGTATTTGGCGGTTAAGCCGAAAACAATTGCGCAGCAGAAAAGGTAACTTAGACCTGCGAATTCTTACTCTTTAAATTCCAAATTTTCTCGGCCTTACGCCCTATCAGCCAAAACGAACCTGCAAGGATGGCAAAGAAAATAGTCCGGTTGGTATTGTCCCAAAAATATTCGAAATATTTGGTGTAGATGAAAATAATAAGGAAGGTTATGCCAAACTCGCGGGCGATATCGTCTTTGGTTTTCAGGCCGTAAAGCAGCAATAACCCGGCTACGCACATGGATATGATGCCCCAATAATACAAACTGATCTGTTTGATCTGGTACCATTTATCCAGGTTTCCGTAGTTACCAAATATGCTTAGTAACCAAAGCGACATAAACAGGTACAGCAACCCCGATACATAGGTATGCTCCCAGAAATAGGCAAACCATTTTCGGTTTTTTAAAATGGCACAAGCGCTAACCAGCACAATACCAAATAACACGAAGCGTAAAGGGTAATTCATCCCCAGGAAATAATCGGTCCAGTGTGTTTGGAAACCCGTTTCTGTGCCGAACCAGCTGCCCAACGAAACGAGGGCGAACAACCATATCAAACGCGACCGCATCCGCCAGCCTAAAAAGCCATAAACAAAAACTGATAGTAAAAATAATAAAGAGTAATGGCCCGATCCCCTGTCCAGCGCTTTGCCCAGGTAGGCAATACAGCAGGCGGTGAATAATATACCGGTAAATATAACGGCCTCATTGCTGAATATTTTTTCGGGGTAAAGCCGTTCCCTGCGCCGGCCCAAGTAAAACAGAAAAGAAGCCACAATTGCTGATATTATACTGATAATGATATCCGGGGTATAATATAAATGCTTGAGCCAGTTAACCACCACATCATTGGCTATCAGGAACGCGAACGACGCGCCACCGCAGATGAGCGCTATCCAAAAAGAATACTTGGCCAGCCGCATCCAGTCAAACCCCTTTACTTCGTACGATGTACGAAGTTTTTCAGCCTGCTCATCACTCACCAGGTTTTCTTTTTCCCAATGGGCGATGGTTTTATTCAGAAACTCGCTTTCAGCTTTATCGATGTTTAATTTTGTCATTGGTGATGCTAAACTACAAATACCAATCCGTTATAAAAAAGGGTGTCATGCTGAGGTTCTCGAAGTATGAGGGCAAAGGCCTTTACGCTCACCCTTCGAGAACCTCAGGGTGACAGCCATCGCTATTGCTGACCGAGTAATTTTAAAACATCTTCCTTATCTTTAGCTATCTGTACCTTCAATTCGTCTAAGCCATTAAACTTAATATCGCCGCGAACAAAATAATGAAACTCCATGCGGATTGTTTCGTTATAGATCTCCTTGCTAAAGTCGAACAGGTTAACTTCAATGTTACGCGTCATACCGTTAATGGTGGGGCGGCTGCCAATATAGGCCATGCCTTTGTATTCGGCACCATCATGCTGTACCTTAACCGCAAAGATGCCGTCGGCAGGTATTAGCTTATATTTTTCTTCTATCTGGATATTAGCAGTTGGATAGCCTATCTGCCGGCCTATCTGGTCGCCGCGGATAACCTTGCCGGTAATAAAAAACGGGTAGCCCAAAAATGTATTAGCCAGCTCAATATTTGCGGCCAACAGCGCTTCGCGGATGCGGGTAGAGCTTACCGCCACCTCGTTAATGTCCTGCTCAGGGATCTCGATCACCTCGAAACCATAAATGGGCGACAGGTGCAGCAAATCACTTAGCCCACCCCGCCTATCCTTACCAAATCGGTGGTCGTAACCTATTACAATTTTTTTTGTGCCGATTTTATTAACCAAAACATCACGGATATAATCTTCGGCGCTTTGATTAGAAAAATCACGAGAGAACGGGGTAATAATTAAATGGTCGATACCCAATTGCTCCAGTAACTCCGCTTTCTCGTTAATGGTGGTGATCAGCTTTATATTTTCATCCTCGGGATGCAGGATCATCCGCGGATGCGGAAAGAAAGTTAAAATAACTGTTTCGCCGCCGCAGGCGTCTGCCAGTTCTTTTATGCGCGATATAATTTTGCGGTGCCCCAGGTGTACGCCGTCAAAAGTGCCAATGGTAACAACAGCATTTTTAACCGGCTTAAATTCATCAATATGATGGTAGATCTTCATTTTATTAAGCTAAAAGCCTAAAGCACAAAGCTAAAAGCTCCCTTTCAAATTTATTAAATAAACTAAATGCTTTCCGCTTTTTGCTTTCCGCTTTCGGCTCTTATTACGCTCACAAGGTCCATGACTTCCCAGGCATCTGTTAACTTAAAATTACCGCTGCGGGTACGGGTAAGTTTTGAAAGATAAGCGCCATTGTTAAGTGCCTTGCCAAAATCATTAACCAGCGAGCGGATATAAGTGCCCTTGCTGCATACCACTCGAAAATCTACTTCGGGTAATTCAATGCGGGTTATTTCAAACTCGCTGATGGTTACTCTGCGCAATTTAAGTTCGACCTCTTCGCCGCGGCGGGCTTTCTCGTATAAACGCTCGCCATCAACCTTTATAGCCGAGTGCGCAGGTGGGTATTGTTGTATATCGCCCATAAATTGTTTACAGGCATTACGTATCTGGTCGTCTGTTAGGTTGCTTGTATCAAAAGTTTCGTCTACAGCTGTCTCCATATCGTACGACGGCGTAGTCGCACCCAATACCATAGTCCCGGTATATTCTTTCTCCTCGGCCTGGAAGGTATCTATCTGCTTGGTCATTTTACCGGTGCAGATGATCAGCAGCCCCGTAGCCAAAGGATCAAGTGTGCCGGCATGGCCAACTTTTAGTTTTAGCGGTTTAAACGAATTACGCAACTTGCCTACCACATCAAAGCTTGTCCATTGGTAAGGTTTATTAACCAGCAGCAATTCGCCTGCGGCAAAATCAAATTCTTTATTTTGGGGTAGTGCGTTATCCAATGTGTACGTTTTTTGTTGGTGCAAAGGTAATAATTATGCTTGGTTGTTTGGGTGTTGCCTTCGGCTTGGACGGCGATTACTCACCCGGTCTACGCTTCGCTGGACCTGCCCTCTCTTTCGCAAGCGAGAAAGAGGGCTTTGACTTTTTAATTATTTATTAAACTTTAACCCTCTTTCTGCCAAAGGCGGAGAGAGGGTCGACGAGCGTAGCGATATCGGGGTGAGTCGACGGCGCGCATTCATTCATAGCCAACTACTTCAAAAATGACACAATAAAAACACGCAATTAAAATACCAATTGGTATATTTGTATCGTGAATAAAGAAATATCAAAAGCAGAACGTACACGCCAGTTCATTATTGAAAAAACCGCAGTTGTTTTCAATAAGAAGGGTTATGCGGGTACGTCATTGTCCGACCTTACCGAGGCTACCGGCCTTACCAAGGGCAGCATCTACGGTAATTTTGAGAGCAAGGAAGAAGTAGCACTTGCAGCCTTTGATTTTAACACATTCCGCGTCAGGGAAAGAATCCAGCAGTTAATTGATAAAGAAACTACTTTCCACGATAAGCTATTGGTATATACTAAGGTTTATGGCAGCACCACATTGGCAGATCGCGGCGGTTGCGCCATATTAAACACCGCCATTGAAGCTGATGATACCAATAACCTTTTAAAAGATAAAGCAGCCAAAGCCATAATAAGATGGAAAAAAAATATTACTGCACTGATCCAGGGTGGCATTGACGCTGGCGAGTTCAAAGCCAATATCAATGTGAACCAATCGGCTTTATCTATTATAGCGCTGATTGAGGGTGGCATCATGATAGGTAAGGTAACCGGCAGCCAGGCTAATCTTGAACATATTTTGGCAACCGTAAAGTTACTTATCGACCAAATGAAGAAATAAAAAAATTTGACGTAAAATATACCGATTGGTATATTTTATAGATTAATATTGCCGCACCAAACAGAGAGTAAATAATTTAAACACACAACTAAAAATATACCAATCGGTACAAAATAAAATGAGCCCGCTAAAAAGACAACTACTGATAATTACCGTGATCTGCGCCGCTATCATGGAACTGATAGATACCTCGATTGTAAACGTGGCGCTGTCTTACATGAGCGGTAACCTGGGCTCAACGCTTGAAGACACTGCCTGGGTAATTACCTCGTACGCCATAGCCAACGTGATCATCATACCGATGACCAGCTTTTTAAGCAGCAAGCTGGGCAGGCGTAATTACTATATCGGTTCTATCATCCTGTTTACCATTTGTTCGTTTATGTGCGGCAATGCATCGGGTATTACCGAGCTGGTTTTGTTCAGATTTCTACAGGGATTAGGCGGCGGCGCTTTGCTTTCGGTATCGGCAGCTGTGGTGTATGAGCAATTCCCGAAAGAGAAGATCGGAACCGCCAGCGCTTTATTTGGTATCGGTGTATTTATCGGCCCAACCATTGGCCCTACTTTAGGTGGCTACATTACCGAAAACTTTTCATGGCCATGGATCTTCTATATTAACATCCCAATAGGCATAGCAGCGGCAACATCGTGCTACTTCTTATTGGCCGAACCAACAGTAAAAGCCAAAGCCGGAAGCATCGACTGGACGGGCATCATCCTGCTAACCATTGGCATTGGCTCATTACAAACCGTGTTAGAGCGTGGCCAAACAGAAGACTGGTTTGCCAAAGGCTACATCTTAGTACTTACCATCGCCGCAGTCATCAGTCTTACCGCGTTTGTTTTATGGGAACTGCATACCCCCCATCCAGTGGTTGACTTGCGGGTACTTAAAAGTAAATCGCTAAGTGTTGCCGCCATATTAACTTTTATAACCGGGGTGGGCATGTTTACCTCTATATTTTTAACCCCCGTAATAGCACAACGATTGTTGGGCTTTACGCCCACAGAAACCGGCTTGCTTTTATTACCCGGCGCTATCATCGCCGTATTCGCGTTGATATTTACGGGGAAGATCTTGCAGAGCGGTGTATCGCCGGTTATCGTCATTTTAGTGGGCTTTGTCAGTTTTATTTTTTTCAACTGGTCTATGTCGCAGATCAGCCTGGATACATCGGCAAGTTATATCACCACACGGCTGATCTTCCGCGCCGTTGGCATGGCGTTGTTAACCGTACCGTTAAGCTCATTAGCGGTATCAAGCTTGCCGGCCAAAGATATGCCGCAGGGTACTGCTTTAAATAACATGATGCGGCAATTGGGCGGCTCGTTTGGCATCTCTATCATTACTACTTATTCCACCCGAAGAACGGCCTCGCACCGGGTAGATCTGATCAGCAATATCACCTCAGACAACTCTTTGGTAACCGAAAGGATCAACAACTTTACCAGCTATTTTCAACATAAGGGCATAGGGCTGTTAGACGCCCATCAAAAAGCCATGAAAATGGTAGATGTAACGGTAGTTAAGCAATCAACCTTATTAAGCTATATAGATTCTTATATGCTGATAGGCTTATTGTTTGCCCTGGCGCTGCCCCTGTTATTACTGGTAATAAAACGCAAAGCCGGCCCGGTAAAACTGGTATTGAATGATCACTAAACAAAAATTTTAAATCGATTTAAATAAATAACAAAATGAATATTACAAACAAAACAGTGCTGGTAACCGGTGGTGGTTCAGGCATAGGCTTAGAAATAGCCAGATTATTAAGCGCAAAAAACAACAAGGTAATTATAACCGGCCGCACCGCAGATAAATTGCAAAAAGCCGCCGCGGGCTTAACCAATGTTACGGCCATTGCTGCCGATGTAACCAATGCCGGCGATGTAAAAAAATTGGTTGCTACCATTAACGCTGATTTTGGCGGACTGGATATCCTGATCAATAACGCAGGTAATGCCTATGTATATAACCTCGGCGTTAATGCCAGCGCCGCAGAAAAAGCGCTTGACGAATTTAATACCAATTTCTTTTCGGTATTAAGTTTAACCGAGCAGTTTTTGCCTGCACTTATCGCATCACCTGAGGCCGCTATTGTTACCGTAACTTCGATATTGGCTTTAACGCCACGGAGTACCCTGCCAACTTATTCGGCAAGTAAAGCCGCGCTGCACTCTTATACCCAGGCTTTACGTTTTGAATTGGCAAAGACAACTAAGATCAAGGTATTTGAATTAATGCCGCCATTGGTGAATACTGATTTCTCAAAAGATATCGGTGGCGAAAACGGCATCCCGCCAAGCCAGGTTGCCGATGATCTGATCAGCGCGTTTGAAAAAGACGAATATGAGATCCATGTAGGTAATACGGCTCAAATTTATAGCCTGTCGCCGGTTGATGCTTTTAATGCGATCAACCAATAACATTAATATTTTTTCTACCTTCATTTTATAGCGTTATAAAAAAATCATGACGGTCTGTCCAGTTTTAAATGGATGGATCGTCATTAGTTTTTAACCACTAAACTCAAATAAAATGAACGACTTCTTATTGATCTTCAGACGCGATGCCAATTTTGACTTGCAATTAACACCTGCACAAATGCAGGAAGTTACCAAACCATGGCAAGACTGGATGGGTAGCCTTGCTGCCCAAAACAAATTAGCCGATAGCGGCAACCGTTTAGCTACCGACGGTAGAGTAGTAAAACCGGGCAGCATAATTACTGACGGGCCTTATGTTGAGGTTAAGGAATCCGTAGGCGGCTACATTGTCATCCGTGCTGCTTCGCTTGATGAAGCTGCCGAGCTATCAAAAGGCTGCCCGATATTAGCCACAGGCGGCAATGTTGAGATCAGGCAAATTTTACCTATGCAAAGCTAAAAGCCCCTCCCAACCCTCCCCGGTTGGGAGGGCTTTTTTTATTTTTATGCAACAAGATCAGCTTCTACCACATTTATACAGAACAGAATACCGCAAAATAATTGCTGTGCTGGCCCGCCTATTTGGTTTTGAACACATTCAGATAGCCGAAGATATTGCCAGTGATACTTTTTTGCTTGCATCAGAAACATGGGGCAAAACCAAGTTGCCTGATAACCCGGCCGCATGGCTTTATACAGTTGCCAAAAACAAGGCGAAAGACTATTTAAAGCACAATGCCATTTTCAACGAAAAGGTTGCCGTCCAAATAAAAAATGAAATTTCTGAAGCCGAAGATGTCGAGATCGACCTATCCGAAGAAAACATAAATGACAGCCAGCTGCAAATGATGTTTGCCATTTGCCAGCCCGTGATCCCTGCCGAAGCCCAAATAGGTTTAGCCCTGCGCATCCTTTGCGGTTTTGGGATAGATGAAATCGCAGATGCTTTTTTATCCAATAAAGAGACCATCAACAAACGCCTTTTCAGGGCGAAGGAGAAATTGCGTGAGCAAAACGTAAAGATCGAGTTCCCGGATAGTAAAGAAATAACTCAACGGCTGGATACGGTGCTGCTTACCTTATACCTGCTCTTTAACGAGGGGTATTATTCAAGCAGCGGCAATACTAACCTACGCAGGGACCTGTGCCTGGAAGCTATGCGTTTAAATTATTTGCTGATACAAAACCGGTCTACAGACCTGCCCATTGCCAATGCTTTATTTTCTTTGATGTGTTTTCATGCTTCGCGATTTGATGCACGATTGGATAAGAATGGTGAGATCATACTTTATGACGATCAGGACAGCAGCCTATGGAATGATGAACTGATATCGCGCGGGACTTACTACCTGGTTCGTGGGGCTAAGGGCCCGCAATTAACACGTTACCATATTGAGGCCACCATTGCCTATTGGCATACCCAAAAGCAGGATAGTACCGAAAAATGGGATAATGTTTTGCAATTATATAACAAACTACTCATATTGGAATACTCGCCCATGGCAGCACTTAACCGAACTTATGCCCTGGCCAAAGCCAAAGGAAAAGCCGAGGCCATTATTGAAGCCGAAAAATTAACACAACTGGCAGATAACCACTTATACCATTCGTTGCTCGGACATCTTTATACCGGCATTGACCAGCAAAAAGCCCTGCAACATTTAAAAACCGCTTTAAAGCTCACAAAAAATCAGGCTGAGAAGAACCGGATCAAAAAGAATATTAAGGAGTTGGGGTTATAACATCCCGTCATTATTCCCCCTTCAGGGGGTTAGGGGGCAAAAGAAGAGCTCCTGATGGGCAGGAGCTCTTACTAACCAATTATAAACCAATATATGAGAAAGATATGCCTTTTTGAAATTCATCAAATCAGCACATTACGTTAAATCGCGTTATTGAATAACAGTATACAAACGTTGTGCCGAACCATAAAATTGTACGCTATTGTATGCATAACGCGTTTGTTACATACGCATATTTACATATAAAAAAAGAGCGCCTGTTTTTACAACATGGCACTCTTTTTTTATATGTTAAGTGTCTTAAACTGTGTGCAATACGTTTGTAGAATAGTACAATACAATAATAACTATGCCTGCCAGTATACGGTAAAAACCAAAAAGCCTGAAGCCCTTTTGTTCTAAAAATGTAATGAATGATTTAATGGCTAACAGCGCTACAATAAACGCTATAGCGCTGCCTATCAGCAGAAATTTAATATCCTGGTGCATGTCTACAGTGGCTGCGTTGCCGTGCTTATAAAAATCGTAAAGGTCTTTTAATGTCGCGCCAAACATGGTGGGTACTGCTAAAAAGAAAGAGAACTCGGCAGCGGCCTTACGGCTAAGCTTTTGAGTCATACCGCCTACTATGGAAGCACCCGAGCGTGACACACCCGGTACCATTGCAAGGCACTGAAAGAAACCGATTTTAAGCGCCGTAAGGTGCGAGATCTGTTTTTCGTCGTCGATGGTAGGTTTATTGAACCATTCATCAACAAATAACAGAATAACCCCTCCTACAACAAAAGCGATAGCTACAATTAAAGGGCTTTCTAAAAGGATATCTATTTTCTTTTTTAACAGCAAACCAAAGATCACTGCAGGAATAACACCGATAATCAGCTTTACATAAAAATCAATAGAGCGGAAAAATCTTTTGAAGTACAGCACCACTACCGCCAGGATAGCACCTAACTGAATAACGATCTCAAAAAGTTTAACAAATTCGTCTTTGCCTATACCCATCAGGGCGCTGGCAACTACCAGGTGTCCTGTTGACGACACCGGCAAAAACTCGGTCAATCCTTCAATTATTGCAAGGACAATTACGTGAATAATATTCATTGTGGGGTAAGGTTTGTGGTAAAGCTATAAACTACTTCGTCTCGGGCTTTTTCAAAATAGCATAAAATCCAATGCCAAAGCCGGCTAATACAACTATCGGCGCGATAACTATTTTGGTAGTGCTGTAAATATCTGTCGTGCCCGACATCAGCACAAAACCAAATGCCACAACAGCTATGCTGATAATGAACCAGGTGTAATTGCTTTTATCAAATATAAATTTAACAGGTGTTGTTGCCTGTGTTTTAGCTGCTGCTTTTGCTGCCGGTTGAGTGATCTTTGCCATATTTTAATGAGTGAATTAGTGATTGAGCGAATGGGAGCTTTTAGCTTTATGCTTTCACCTTTGCGCTTATCTGTATAAATCGTATATTTTTAATCTTAAAAATTTGTTTACCGCAAGGAAGGTGCTAAAGGCTGATATAAATATCCCCAGGCCAATTACACCTAAAAACACAATGCCAAATTCGGTGCGATTTTGCAATATCACCAGGTCGGGTATCTCTACGTTCGCCAGGTATAATGTACCTACCAATATTATTACAGCAATTAACCCGCCTAATAAGCCATGCCATAACCCGTACAATAAAAATGGTTTGCGGATAAATCCTTTTGTCGCGCCTACCAATTGCATTGACTTAATTAAAAACCGTTGCGAATAAATAGCCAGCCTGATGGTATTATTGATCAACGCTACCGATACCACCACAAATATGCCGGTAAAGGCCAGGATAACCAGTGTAATTGAAGTTAAATTAGCGTTCATCTGGTCAACCAGCGACTGTTGGTATTTAACCTCTTTTACCAATGGATTTTTTAACAGCTGATCTTTAAATTTTGTGATCTCGATATTGTTGGCATAGTCGGCATTCAGGTAAACATCCAGCGACTGTGACAATGGGTTATAGCCCAAAAATTTCACAAAGTCTTCACCCAGATCTTTTTGCAGGTTGCGGGCAGCCAGCTCTTTACTTACATAAATAGCTTGTTTAACAGCGGGGTTACTTTCCAGTTGAGTTTGTAACTGACGCACGTCGGTTTCGTGAGCGGCGTCGTCAACAAAAATATTGAGTACGATATTTTCCTTTACGTAACGCGACAGGTTATTGGCATGCACCAATATTAAGCCCAGTAAGCCAATCATCAGCAATACCATTGCAATACCAAATACAGTTGATATGTATATGGTCTTTGTTTTATTTGCCGATTCGCTTACTTCAAATTCTTCCATAGCCTGCTATTAGTTTCTGCGAAATTAAGAAACCCAGCCTAAAGGTAAAAGTTTATATTTTATTAATTGGGTTTTAGGCTGATAATAGTACGTGTTTAACAAATTTTAACGCTTGCGCACCCACATTAAGACCGTTTTATAACAAACGCAACACTTGGCACTCCGCCGCCCGATGTGTCCTCATAGGAAGTAATTATTGCCCACCCGTTTTGAGCTAAATAATTGACAACATTAATTACCGAGTTAAATTTCATGGGTTTACCCTGCCCATCTTTTATCAGCATATCTTTGGTCTTTTTGCCTGATCCGTCATCTATAGACGCTTCATATTTTGATCCTCCGCGGTAAACTAAGGCAAGGGAAAAAGGCCCCTTTTGTTGTGGTGCTGTGGTAGCAGCTTGTGCAAAACAAAACACAGGTAGTGCAAAAAGCACCAGGAATAATAGCTTTTTCATGATAGAGATTTTAGTTATTGTAATATACACTTTAAAAAGGTTGGACTATATGCTTGCCATAAAATTTCCTTGTAATGGCATTATTACAAAAGCTGGTTGCTTAAACAATTTGACGTATTTATTAGTTCAGTATAGTATTAAGGTTAATTAATATAACAAAGCCAGCAAACTCAACAGACAAAGCATCGCCTACGGATACACCAACCGACCGGCCAAATGATAACGGCGGCAAAAGCAAGGTGCGCACCGCCGATAAACACTACGACGCTAAGAATCCGCACGGGGGTGATATCGCTAATAAGCACGAAAAGGAAGAGCAACCCGTTGGGCCGGGGAAGAAGAGTTAGTTGTTCATTGGGCTTGTATAACGTCAATACCAAGCGATTGATTTCACGCCATTGCCACCAATGAACAAGTGAACTAATGAACCAATGAACCAATGAACTACCTTGATATTCCGGTCGAATTAAACTGCAGATCGTACAGCTTGCGGTAGTAACCGTTGTCAATGCGTAACAGTTCCTGATGGGTACCCATTTCTTTGATCTCGCCATGATCAAGCACAATGATCTTATCGGCATTTTGTATGGTCGACAGGCGGTGCGCAATGACAATAGCCGTGCGGCCCTGCATCAGCTTATTAATGGCATTTTGGATCAATATCTCGGTTTCTGTATCTACCGATGAAGTGGCCTCGTCCAACACTAAAATTGCAGGGTCATAAACCAGCGCACGGATAAAGGATATCAGCTGCGCCTGTCCGGCAGATAGTGTCGCGCCACGTTCCATTACGTTGTAGTCATAACCACCCGGTAAGCGCTCAATAAAATCATGGGCGCCAACATCTTTTGCTGCCGCGATGATCTGTTCGCGGGTTATCAGCTCGTTATTCAGGCTGATGTTGTTGGCTATGGTATCTGTAAATAAAAACACGTCCTGTATCACAGTAGCTATTTGCGACCGCAGGTAGTTGACGTCATATTTCATGATGTTAATACCATCAACTTCAACCTCGCCCTTCCCTATCTCATAAAAACGATTCAGGATATTAATGGTGGATGATTTACCTGCACCAGTAGCGCCAACCAGTGCCAAAGTCTCGCCGGGCTTTACATGAAAATTGATGTTCTTCAACACCCAGTTCTCATCGTTATAAGCAAACCAAACGTTGTTAAATGCTATCTCGCCTTGTAACCATTTTGGCCTTAATGTGCCGGTGTTAACGGCTACTTCGTTGGTATCTAAAACTTTAAAGATCCTGTCGGCACCTACCATGCCCATTTGCAGGGTATTAAACTTATCTGCCAGCTGGCGGATTGGCCTGAACAGGATATTAAGCAGCAAAATAAACCCGGTGATAACACCCGGCGTAATACCCTTGCCTGCCGATAGGTGTGCCATCTGTTGATCAGACAACATCCTTTTACAGCCATACCAAACTAACAAGCCCATACAAACCGCGAATAATATCTCGACCACCGGGAAAAATATGGAATAGTACCAGTTAGACCGGATGTTGGCATCCCTGTATTTTAAGTTAACGGCTTTAAACTTGCGCATTTCCTGATCTTCGCGGGCAAAGTTCTGGATGAGGCTGATGCCCGAAATATGCTCGGCCAAAAAAGTATTAAGATGGGCAACCTGTGTACGCACTTCCTGGAAAGATGATTTTATGGCTTCTTTAAACACATAGGTCGATGCAAATAAAAACGGCATGGGTATCAGTGTGATCAGCGCCAGTTTCCAGTCCTGGTACAGCATCAGGCCAATTACCGCGACAACCAGCAGCAAATCACCAATGATAGATATCAGGCCTTCAGAAAATATGTCCGCAATGGTTTCCAGGTCGGACACCGTACGGGTAATTAACATACCAATAGGCGTACGGTCAAAATACTTTAACCGCAGACTGGTAATATGGTTAAAAATATCGATCCGCAGATCACGGATCACCGACTGGCCCAGCGCGTTGGTTAAATAGGTCTGGTAATATTGCGCGACGGTTTGTATAATAAGCTGCCCAATCATTAGCTCCACCATAAACAGCAAGCCGTTGTAATCATTCAGCATGATGTTATCGTCCAGCGTTTTTTGGATCAGAATAGGCTGGATCAGCGCGCTTACCGCCAGAAAAACCGTTAAAAACGCTGATACGACAAACGTGGTATTATACGGTTTGACATAATGCATTACACGTTTTAATAAACGCCAGTCGAATGCTTTGCCGGTTACGCCCCCTCCGCCCCCTGAAGGGGGTACTTTTGAAGTATTTTTTTTAGGGTCTTTTTCTTTATCGTCGCTCACTAAATCAAAGGTAATGAAAGGTAATGCTTAATTTTAAAACAATTCAAATTTGCCGTTATTGTTCCCCCTTCAGGGGGTTAGGGGGCGGATACTTTACCTCCGTTAAATACAACCCACACGCTGGCACGGATGCGCCTGCGTTGCTGCGGTTTTTACTTTCTATGATCCCGCGCACTGCTTCGGGCAATATCTCCTGTTTGCCCACCATAATTAAAGTACCTACAATAGCACGTACCATGTTGCGCAAAAACCGGTCTGCCGAAATATGGAAAATAATACCTTCATCAGCCCTTACCCATTCGGCCCTGCTTATTTTACAATTATTGGTTTTAACCTGGGTGTTCGATTTGCTGAAACAACTAAAATCAGTATATTCCATCATGATCTTAGCCGCCCGGTTCATTAATTCCAGATCTGGCTCATCGCGCAGCAACCACGAGTAACCATTTTTAAACGGATCTTTATTAAAATGAATATGATACTGGTAAGAGCGTAATGTAGCGTCAAACCGGGCATGAGCATCCGCAGCTACCTCGAAAATATTTTTTATAGCGATATCGTTAGGCAGTACCGAATTGATACTCCTTATGTTATTGACCATGGACGATGGACCATGGGCCATGGACCCGCAATCAAAATGCGCAAAAAACTCTTTAGCGTGCACACCTGTATCTGTACGGCCGCAACCCACGGTCTCTATCGGCTCACGTAATACGGTTGATAACGCCTTATCCAGCACTTCCTGCACGGCAACAGCGTTAGGCTGCGTTTGCCAGCCATGGTAGTCGGTACCGTCGTAAGAAAGCTCTATGAAATAGCGTTGGATTTTTGCCATCAGGCAAAAATAGTGATTAGTTAATTAGTGATCAGAGATTAGTTAAAGCAAATTCCTAATGTTTAATCACCACTTGCTATTCACTACTCACGAAATATATTCCTTATAAATCTCTTCAAACAGAAACTTATTCTCCATCGCGGTATCAAATGGCTGATCGAGAAAGGTATTACTATAACCAATTGCTTTGGCAAGGTTCTTTAAAACTTTAAAGTAAGTCACTTCTATCCCTTCGATGATCTGGATGTAGAATAATACAAATACATCGCGCTCAACAGGTGTCTTGCCTGATTTTATTACCGTCAGATAGGCCTCTAAGGTCATGGCTTTCATGCCCAACACACTTGTCTTTGCCGGGGCGCTGCGCACAGACCGGTAGATCTCATCCATTTGCAGGATCTGGTTATTGGTATCGTTGCGTAGCTCGTCAATGGCTAACTTTAATTGCTGCAGGGAAGCGATTATCTCGATCTCATTAAAAAACTCAAGCAGGTGTTGCTTACCGAAATAAATACCATTTAGGTGTTCAAGAAATATTCGTTTCAGATGGTTGTCTTCAATCTTTACATCCTTTGGAGAAAGCGAAGTTTCAGGGGTATCAGCCATGCATGTAATAATTAGTAAATCAAAGCTACGATTTTATTTATAATATAATAATGTACTGCCTACATGATAATTATATCAAAAACCGCAATTATATTTGCCACATAATTATTTCAATCATGCTGCAACGTATCCAAACTTTATATCTTTTATTTGCCGGCCTGGTGCTGGCGGCGTTATTCTTGTTCCCGCTGGTACACGGCATTTATGTAAACGGCAAACCGGTAACTATTATGGTAACGGGTGTTTACCAGGATGTGAACGGCCAATCTGCACATACCGATTTTTTTACCTTGCTAACCATTGCCACAGCTCTTGTAGCATTATTGCCCATTGCGCTTATTTTCTTTTACAAGAACCGCAAAAAACAGATCAACCTATGTTATGGCTTATTGCTGGTTGTAATTGGGTATAGCTACTGGGTATCGCAAGCGGTAAAGAATGTTATTGGTACGGCTTATGTTAACATGAGCAACTTTGGCATCGGTGTTATTTTACTCTCTGTAAGCCTGCTTTTGATCGTATTGGCGCAAAAAGCCATACAAAAAGATGAGAAACTGGTACGGTCGGCCGACAGACTGCGTTAACCTCACCTAATCCTCTCCAAAGGAGAGGACTTCAAATTATTCATTTATGAAAACCTGGTTAAAAATATTACTGTTCAGCCTTACCTGTATTGTGTTTATCGGTGTAGACCGCATAACCAAGCAACTGGCCAAAGAGCACTTAATGTACAGCGCGCCCAGATCGTACTTTCATGATACCTTCCGTTTTGAGTATGTGGAGAATACCGGCGCGGCCTTAAGCTTTGGCGATGAACTGCCTAAAGCGGCAAGTTTCTGGCTGCTGAGTATGTTGCCACTCTTGGTGATGATCGTTTTATTTATCCATGTGATCAGGCAGTTAAACGATTTTACAGCGTTTAAATTATTCCTTTTCACACTGATCATAGCCGGCGGGCTTGGCAATATCATCGACCGTATTGTGTACGACAGGCATGTAACCGATTTCATGAACATGGGCATTAGTGATCTGCGTACCGGCATTTTCAACGTCGCCGATATGTATATCACAGCCGGCGTTATAGGGTTGTTTATTGTTTATAACAGTAAGAATAAAGGCTTGTTGAAGCCGGGTAATATTTAGGGTAACGGCTTAATTTTCCGGCAGGTACTTTTGATATTTTGACATAACATCTTTATGCGATAATATTTCGCCTCTATCAGCTTCTGCTAAACCTTCTTCAATTTCGATTTTCTCCTGATCACTTATTTGCTCCCACCAATCCTTTGGTTGATCCTTACCAGATATCATTTGTTTTAATTTAGATCAGGGGTGTTAATTTTTCAGGATCTTGACGCGTATCAAATACGGTGTATATAATTATCAATTGGCTTGTTTCTCTAAAGTATAATATATTGTGTTTTGTAACGACACATCTTTGAAGCTGTCTTGGTTTATCAAAAAATGGGTAGATTCCTGCATTTTCTGATAGAAAAAGTGTTACTTTATTAAAGCGTGCAGCAAAATTATCCGTCACAGACATTCCCCAGTTAAAAGTTAAATATTCTAAAACGTTATTAAAGTCACTGGTAGCAATAGGCGTTAAGATAACTTCTTTAGCCATTTAGTCCGTACTTTTTACGTGCTTGTTTTATAACCTCGCTTGCCGGCGTACCCAAACCTGCTTCACCCTCTGCAATACTCTTCGTGATCTTTTCCTTGTGAAATTCAGTGAGCGAATCCCACCCCTCTTCATCCTCATTTTCATTAAAATAATTAGTGATCAAGCCATAAATTTCCCTTAATTGCTTATGATCAGCATGTTCTATTTTATCTATCAGATCTTCCTTTAATGTCGCCTCTTCCATATCAAAGTTATTATACTCAAATATAATGATTTAGACGTTTTGTTTGCAAACGATTTTATATATCGACTCACACTTGCAAAACCCAATAATAAACCCTACCTTTGCGCCCGATTTGGCGATGTAGTCAAATCCGTTATTTTAAATCATGAACCCATTTATTAATCTGGGAATCCGTGAAGATATTGTTAATGCCATCTCTGAGTTAGGGTTCGAAAACCCTACACCAATCCAGGAACAGTCAATCCCGGTATTGTTAACAGGCAGCAACGATTTTGTCGGATTAGCCCAAACCGGGACCGGTAAAACTGCTGCCTTTGGCCTGCCATTATTAGAACTGTTGGATTTCGAAGAAAATTATCCACAGGCGCTTGTTTTATGCCCAACACGCGAACTTTGTTTGCAAATTACTAACGACATTAATAACTACTCCAAAAAAATGGGCAACGTTAACGTTGTCGCTGTTTATGGCGGAGCCAGTATTTCTGACCAATTACGCCAGATCCGTCGCGGCGTACAAATTGTCGTTGCCACACCTGGCCGTATGCTTGATATTATCAACCGTAAGGCAATTGACTTTACAAAGGTGAAATTTGTAGTATTGGATGAAGCTGATGAAATGCTCAACATGGGCTTTCAGGAAGATATTGACAGTATCCTATCTACCACACCAGACACCAAGAAAACATGGTTGTTTTCTGCAACTATGCCGGCCGAAGTACGCCGCATAGCTAAAAAGTACATGAATGAGCCGTTTGAGCTTACCATGGGTACTAAAAACACCGGCAACGCCAACATCGAGCACGAGTACTACATAGTACGTGCCCGTGATAAGTATGCCGCTTTTAAACGTATTGTTGATTTTAACCCTGACATTTTTGGTATCGTATTTTGCCGTACTAAGATTGAGACCCAGGATATTGCCGAAGCTTTAATGAAGGATGGCTACAATGCCGATTCATTACACGGTGACTTATCACAACAACAACGCGATAAAGTAATGAAACGCTACCGCGAGCGTAACCTGCAATTATTAATTGCTACTGACGTTGCCGCAC
>JAQBOP010000403.1 GCA_028287975.1 Mucilaginibacter sp. | reverse complement strand
CGCAAGCCCCTCCGCACAAGCCGCGCTTGCCGACGGACCATTGCTGATATACAAAAGCCTGGTGTCACGGCCTCTCATTGATCCCGCCATCGACTACCCCCAATGCAGCGATGCCTGAACCAGCTTATGCACAGCGGCACAATCAACAGCCATCCCGGCCATCTGTCCCGGCCGCCCGACCGCCATCCTTCCTCCGTCCCACGCAGGTCGACCGGCATCCCTTCACTCGCGCATCGGCAACGACGTTGTCATGACCCATCACACCAATTTGCAAATTATTGCAACCATAGGCATGCCGGCACTGGACAGTTCGCAACCCGCTGCATACCATCCCCTTCCATGCGGCACCCTCGGGAGCGGCTTTCCCGCAGGACAAGTCGATGGCCCGCATCCCGCGCCATGACCCACGCCGCAACCAGCACTTCCCGGCCGCATCGTTAAGCAAGAGCACTCATCCATGTCCGAACTCATTGACGAACGATATATGCGCTTTCATGCGCTCTATGTCGGCGTATTCAACGAAGCGTTCGACGTTGACGAGTTCATCGCCGATGACCTCTACGCCTTTCGCGCCTTCGAGCGTGCGCTGCGCAGCGACAACCAGAAGCTGCGCAATCTGGCGGCGCATCTGCAGGTGGAGCGCCAGGCCAACATGGAGTCGATTACGCTCACCCCGCACCAGGCGCTGGCCCGAACCAGGCGGCTCAAGCTCCTGGTCAACCCGGATAGCGGCGAAGACGTCACCGAAGAGCTGCCGCCGCCCCCGCCGATGGAACGGGTCAAAGGCCCCGGCCGCCCGTCACCGGCCGAGATCTCGCTCCTGACCACTTTCCAGGCACATTTTCGCCGGGCTTTCGGCAACCCCCTGGACCTGGGCAAAATGATGTTCAACGACGAGTACGGCCAGCACATCCTCAAGCAAGCCCTGGGTTCAAGCGATACTGAGGTGGTTCAAGCGGCCAAGGCCTATGCGGCCGCCAGGGCGAAGCGCCAGCTATCCACACTGTAGTAAGGGTTTGCGCCCGACCCGCGCGCGCAATCGACCGTGATATTCCCGCGCGGTAAATAGGGGGTGAACAGGGCACGGACCACCGCCCCACACAACGGCTTCGTTCCATCCCGCCGTTCGAGCACTCACCCCTTCGGAAACGCCGTCCCCATCAGCGCCTCAAGATTCACCGGCTTCACCAGGTGATGGTCAAACCCCGCCTCCGCCGATTTCTGCCGATCCTCGCTCTGCCCCCATCCGGTAAGCGCGATCAGCGTCACCTTCTCCCCCCACGGCTCCACGCGTATCAGCCGCGCGCAATCGTAGCCGCTAAGTTCCGGCATGCCGATGTCGAGCAGCACAACGTCGGGCTTGAACCGCGCGCCCAGGCTTAGCGCTTCGGCGCCGCTGTAGGCAACCCGCACCTCATGCCCCATCAGCGAGAGCAGTTCGGCCAGGCTGTCGGCGCCGTCGTGGTTGTCGTCGGTGACGAGCACGCGGCGCGAAGGGGTGGCGGCTTGCGCGGCGGCGGCGTCCTGCCGGGCCTGGCCGGCATCGGCCAGCGGCAGGCGCAGGGTGAATTCGCTGCCCTGGCCCTTGCCGGCGCTGGCGACCGAGACAGAGCCGCCGTGCAGCTCGACCAGCGCCTTCACCAGCGAGAGGCCAATGCCCAGGCCCCCCTGCACTTTCTCCAGGCTGTTGTCGACCTGGATGAACATGTCAAAAATCCGCGGCAGCATGTCGGCGGGTATGCCCAGCCCGTTGTCGCTGACGCGCACCACGGCTTCGGCTTGCTCGACGTCGATGGCGACGCGTATTTCGCCGCCGGCGGGCGTGTACTTCGCCGCGTTGTTCAGCAGGTTGCCGAGAATCTGCACCAGCCGGGTGGCATCGCCGTTGACGTGGATCACGTCCGGCCCCACCACGGTGGTCAGATGGTGGCGGCTCGATTCCAGCAGGGGCCGCACGGTCTCGATAGCCTGGTTCACGATGTCCATCAGCGGCAGGTTCTCGCGGCGCAGCTCCACCTTGCCCTGGTTGACCCGGTTCACGTCCATCAGGTCGTCGACCAGCCGCGCCATGTGGCCCAGTTGCCGGCCCATCATTTCGTGGGTGCTGTCCACCAGCTCCTGCCGGTCTTTCGCCAGCCGCACCACCTGCAGCCCGTTGCGCAGCGGCGCCAGCGGGTTGCGCAATTCGTGCGCCAGGGTCGCGAGAAATTCGGTCTGCCGGCGGTTCAGGTCCTCCAGCGCATCCATGATGCGATGCTGCTCCGTCGTGTCGGTGGCGACGCCGCCGAAGCGCAGCGGCCGGCCCTGCGCGTCGAGCTTGCACAAGCCGCGCAACAGCAGCCAGCGCACCCGGGTGTCGAGGCCGACGACGCGGTATTCGGTGTTGAAATCGCCGCCGCCAGCCAGGATGCGCTCGATCTTCCCGGTCAGCGCGGGGCGGTCCTCCGGGTGCACACCGTCGATAAAGGCGGAGATCGGCACACCCGCCAGCGCCGCGGCAGGCTGCACAGCGAAAAATTCGGCAAAGCGCGCGTCGGTATACACCTTGTCGTTCGGCACATCCCAATCCCAGATGCCCACGCCGCCGCCGGCCTCAAGCGCGAACGCCAGCCGTTCTTCGCTGGTGCGCAGCTCACGCGTCATCTGATGGCGCGCGGTAACGTCGTTGCAGACCACCAGCACGCCGCCGACGCCGCCGCTCTCGTCGCGAATCGGGCTATACGAATAAGTCCACCACACCTGCTCGCGCTTGCCGTAACGCGTCACCGGCACCAGCGCATCCTCCTGCCAGACGGAGCCCTCGCCGCGCATCACCAGATCGATCTGCGGCCCGATGATCGGCCAGATCTCCGCCCAGCACCCCCGCCCCGCCTGCCCCAGCGCCCCCGGGTGGCGCTCCGGCCCCATCGTCTCGCGATAAGCGTCGTTGTAAAACTGGATCAGCTCCGGCCCTCACCAGATGAACATCGGGTGCCGCGTCGAAAGCAGCAGGCCGACAGTCGAGCGCAAGCTTTGCGGCCAGCCACCGGGCACGCCAAGCCGCGTGCCGCCCCAGTCAAAACCGCGAATGCGCTCCCCCATTTCGCCGCCGCCCGTCAGGAACGACGGCGATTCGGCAACGGTAGTCTCTCGTGACATGGGGTGACTCTCTCCGGTAAGCGCTCAGGCAGAACGCTCTCCCCCTCCCAGGGCAGCTGGATGATTGTACCTGCGTTTATTTTTAGTCCGGAGCCAAGGGGAGATTCGAATATATTCCCAGCCGATCACCGAAAAAGATCTACCTTGGTACCTTTATCGACTCCGACTTCTTCGGCCCCGCCCACCCCGCCGTTCCAGTGCATCTTATCTCCCGGCCCCGAGCCCTCTCCGCAACGCCGTCCAGCGCGCCACTTTTGAGTTTTAGGGAAAGACTGAGTTGGCCCAATTAATTCGGGTGCATCTCCAAAAACCTGGAGATACAGCAGACCGTTACATTGTTACGGCCAATCTCCTTCGCGACAGGTCCTTTGCCAGAATTGATTAGTTCAGCTTTGTTTTTGGAAGCCTTTTTCTTCGGATCGTAGAACTCAATATCTTCACTGATTAGATAAGCAGGAATTTCCGCCTTAGTTGATTTAGCTTCATATGCAGTGCGCACATACCATATATCGACTATTCCTTTGGGAAATCCAAGTGAATATAGCGGCTTTATAGTCGAGGCGTGGCCAGTGACAGTGACGGTCAAAATTCGGTCCTCCAGCATCTGGGTAGATATCCATGCATCAAACCATTCTGAATTTCCGCCGACCTGACGCCTCCATTCCGCTTCAATCTGTCCTCCGGCATCCATAACCGCGATCCGCTTAGGAGGATTTCCAATCCAAACAGGTGTTGCAGAACCAGATCTACCCGGCCTGGGAGCGTCCATACCGATATCTTCTTCGAAAATAGCTTTGAAGACATTTGCGTCAATGATGACGTGCACCATACTTCTTCCCTCCAAGAATGCTTTAGTTCTTATTAGTCTTTTAGCTGCTTGCTAGCTTGCGGGCTTCTGCCTCAGGAGGGCAAGCTTGCGAGCTTCTTGAAGGCGCTCAGGGAAGAACCCACCCGGCCACTCCCCGATGAAGGCCCCCTTACCATCTAAATCGAGCCGCGTTATGTCATGGCAAAGTGTGACGTGGGTACAAGGTGTCGATGCATCAGCCGAATTTTGAATATAAAAAAACGCCACATCATCGCTACTTATATTTCGCGCCGCAATATGCTGCTGAAGTCTCAAAATTAGATGTTCACTATGCGTTTCGATGATGCTCTGAACCCCTTCGTTATAAAGATCAAGAAAAAAATCGCCAAGTTCACTCTGGGCCTTTGGATGAAGATGAAGTTCAGGCTGTTCCACCAAAAAACACGAACCCTTCGCCATGTTGTAGCCCCCAACAAGAATCGGCAGCACCTGACTATGGCCATATCCGACGTCAGCAATGTTCTGCTTCTCTTTTGTAAAAAAGTTTTCGACATTGATCTCGTAGTGACGATCTGATATAGGAGAAATTTCAACTTTTCTCGCCATTTGGGTACGAACCAACCAGTCATTTACTTTGTCTAGAACGCTAGTCTTAGGCTCCCGATTGGATTTAACCCCCTTTACGAGCAAGGTGGTCATGTTCTCCCCCGCAACGCCGATGCGGCTTCTGCGTTCACCGTTAAAAAGATAGGTTCGCTGAGGGGATGTCCTTGCCGGGCCTAGATAGTCTGATGAAGTGAGCGTTTCGAAAAGTCCTCGCGCATAACCTTGAATTGCCCGCGTATGGTCCACATTAATATGTTCTTTCGAGAAATCCGCGGCGGGGCCTGCGTTGGACGAAAACGAATTTCCAAGACGTGACACTAGCGGCCAAGGTACGAAGTGTCGTACACGAATGTCACGAGAAAGCGCCGCTTTAATAGCTGGGGGAATTACGTGGCCGTCAAAACGCTCGAGGGTTAAACGAGCAGAATCCTTAGAGGCCTTCATTGCCAACAACTCCGTGCTTCCTCCGCTAACTTCAACCGCATCTAGAATTATTTCGCGTTGTTTTGTGTTGTACCTGAAGTGCATGTCATACGTTATCGCGCTGACAGTAGAATCATCTGGCCCGCGAGATGACGCAGTCGCAAAGGGGCGTGAAGAGAGTTCGGCAGTTAGGCCAATAGAAAGACGACGCCCACGATGATTGCGGTAAACAATATCGCGATAGGTACCAAACTCGCCGAGAGGCCCATTTAGCAATAGCGGAACTTGGTCGTCATAGCTGTCCAAAGTTTGGATAAGAATTTTTAATGCTGCTATTACCGACGACTTGCCTGAGTTATTCGGCCCTACCAAAACATTTATTTTTCGAAGTCCGATCTTCGCCCGCGAAAATCGTTTGAAGTTTGTTAAGTCAAGTTCCGTCAACATAAAGGACCCTTTTATTTTTTTACTTCAAAGCTTGCGTAAAGCGCAAATATCGGCATCGCACATTCCACAGTCTCAACTGCGCTCAGATCAAAAGCTTATCCGTCCCCGAGTGACTAAGCGATTGTACCTACGTTTTCTGGTCACAGTAACGGCTCGTATACCGATCAGCAATTCTGAAAATCAGTTGTCCGCGCGCCTTATTTTGCACGTTTTCCCTCTGCAAAATCAACCACACTTAGTGCATCGACCTGCGTATCTTTGTTTCCATGGACCTTTCTATGGAGACCAAAATGAAACCCCTCACCGACCGCCAGGAGCGGTTCATCTTCGAATACACCTTCGACCAGAACGCCACCGCCGCCGCCGGCCGCGCCGGCTATTCTGATAAAACAAAAGGCACCCACGCCGCCCAGATGATGAAAAACCCCGCGATACGGGAGCGCATCGTGGCGGAGCTGGGGGACTTGTTTACGCGGCTGAAGCTCAATTCCACAAATTTGCTGCAGGCACAGATACGTGCGGCCTACCTGGACCCGGCCAAGCTGTTCGATGCGGCGGAAGTACCAATACCGCTGGACAAGCTGGATGAAGATACCCGTGGCGGGTTGACCGTAAGTTACGCCAAGCGGCGCAGCGGGGACTACACCATGCGGGTGAAGCAGACGCCAAGGCATATTGCGCTGGCGGTGCTGCAGAAGCGGCTGGATGTCTATGCGAAGTTGCAGGAGGAGGTGTTTGCGCAGGAGGGTCAGGAAGAAGATGCACCGGTAGCTGTTGAAGCCGCGGAAAAGCAGATTCTTCGCGCTGCTCAGAATGACAGCGGAGAGGATGCGAGCGGGAGTGCCCAGAAGATGCCCGCCTCCTCACCTTCGCCCTCGCCTTCGCGCATCGGTCAGGCCATCAAAAACTGGCTGAAGCTGGATTTCAAACTGGCAGAGCCGATGGAGAAGCTCGTACAGGTGAAGACAGCGATTGCCCAGGCGGTGCAGGCAATCGGCGGCAAGAAG
>JAQBOP010000291.1 GCA_028287975.1 Mucilaginibacter sp. | reverse complement strand
CCAGCAATTTGTCCCGGTTAATGATAAAGCGTGGATGACGTCGACCATCCGCTTTGATTTTACCGGTGGGATCTTCGGTTTTAAATTTGGCGGCTATTTCATATCGGTTTACAAAAACTACGACCTTAATCCTACGCTTAATAAAAAGGATTTTAATGAAGTACTGCGCATTACCAAAGGCATCAATAAGAAGGATAGCACTTATTGGGACGAACAACGCCCAATACCTTTAACGCCCGAAGAAAAGACAGATTACAAAAAGAAAGAAGCATTAGCCATCAAGCACGAATCAAAAACCTACCTCGATTCGATAGATCATGTAAACAACAAATTCAAACCTATCAATCTTTTAATAGGCGGTATTAATTTGCGTAACAGGTATAAAAAAGAATACTATCATTTCGACCCATTAACTGGTACTGTTCAGTTTAATACCGTGCAGGGTTTTAATTTAAATTATAAAGCATCGTTTACCAAACAAGTTGATTCGATCAATAACCGGTATTTCAGGGTCGGGCTGGATCTGGGCTACGGTTTTTCCGACCATCGTGTTAATGCCGTAGCCAGCGGCACAATGCCTGTGAGCGACCGGTTCAGGTTCTCGGTAAGCGGCGGCTCGGATGAGGTCGACCTGAACGACCTGCAGCCGATCTCTTCATTCGCCAATACCGTGCATAGTTTATTTGCCCGGGAGAATTATGAAAAATTTTACCAGAAACAGTTTATAAGTACTTCCTTTTCAGGCAGGATAACCGGTGGATGGCGGGGCAGCGCAACCGCTGAGTGGGCCAGCCGTACCGGGTTAAACAATACAACCTCCTACAGCTTTACAGGCGAAGGTTCATTTACATCAAACAACCCATTGGTGCCTGGTGCTGATGTACCGTTGTTTCCTAAAAATCAGTCGTTCAAAATCACCCTGCGCACCAGTTATGATTTTAGTAATAAGTACGAAACCTATCCAAACGGCAGGCATTATATCCCGTCGCCCTACCCTACTATAGCCTTAAATTATACTAAGGGCATTAAGAATGTATTGGGATCGGATGTAGATTATGATCAGATCACCGCGGATATATCGCAGGCGGATATCAGCATGGGCGTTTATGGCAAAACGTCATTTTATATAGGCGCAGGCAAATTCTTAAACACCAACAGCATTTACTATCCGGATTACAGCCATTTTCATGGTAATGAGGCACTGTTTTATCGTGCAGCCCTGAACAGCTTTTTAATGCTTGATTATTATACCTATAGCACCCATACCCAATATTTGGAGGGACATTTTGAACATAATTTTTCGGGCTTTATCATCAATAAGATCCCGGGATTACGAAAGCTTAAACTGCAGGAAATTATACACGTAAATTATCTCACCTCGCCTGAACTGAAAAACTATTACGAGCTGGGTGCGGGCATCCGCTACCTTAACCTGCGGGTGCTTTACGGGCAATCGTACAACAGTGGTAGTAATATACATTCGGCCATCAGAATATCCTTGAGTTTGTAAGCCTTAAACACCAATGCCGAGTTTATACTTATATACGGCTGCTTTTATGTCGTCGTAGTTATTGTAATCACCGGCACTCAGGCTAACCGATTGTCCATTTTTTAATTCTATAACAAAATCCTGGTAATTTGTAATTGCTGCTCTGTCAGTATTTTTCTGTCGATAAGTTCCTACTTTAACAACATCATTATAACTAATTTCCAATTGTTTGTTTCTGATATAATAGTTTATAAAAATGCCCGCCTCGGTGACTGTGACGTTAAAACAATTTCTAAATAGGTAATAATAACCTATCGCAATTGAGGCGATACAGAATATAACGGTTGATATCAAATTACTACCGGTTTCTTGCTTTACTATTGAATTATATATAAAAACCAGGCATATCATTACCGACAATACAATTACACCAATAACTTTTGCATAATAAAAGGTGCTAAATTCTGAATATATAGGCTCGTCCATAAATATCTTTTATTGCAGGTTAATGTTTTTAAATATCAATAAAATATTGACTGCTGACCTATATAAAAGTATAAAAAAGCGTTGATGTATAATAACGGATACCTATCTCATCACTAATAAAATTATTATCTTAGCGACCTTTAATTGCGAACATGAATAAATTTTACGGAACAGGGATAGCTATTGTTACTCCTTTTCTTGCAGACGGGCAAGTGGATTATGACGGGCTAAAAAACCTCATCAATTATTTAATTGATGGCAGTGTGGAGTACATCGTGTCATTAGGTACAACCGGCGAGAGCGCCACATTAAGCCACGAAGAGAAGAAGAAGGTTTTTGCATTTACTGCCGATGTTGTAGCTGGCCGTATAAATTTAGTTGCCGGTATTGCCGGTAATAACACCGCAGAGGTTGTTGAGCAGATAAAAGCGTTTGATATAAACGGTTATGACGCTATCCTGTCTGCCAGCCCGCAATACAACAAGCCAACACAAGAAGGCATTTACCAACATTATAAAGCCATTGCGCAAAATGCTAAACTGCCTGTATTATTATATAACGTACCCAGCCGCACAGGCAGCAATGTAAGTGCTGAAACAACGGTAAGGTTAGCGCGCGATTTCAAAAACATCATAGGCATAAAAGAGGCATCAGGCAATTTCGACCAGATCAACCAGATCATGCGGGATAAGCCGGAAAGCTTCCTGGTGATATCAGGCGATGACCCGGTTAGCTTCCCGATGATAGCTTTGGGCGCTGTGGGTGTAATATCTGTAATTGGTAACGCTTTGCCGCGTCAAACGTCTGACATGATCCGCAAGTGTTTAAACTACGATTTTAAAGGTGCGCAAAAAGGCCATTATGATCTTATCGACTTTACGCGTTTATGTTTTATTGAAGGTAGCCCGGCAGGGGTAAAAACCGCGCTAAAACAACTGGGTATTTGTGGTGATACGGTACGCTTACCATTGGTACAGGTTAGCGAATATACAGCAGGTAAGATCATTAAAGAGGTGCAAGGTTTCGCATCTTTACAACAACAAAAAGTTTCATAAAAAAACCCTGCTGCGTGCAGCCGGGCCTTGTTTTATAGAGATGCAGTATCTGTATCTCTATACTTTGTTTTTTGCTTCCTGAACTTCCAGGCGGATGGCTTGTGCCAGGTTCTTCAGGTCCTGCATCCCTTTGCGAACACGGGTACCGGCTGCACTGTTACCCTTGTTGTAAAACTTATCGGCATCTGCTTCCAGTGATGCGATGAGGTTCTTTACTTCAGTGAATTTTTTCATTTAATTTTCTCCTTTTTTAAGTATGGTTGAGGCTTTTTGTTTTTGCAATAGCTAAGCTAAAATGTTTTTAGTTAAAAAAAAACACTCGTTTGAGCTTAAAATAGCGTTTTTTTCCACATTTATAAGTACCTATATTGTTATCTTTTTCTTATTTTTCTACTTAAAAAGCCATTATTTTATCATATATTATAATAAATTTTACTTTTAAATAATATTGAAGTAATATAAAGTAAAAACAGTTTCAAATCAAAGTCGCAACACCTAATTACCTTAGCGTCAATAAAATACAAAGTACAAAAATTTACCGCGCTTTTAGCGCAAGATTTATAATAAATTCAGGCTTATTATAACTATTTACTTTTACGGCTTTGCGCTAACCAGGGTTTTGTTTTTTAAAACTAAAAATAGCGGCTGTTTATCATGGCTATTTGCATCGGCAGCAGTATAGCCATTCCCTAATAACAGATCAATTTTCCCATCGCCGTCTATATCCCCGGCATCCATGGTCATTCCGTTATGAAATGGCGTGTTCACGGGTAATGTATAGCCTTGGAAATTAAAATTTCCTTTATTTTCAAGATATATAAATGACTCCCAAGGGGTTTTGCTACCCGGAAATTCGCTGACGGCAGCAATATCCAGATCGCCGTCGCCATCAAAATCCCTTGCGATAGCTTTATAACAGCCATTAATAGGGTAAAAAAACTTTTGGGTAAAGTTATTCTTACCGTCATTTAAATAGATGTAAACACCGTGATATGGTTTCAGGATCTGGCTATAATCGCCATTATCGCCGCAGGTATAAATGATGTCTTTAAATCCATCGCCATTAAAATCAATTAGGTCAAAAGAACTTGAACCATACGCTGGCGGAAAGCTCAGCACCTGCTTTTCCTCAAAATTACCCTTGCCATCATTGGTATATAAAAACACACCTTCATCACCCTGTGCAAAAAGTGCCCAAATGTCAGGACGTTTGTCCTTATTGCCATAGTCAATAATGGTTTTTATACAGCCCGGCTTATCCCTTAAAACATGTTCTTTAAGATCATCTCCCCATTCTTCAACCCAGCTTAACCGGCCAACCATTTTACCAAATTGGGCAATAAGATAATCGGGCCTTCCGTCGCCATTCAGATCGGTGATATTAACCGACAGCGGTCGGCTTAAGTCTTCAAAAACAGGTTTACCTTTTGGTGCAACCACGCCATTTTTGCCGATGGTGATCTCCCGGATATTTCCGTTCCTGTAATTATTAGCCCATAGGTCTTTACCAATAGTAGTGGCGGTAATTTTATTTTTTTGAAACAACAGGTTAACAATCGCGCCGTCTAATACAGACGATTGGATAGTTTGTATCTTATCATTCAAGATAATCATACGGTTGGTTAGCCCGTCGCATACAATAAGCCGGTGTGGGGTTACGCTCTCATCAATTTTAACATATGATGTCATCGCTTTTGACGAATCCCACTTTGCCGGAGCTGTTTGTATCTCGAAAAAAGGCAGTTTATGGATAGGTTCCGGCCTGTTAGATACCGGTAAATGTTGCGGTGCTTTAGTGACGTAGTATGCGGTTATCTGTTTCCACGCTGCAGAATCAACAACAGGCCTTGAAGGCAGGTAATTATCATCACTTTCAGGCGTGATCAATTTCCCGGTAGACGCCACAGAATTTACACCCAGGTATTTGCCCATAGCAGGCAACAGATGATCACGCCATGTTACTTTATCCAACAAATTAGGATCAGGCAATTTATGGCATGATTGACAATATGCAGCAGCTAATCCTTGCCCTTTAGCCACATCATCCTTGCTGAAGGTTTCGGTCGTGGCTTTTGATGCTGAATGATCAACTGAACTGTTACACCGGGTAAGCATAGCAACTATCAGTACAAGCAATGTAATAACGATAGTTTTATCAGGCAGACGCATAAAATGATTTTAACCGGTTTTAGTTATAAAGATATTATATAAAAGCTGAAAGCTAAGATATGGGCTAATTCTTATTTTGAGGTGCTATTTGTTATTTCCGGCGAGTAGTAGTTTTGTTCCAGCGGAACAAAGATATGAGACCCTATAAAACAAGATTGCCACCCCGGTTAAGAGGCGGCAACTGTTCTTTAAAATACAAGAGCTACAAATTAAGCTGCAGGTGCTTTTTCGCGATAGTGGCCGGCTTTTAGTTTTTCGCCCATTTCGCTGTAGGCATCCAGCGTGCGTTGTACGTCCTCCAAAGAGTGTGACGCCGTAGGTATAAGCCTTAACAGTATCAATCCCTTAGGGATAACCGGGTATATTACTATCGAGCAGAATATGCCGTAATTTTCGCGCAGGTCGCGGGTTAGCGCGGTGGCTTCGTACAGGTCGCCCTTTAAAAATACGGGGGTAACCATGGTATTAGTAACGCCCAGATCAAAGCCACGTTCTTTTAAACCTTTTTGCAGCGCGTTAGCTATCTGCCATAATTTTTCGCGCAGTTGTGGTTGCGATTTTAGCAACTCAAAACGTTTCTTCAATCCTATTACCATTGGCATAGGCAGCGCTTTGGCAAAGATCTGCGAGCGCATGTTATAGCGTAAATAATCGATGATATATTTATCGCCTGCTACAAAGCCACCTATACCTGCCATTGATTTTGCAAAGGTGCCAAAGTAAACGTCGACACCTTCGACGCAATCCTGTTCTTCGTGCGTACCGGCACCGGTTTTACCCATGGTACCAAAACCATGCGCGTCATCAACCAGGATCCTGAAATCAAACTTCTTTTTAAGGTCGATGATCTCCTTTAATTTACCCTGGGCGCCTGACATGCCGAAAACGCCCTCGGTGATCAATAATATACCGCCGCCGTTTAGTTCAACCAGGCGGGTTGCACGTTCTAATTGTTTCTCGCAGCTTTCCAAATCGTTATGCTGGTAAACAAAACGTTTACCCATGTGCATACGCAGTCCGTCAATGATACAAGCGTGCGACTCGGCATCATAAACAATAACATCATTACGGCTAACCAGTGAATCAATAATTGATACCATGCCCTGGTAGCCATAGTTTAACAGGAAAGCGTCTTCTTTACCTACAAATTCGGCCAGGCCATTTTCAAGTTCTTCATGATGGGTTGAGTTGCCTGACATCATGCGGGCACCCATTGGGTACGCCATACCGTAATCTGTCGCTGCTTTAGCGTCTGCTTCTCTCACTTCGGGGTGATTGGCCAGCCCCAGGTAATTGTTTAAACTCCACACTAAATGCTCTTTACCGTTAAATTGCATGTGCGAACCTATCTCTCCCTCAAGCTTTGGGTATGAAAAATAGCCATGCGACCATTTTTGATGCTGCCCCAACGGGCCACCCATACTGCTTGTTATTTTGTCAAATAAATCCAAAAGTATTTTTATTAATCGTTTTCAAATTGCAAATATAAGCTTTTTATGCGCTTTGTTAAAAGCACATGGTTCATAGCTATTTACGTCGCTTTATAAACAAAAAGGGAGACACTTATTTTAAGCACCTCCCTTTTTTATGAGCTATGATCCATAAACCATTAACGTATTAATCTACGTTATCGTGTAAGAACGAATTGCTGTCGCGGATCTCTATTTTACCTTCATTGTCAGGCAGTAAAGAAAACCTTGAGATCTGGCTTTCGTCTGACGCAGGGGTTTCCTGTAAGGCCACCTCTTTACGTTTATAAGCCGGGACGTTTTCTAACTCTTGTATGTTACCGCTACGCAGCTTCATGCTCAGGTCTTTTAAGCGCATGATCCGTTCGCGCGATTTGCGTAACTGTTCTTCAATCGACTCGTCAGTTTTATGCTCGTCTGCATTAACCGGCTCCGGCTCGGCTACTTTTTCTTCAACAACCGCTACAGAGTTAATAATGGTTTCTGTATCAGGTTCTGAAAGTTTGAAAGTAAACTCAGCCATTTCTGATTCATTATCAGCTTCAGGCTGCTCATCAGCATCCTGCAGGTTATATTTTACCGGGGCTTGCTCTTCAGTACGCGATGACGCAAACAGGTCAAACAAGCCGGTTTGTTTTTGTTCTTCTTTTTCTTTATGCCCTTTGATATAAAGCTCTGACGGCGCGGCGTCAGTTACCGGCGTAATAAACTCGTTTACAGGCCTAACCAAAGGCGCATCAGGTACCAGCATGTTTACAATTTTCTTGCTGCTGTATTCTTTCTCGCGCTCATCTTTAGTTTGGAAACCGGTAGCAATAATAGTTACCGATAATTTATCGCCCAAACTCTCATCGCGACAGTTACCCCAGATCAGGTCGGCAGCAAGGCCGGCTTCTTCCTGGATGTAATCGGTTATGATACTTACCTCATCCATGGTAACCTCGTTCTCGCCCGAGCTGATATTTAACAGGATATAACGGGCACCTTCTATCTCATTATCCTTTAACAATGGCGACGATAAAGCGCCTTCTACGGCACGTAAGGCCCGGTTCTCGCCTTCGGCTGCGCTGCTGCCCATAATAGATACGCCACTGTCTTTCATCACGGTACGCACATCCTTAAAGTCGACGTTGATATAGCCGGGTAAGGTGATGATCTCTGCAATGCCTTTGGCCGCTGTGGTTAAAATATCATCAGCCTGCGCAAACGCCGATCCTAAGGTTAAGTTACCGAAGATCTGGCGCAGCCTGTCGTTTGATATCACCAGGAATGAATCAACATATTTCTTCAACTCTTCCATGCCGGCATCGGCCTGCATTTTGCGGCGTTTGCCCTCAAAAGAAAAAGGGGTGGTTATAATACCTACTACCAATATATCCAACTCTCGCGCAGCTTTGGCAATGATAGGGCTTGCGCCTGTACCTGTGCCACCGCCCATACCTGCTGTTATAAATAACATTTTGGTGTTTGAGCCCAGCATTTGTTTTATGTCGTCAATATTTTCAATAGCTGAATTGGCGCCTACTTCGGGGATAGAGCCTGCGCCCATGCCTTCTGTTAAACTTGCACCTAATTGTACTTTGTTAGGGATAGGGCTAAGCTCTAACGCCTGTGCATCTGTATTACATATTATAAAGTCTACACCTGTAATACCTTGCTTGTACATGTGGTTCACTGCATTGCCACCGCCGCCGCCAACACCAATAACCTTGATGATAGACGACTTTTCTTTTAACATCTCAAATTGCATAATCCTTATTTTCAGCTATGTGTAACTTGACGAATTTTAGATTTCACCATTGTAATATTAGCACTTTTTCAACAAGCTTTTTCCACAAATGTCTATAATGTGGAAAAATTGAAAGATGTTGAAAAGTAACCCACCAACCCATCAGCACCCTCTAAATCTCCCCCGGTAGGGGAGACTTTTTCCTGTCATGCATCTTAAAGTCCTCCCTACCGGGGAGGATTTAGGAGGGGCCGACTGCCTTATTTCAAAAAGTCCTCATCCTTAATATCGTCCTTAATAAATTTCTTTCCGCTCTCCAGTATCTTGCCAAACAAGCCAAATTTTTTGTCTTCGGTATATTTGGTTTTATCAACTTTTACTTCGGCAGGCTGCTGTACCATGCCGTTGTATTCCATTTTCTGGATCCCCTTTATCAGTAAACCTATACCTGTTGCAAACGCAGGGCTTTGCAGCTCCTCGTAAATATTTTTAGGCAATACTTCGTTCTTTGCCAGATGCTCGTTGGGATAACCTATGCGGCAATCCAAGCCGGTAACAAACTCAACCATTTGCGACAGGTGTTTTAATTGCGCGCCGCCACCGGTAATTACAATACCGGCAATCAGTTTTTTCTCATAGCCTGATGATTTGATCTCATAATACACATGCTCTACGATCTCTTCCATACGGGCCTGGATAACAAACGCCAGGTTCTTTACTGATATTTCTTTAGGCTCACGTCCGCGTAAACCCGGTACACACACAATCTCATTTTCTTTATTTTCTTCTGCCAGTGCCGATCCGAACCTTACCTTTAATTGCTCTGCGATATTGCGCATTACAGAACAACCTTCGCGGATATCCTCGGTCACACTGTTACCGCCAAACGGGATAACCGCGGTATGACGGATAATACCTTCGTGGAAAATAGCCACATCAGTAGTACCACCACCGATATCAACCAACACCACACCGGCTTCTTTCTCTTCGTCGCTTAGTACCGACTCTGACGAAGCTAACGGCTCCAGGATCAGTTCCTGGCTCTCTAAATGTGCTTTGTTAACACATTTAACAATATTTTTTATAGCCGTAACCTGGCCCGATATAATATGGAAATTGGCTTCAAGGCGCACACCCGCCATGCCTATAGGGTCCTTAATACCCGGCTCGCTGTCAACCGTAAATTCCTGCGGCAGTACATGGATGATCTCCTCGCCCGGAGGCATTACCAGGTTGTACATATCCTCTATCAGTTTATCGATATCCTTGCGGCTTATCTCCGTCTGCAGGTCACGACGGGTAATTAACCCGCGATGCTGCAAACTTTTAATATGTTGGCCGGCAATACCCACATTCACTACCCTGATCTCTACATTTGATTGCGTGCCCGCAATTTCAACTGAAGTGGTAATGCCTTGTACGGTTTTGTCGATATTTGAAACCACGCCACGGGTTACACCCGCCGACTCAGCTTTACCAATACCCAGTACTTCGATCTTGCCGTTTTTGCTGCGGCGGCCAACAATTGCGCAAATTTTGGTGGTACCAATGTCCAATCCCACTACAATTGGCGAACTTTTTTCTTGTGTCGAACTCTTGTCCATATTACTGTTTAATTAGAGATGTGTCTTTTTTTACTGTTTTTACTGAATCGGCAGTAACTTTCATTTGCTTCATCCGTAAAGAATCAGCCTTGGTATTTTTTACCCCGATTATCTGGTTGGCATATTTAATATTGATCAGCTTATAAGCATCCCACCCAACCTGTGGTAATGCCTGTTTGTAAAACGCCAGCAGGTTATGAAATTTAACTTCTATCGAGTCGGCATTACCCAGCAAAATGCGCTGGTTGCCTACCCTTGGTATCAGCTCGATCTCATGGCTGGTATTTACATAGATCTGTGCTATCTGCGCGTCCCAAAGCGAATCCTGCCTGATAAAAGCCGCCGTTTTAAAAAGATCCTTAGCCAGCAGGGTACGCAAGGTGTCTACCTTACCGCCAAACGGCTCTTCAATAAACCCGTTGGCTGCCACTACCTTCGCGGTAAAGTTAGCCGACAGCGGAATTTTTAACCCGTTTTTATCAATATAATAATCCTGGTCAAACTGGTTCATTACCCGTAAGATAGGCTGGCGCTGTACGATCTCGATCATAATGATGCCATCCATATCCGCGTAAACCTTGGCATATTCAATAAAGGGGTTAGCCTTTAATCTGTTCTCCAATTGATGCAGGTTAATATTATCTATACGGCGGCCAATCATGGTAAAGCTGCTTATCTGCAAGATCTTTTCTACTTCTTTTTTATCGATAAAATATTGGCTGCCGGGGATGTATATTTTAACATCGCTGCATACCACTTCGGCTTTTTTAATTTCAATAAAACTCATGAGCGCAACCAGCCCTCCCAGGGTAATTACCCAAAGAAAACTTTGTAAAATGATTCGCCATATCGGTTTCTTAAACATTTTCTAAAGCACTTTTTAATGGTTGTACCAACTGGTCAATATCGCCCGCGCCTACGGTTAACAACAGCTCGGGCTGTTCTGACCTTATTTTATCAACAGCTTCCTGCTTGCTTAATATTTGCCTGTTGGGCAATTGCATGCGCTCAATGATCATTGCCGACGTTACGCCTTCAATGGGCAACTCGCGCGCAGGATAAATATCAAGCAGTATCAGTTCGTCGGTCATATCCAACACCTCGGCAAACCCATCCACAAAATCGCGGGTACGGGTAAATAAGTGAGGTTGAAAAATTGTTGTGAGTTTTTTTTCAGGGTACAATCTCTTAACCGAACTGATAGCTGCTCTTAACTCTTCGGGATGATGCGCGTAATCATCTATATAAATATGGGCAGGCGTTTTAACAATATATTCAAAACGGCGCTTCACCCCTTTAAATGATCCTAAGGCACTTTTTATAGCATCCCATTCAATATGTAAACGCAAGGCGACCTCAATGGCGGCGACCGCGTTCTCTATATTATGTAAACCGGCAATACCTAATTTAATATTATCAATGCTGATAGATCCGCGTTTAAAATCGAAATAGAAATCGCCATCTTCTATGCGGATATTGGTTGCCATCGCGTCAGCATCTTCATTAATGCTGTAGGTAAACCCATCTGTTAACGGCAAGCCTTTGCGGTGGATAAGCGTACCGCCTGTTTTTATTTGCGACGCAAACATTTTAAACGATTCGGTTAACTGCCCATGATCGCCATAAATATCCAGGTGATCAGCATCCATCGAAGTTATAATGGCAATGTTTGGATACAGGGTAAGGAACGAGCGGTCGTACTCATCAGCTTCAACCACCACAATATCATTATTGCCAAACAGCACATTGGTTTGGTAATTAGAGGCAATGCCACCTAAGAACGCCGAGCAATCTTTGCCTGAATCTTTTAAAATGTGTGCCACCATGCATGAGGTGGTGGTTTTGCCATGTGTACCTGCTACCGCGATGGTAAACTTGCCCTTGCTGATCAACCCCAATACCTGCGACCGTTTCCACAATACAAAACCCTGGCGCCGGAAGAAATTCAAGATCCCGGAATCCTTTGGTATAGCCGGCGTATAAATAACCAAAGTATTATCATCCGGATCACGGTAACTTCTTGGTATGCCTCCGTCATTATCTTCAAATACAACCTGGATCCCTTCGTTACGCAGGTCGTCGGTAAGGTCGGTTGGCGTTTTATCATAGCCGCAAACAATACAGCCTAAATGATTGAAATAGCGCGCAAGGCCGCTCATGCCTATGCCGCCTATGCCTATCAAATAAACCCGTTGTACGTTGCGTAATTCCATTTTCTTTTAAAAAGCGCTACCCCCCACCAGAAGGCAGCGCTAAGATTTAATTGTTGTTAATTGTTATTTGTATAACCTCTTTCGCTATGACTTCATCAGCAGCAGGCAATGCCATTTTACCAATGTTGTCGCTTAATTTCTTTTGCAGATCTTTATCATTTAAAAGCTCAAGCGCTTTATCAATTAATTTTTCTTCGGCATCCCTGTCGGCCACAAATACGGCAGCCTGCTCATGCACCAGCGCCAGCGCGTTTTTTGTTTGATGATCCTCGGCCACATTAGGCGACGGCACCAGGATAACCGGTTTCTTTACCACACATAACTCAGCAATAGTACCGGCACCCGCTCTTGATATAATTATATCCGCGGCAGCATAAGCCAGGTCCATGCGGTTTACAAACTCCATTATCCGTACGTTAGGGTGATAATTTTCGCCCAGTTGCTCAATGATGCTCTTGTAGTAAAACTTGCCGGTTTGCCATATCAGCTGCACATCGGCAGCTATCAGTTTATCAAGGTTGGCAATAACGCTGTTATTTAAAGTACGCGCACCCAAACTGCCACCGGTAACCATGATGGTTTTTTTTGTGCTTGATAATTTATAAAGCTCTAAAGCCTGCAATCTCTTACCTGCAATATCAACCGACTCCTTGCGGATAGGGTTGCCTGTTTTTATGATCTTACCTGCCGGAAAAAACTGCTCCATCCCATCAAACGCCACGCAGATCTTCTCGGCTTTTTTACCCAACCATTTATTAGTAATACCTGCGTACGAGTTTTGCTCCTGTATTAAATACGGGATCCCTTTCAAAGATGCGGCATACAATAACGGGCCCGAGGCATAACCGCCAACGCCTACTGCCGCGTCCGGTTTAAAATCTTTTATGATACGCAGTGCCTTGTTCACGCTGTTAAACATTTTTACCGGGAACAGCAGGTTTTTCCAAACCGATTTGCGCTGGATCCCCTGGATATTTAAACCGATGATCTTATAACCTGCGGCCGGAACTTTTTCCATCTCCATACGGCCATTGGCGCCCACAAACAATATCTCGGTAGCAGGGTCAAGCTTTTTCAAAGCATTGGCAATAGCAATAGCCGGGAAGATATGCCCCCCGGTACCGCCACCGCTAATGATAATTCTTTTGCCCTGAGATTTCACCGATTTAATATTTTGATTTCACTGATTTAATTTTCTTTAATATTCTTCATTGTTCCCCCTTCAGGGGGTTAGGGGGCTTACGCCATACTCATTTCATTCCCCACTTCTTTTATCTCGCCTACCACTACTTTCTTAGGATCTTCAATATCCCGGCTAACTGATAGTATGATACCAAACGCCACGCTGGTAAATAACATGGATGTACCGCCCATACTTACAAATGGCAACGGCACACCCGTTACCGGCCCCAAGCCAACCGCCACCGCCATGTTGGCAAATGCCTGTATGGTGAGGCTAAAGCTTAAGCCCGCCGCCAGCAAAGCGCCAAACGCTTTTGGCGCCTTCGTGACTATTTTTATACACCGGTATAACAGGAACAAGTAAATACCTATTAGTACAATACCGCCTATCATGCCGTATTCTTCAACGATAATGGCATAGATCTCATCCGAATAAGCCTCGGGTAAGTAATTTACCTCGTTGCTTTTGCCCGGGCCTTTGCCAAATATGCCGCCGGTTGCAATGGCTATCTTGGCGTGATCTGCCTGGAATGATTTATCAGGGTTAGCTGCCTCGGGGTGCATGAACGTATGGATCCGCGAGATATATGTTTTACGGCGCGGGCCTAAAAAGATAACGCCAGTTAACAATATAGCCCCTGCCAAACAGGTTATCGCAATTTGCTTGATGCTGATCCGGCCGATGATCAACAATAAAACACTAACACCAAACAGCATCAGCGCGGTTGAAAGGTTAGCTAACGCGATCAATATAAACACCGAACAAACCGCGCCCATTATCGGGATGAACGATTGCTTAACATCCTTAATATTTTCCTGCTTACGCGATAACGACCGCGCCAGGAAAGTGATCAATGCCAGCTTTGCCAAGTCGGAGGTCTGGAAGCTTAAACCGGTACCGGGTATGGCTATCCAGCGGCTGGCATCGTTAACGTGGCTACCGAATATCAACGTATAAAACAACAACGGAATGGTAATATACATCAACAGTTTTGAGATGCCCGAGTAATACCTGTAATCCAGTTTATGCGAAATATACATCAGCACGATACCGCCTATGATCATGGCCAGGTGCTTCATCAAAATAGATTCTGCACCTACACCGCGTTTATAAGCCAGCGTACCGATAGCACTGTACACCGACAACAGCGATATCAACGAAAGCAATATGACGATAAGCCATATCCAACGGTCTCCTTTAATGTTGTGTAGTATTGCGTTCATAAGCCCCCTCTAAATCTCCCCCGGTAGGGGAGACTTTTTAATTTTTATGTTTAAATCATTTCTCATTTCGTTCATTTAAGCCCTCCCTACCGGGGAGGGTTTGGGTGGGGCTTACAACTCCTTTACTGCCGCTTTAAACTGGTTACCTCTATCCTCATAATTTTTAAACAGATCAAAACTTGCACAGGCAGGTGATAGCAAAACGGTATCGCCTTTTGTTGCCAGGTGATAAGCAGTCTGTGCTGCTTCTGCCGCTGATGACGTGTTGATAATAATATCAACATCATCCTCAAAAGCATCATGGATGCGCTGGTTGTCTTTACCCAGGCAAACTATGGCTTTCACCTTTTGCTTAACCAGGTCCTTCAACATAGTATAGTCGTTACCTTTGTCAACACCGCCTAAAATCAGCACCACATCGCTGGTCATGCTCTCCAGCGCGTACCAGGTTGAGTTAACGTTGGTAGCCTTTGAATCATTAATGAAACTTATGCCTGAGATCTTACCTACAGACTCCAGCCTATGCTCAATATTTCTGAACGTGGCCAGGCTTTCGCGCAGGGTATCATTGCGTAATT
>JAQBOP010000257.1 GCA_028287975.1 Mucilaginibacter sp. | reverse complement strand
TGTCAAATTCAATACTAGCGCCCTCGTCACCTTGTAATCTGTGTACAAAGATCTGCTGGTCTTTAGCAACTTTAAATTGCTGTCCTGCTATACTTACTATTGCGTACATGGTTTGTTAATTAATGTTTTTAAAATTCGAGGTGCAAATATAGGTATTACATTTGCAATATACAATACACCTTTTATTTTTTATCCACACCTTCTTCACCGGCTATAACCTGCATAATTTCTTTTATCAGCGACTGATTAGCGTCGATCAGACGCTGGTCGCCTAAAAAATTGGCATCATATACTACCTTTTTGCTTTTACGTTTGTATTTAAACTCAATAATGTAACGTGTCGGTTTAGGGCCTGTCTTTACACTATCGCCTGTTTCATCTGCCGGAAAATCCCAGAAACCCAGGTCGGCGGCTTTACGGTGCAGGTAAAGCAGATCTTTTTGGTTAAGGTGTAAATGCTTTTTAACCAATGAATCACGGTTATTCAGGTATTGATAATTACCTGTTTTAGAGTCGTATTTATTTAACAAGCTATCGCGATCGCCATACTGAATACTCATCGAATCAAACTCGACAAATCTATATGGCGCATTTTTTAACATATGCCCATAATAATATAAACAGTAAAAAAGAAATGGCAGAATAACACTTAGTGCCAGAAATATTCGTTTTGATTTTGAAAGCATGTATGTTAATTATTGAGTTATTGGATTATTGAATTGAAATTGACCTGTCATCTGTCAGTTCTCCCTCCCACTTACTTACCACAGCCGTTGCCATGGCATTGCCTAACACATTGGTAGCTGAGCGCCCCATATCTAATAACGGATCGATACCTATTAATAACGCCAATCCGGCTTCAGGGATATTAAACATGGCTATCGTACCGGCTATTACTACCAATGACGCCCGTGGCACGCCCGCTACCCCTTTGCTGGTTAACATTAATGTTAAAAGCATGGTTAGTTGTTGCGCGAAAGACAAATGAATATTATAAGCCTGCGCTAAAAACAAAGATGCAAATGTCATGTACATCATAGAGCCATCCAGGTTAAATGAATATCCCAACGGCAATACAAAACTTACAATTTTGTTGCTGCAACCAAAGCGCTCCATTTCTATTAGTACACGTGGATAAGCAGCCTCACTTGTTGATGTGCCAAAAGCAACCAGCATAGCATCTTTGATGTTATTTACCAATGAAAATACACGGCCCTTTAACACAAAAAATCCGGCTAAGATGATCGCGGTCCAAAGTATAATGAGCGAAAGATAAAACTCGCCTATAAATATAGCGTAGGTTGATATAATACCTAACCCTTGTTTGGCTACAATGGCTGTTATTGCGCCAAATACAGCCAGCGGTGCAAGTTTCATTACATAGCCGGTTATCTTTAAAATAACATGCGCTATGGCGTCAAACGCTTTAATAATGATCTCTCCCTTTTCGCCGATAGACGCTGTCGCTACTCCGAAAAATAAAGCAAACACTACGATCTGCAAGATTTCATTGTTTGCCATCGACTCAAAAAAACTTTTCGGGAAAACATGGCTGATAAAATCTTTTAGGGATAGTGCCGTTTTTTGAATCCCGGTATTAAGGTGGCTGTCGGGCAGCATCAGGTGCATTTCATGCCCGGGTTGAAACAGGTTAACCAGCAACATACCTAATAGCAATGACACTAATGTAGCGCTTAAAAACCAGAGCAGCGTTTTACCGCCAATACGCCCTACTGCTTTAATATCTCCCACTTTGGCTACGCCCACAACCAGGGTGGTAAATACTAAAGGCGCGACGATCATTTTTATCAAACGTAAAAATATGTCGCTCAAAATGGTGAAGTATTCAATTTTATCTTCCCGAAGCCCGTCATTTAGTTTGTGTATTTTGGCGGCGGAAATTCGTTGTGATTTCAGGTCTTTATAAGCTACAGATGCGGTATCTTTTAACGACACCAGCTTATTATCAATAACTTTGATGACGGTTTCGGCGGCACTAATTTTGTTATTATAAGCGGTAATTACAGCTACGTTAAATATGTAGCCAACAATAACACCTAAAATAAGTGCAATAAAAATGTAAAGCGTGAGTTTGCTTTGTTTCATTTATAAATTTTACGGTGCGAAGCTACAACTAATTACTATTTTGCTAAAAATATAAATTTTTAAAGATGAGCACAGCCACTTATGGCTTACAGGATATTAAAAAAGAATTGCAACACCTGTCGGGTTTGCAGATAGCCGAATTATGCCTGCGCCTTGCGCGTCATAAAAAGGAAAACAAAGAGTTGCTGGCTTATTTGTTGTTCGAGGCTGATAACGATACCGCTTTTATAGAAAAAGTAAAAGCCGAAGCCGGTTTTATGTTTAGCCAACTGCCTGTACGCAGTTACGAAGCAGCAAAATATCTACGCAAAATATTAAGGCTGATTGGTAAATACATTAAATTTATGGCATCAAAAGAAGCTGAGATTGATCTGTTACTCAACTTCTGCACTAATTATATTCAATATGCTGACAGGCGAACGTCCTATAAACCACTGCGTTTAATATTGATCAGGCAGGTTGAAAAAATACGCGGTGCTATAGGTAAACTGCATGAAGATCTGCAATATGATTTCGTTAACGAATACAACGCGATACTTGACGATGCCGAAAAAAAGTTAAGCTGGTTTAACAAGAGTAATTACTTGTTGTAACAATCCGTCTATCTTTGCATCTAAACAGAAAATAACTGATCAATAACTGTGGCCGAAAAGGAAATTGTCTTTAAGCAAATATTTGAAGCTAATTCAAAAAAGATATTCCATTTGTGCTATGGTTACACCGGGGATGATGATGCTGCGAACGACCTGTTACAAGAAACATTTTTAAAAGTATGGCAAAACCTTGATAAATTCCGTAACCAGGCAATGATTTCGACATGGATTTATCGTATTGCAGTAAACACCTGTTTAACCTATCTTAGATCAGAGAAACGCCAGGCTAAAGACGAACTCACACCGCTGATAGCCGAAACCAAAATTGAAGAAGTATCAGAGAAAACCGAACAGGTTGCTTTATTGTATAAATGTATATCTAAACTCGAAGAATCAGAAAGGATAATCATTACCATGGTGCTTGATGAATTGCCGTATCCGGAGATAGCGGAGATCTCGGGCATATCTGAAGGCAACCTGCGGGTTAAGATTTTCCGTATTAAACAGAAATTGACAGAATTATATAATCAGTATGAAAGACTTTGATCATTTAATGTCGGTTTGGCAGGAACAGCCAAAAAAGGATCAGCTTTCAGTGGAAGATGTGCTGAAGCAAGTGAAGAAGGGAATGAGCGGACTAAGCAAGAAACTGTTTTGGAACATTACCAGTATGGCTATTTTATTGGCGGGATTGTTTTTAATGATGTTGTTTTTTGTATTTAACTCATGGGTAACTTATTTGGGGATGGTTATTATTTTAACTACCATGGTTTTATCGGTTATGATGATGATAAGAGATTATCGTATTATCAGCAAGCAGGATATCACCATTAACCCGACAGAGTATCTTGAAGATTTAAAGGAATATCAAAAAAACCGCACTAAAGTTTATGGACGATTATACTATGCTTATGTTTTATTAATGAGTACTGGTTTACTGCTTTACTTTTTCGAGGTTTTACAAAACACATCTACAGTATTTAAGATAGCCGCTTACACCATTTACTTTGGATTGGTTGTATTTTCAACGTTTTACATCAGGGGCCAGTTTGTTAAAAATGAACAGGACAAACTTAACCTGATGATAGACCGCCTGATACGCCTGCAAAATCAGTTTGATTAACTGCTATTTCACCACTCCTGTAGCGGCCCAAAACAGCATATAAGTTTTTGACAGATTTTTTACTTTTACAGCGGTCAGGATCCTTTTAATATCCGGATGAACATTAAGCGCGTGTATATTATGATGCTCTGTTTCTGTCAACGTATTTTTGTTGCTCCATTTGGCCCTATCATGTATTACGTAGCTAAAGTCAGGGTCGTTATTGGGCACATCATTGGCCCAATCAGGCACGGTGATATGTTTTACCTCTGCCCCATCGGCGTAGATCAGAGAATATTCCAGGTTCGAGGTGCCGTAGGCGCTCGTAAGGCACAGATATAAATCACTGTAATTGTGTTTGGGAACTTTTATGGTAAAAGAGTTGGTATCTGATAATAACTTAGCTTGATTTTTCACACCCTCTTTATTAGCATAATGTAACAAAATAGCAGGGTGGTGTTGATCAGCCGGGATCAATGGATCATCAGGAATAGCTTTAGACTCTGTTTCCTTGTTAAACAAACCGGCAGCCATGGTCAGGTATCCATTTTCGCGGTCTACACCTTTGTCCCAAACTACCAGTTTGCCATTGGTAAGTGTAGTTACCGGTCTAACGTTTAAAAGATCATCTACATTGATCTGGATAACCTTACCGGCTTGGTACCTGTATGCAGAGCTAACTATTAAACTGCTGATAATTAAGGTCACAAACAAATATTCGAGGGTTGATTTACGGCGCATATGATAAAGGTAATATTTCTTGCTTATTTTACGTTCCTGTTCATTTAACATTATTTAACCGGCAAGAAAATATCTAACGTAAAATCAATGCACATTTTTTATATTTTTGCATGGGTTTTAAATAAGCAACAGCTTTAACCCTATCACCAATCAATGGATATATCAGTTGTAATACCTTTATATAACGAAGTTGAATCATTACCCGAACTTACCTCGTGGATAAGTAAAGTGATGGATGAGAACAGTTTCCTGTACGAGATCATCTTAATTGACGATGGCAGCACCGACGGCTCCTGGGAGATGATCAATAAACTCCGTTTAAACAATCCTTTTATTAAGGGCATAAAATTCAGGCGTAATTATGGTAAATCTGCCGGATTAAATGTGGGCTTTGAAGCTGCGCAGGGCAATGTTGTGGTCACCATGGATGCTGATCTACAGGACAGCCCGGATGAGATACCCGAACTTTACCGACGTATTACCGAAGAAAAATACGACCTGATATCAGGCTGGAAAGCTAAACGGTACGACCCGCCAAGCAAAACTATCCCAACCAGGCTATTCAATTTGGCTACCCGCAAAATGTCAGGTATCAATAACCTGCATGATTTTAATTGCGGCTTAAAAGCCTATCGCAAAACTGTGATCAAGAATATCGAGATCTATGGCGAAATGCACCGCTATATCCCCGTTATTGCAAAATGGGCCGGCTTCACTAAAATTGGAGAACAGGTAGTTGAACATCGTGCCCGAAAGTACGGCACTACCAAGTTTGGCATGAGCCGCTTTATAAATGGCTTTTTAGATTTACTTTCCATATTTTTTGTGGGTAAATTTGGCAAACGCCCTATGCACTTTTTTGGGGCCATGGGCAGCCTTAGTTTTTTTGCCGGTTTGATCTGCGCTATTTGGATCATCAGTGATAAGCTTTATGACATTTCCCATCACATCAAATACTCGCGCGAGGTAACGGCACAGCCTTTGTTTTACATAGCATTGGTAGCAATTATTATAGGTTCGCAATTATTTTTAACCGGCTTTGTGGCCGAACTCGTGGCCCGCAGCGCGCCCGAGCGGAATAATTACCAGATAGAAGACAGGATTTGAGGATTTGAAAATGTGCCAATTTGAAAATATGGTACGGCCAAATAATTCTCAAATCATTTAATTTTCAAATTATCAAATTAAAGAATGTTTTTTTCCATCATCATACCTTTATATAATCGTCCTCAAGAAATAAAAGAGCTGCTTGAAACACTTACACAGCAGACCTATAAAAATTTTGAGGTATTGGTTATTGAAGATGGCTCTGTTGATGATGCGGAAAATATTGTAAAAAGTTTTACCGGCCAGTTAAATGTACGATACTTTGTAAAAGAAAATGCCGGCCAGGGCTTTGCCCGTAATTACGCTTTTGAGCGTGCCGAAGGCGATTACTTTATCATATTCGACTCTGATTGCCTGATACCCGAAGATTACCTGGAGATAGTCAATAATTCGCTTGCCGAAAATTGGCTTGACGCTTATGGAGGCCCTGATGCTGCGCACCCGTCGTTCACGCCTGTACAAAAAGCCATCAGCTATTCCATGACCTCACCTTTTACCACCGGTGGCATCCGTGGCAATAAAAAAAGCATCGGCCAGTTTCATCCGAGAAGCTTTAACATGGGTATATCAAGGCAGGTATGGGGAAAAGCAGGCGGGTTTATCATCACCCGTTCGGGCGAGGATATAGAGTACAGCATCCGTATCCACACTATGGACTTTAAGATCGGGCTGATACCGCGTGCCAAGGTATATCACAAGCGCCGTACCAGCCTTTACCAGTTTTATAAACAGCTTCATTTCTTTGGCAGGGCGCGAATAAATGTTTATAAGTTCTTCCCCAACGAGTTAAAAGCCGTGCATTTTTTCCCCGCGATGTTCACACTTGGTGTATTATTTACACTTATTTCAAACATTTTTAACTGGCCAATTGCTGTTTTATGTAATATTATAACCCTACTTATTATTTTGTTGATATTTTTTCATTCATTAAGTAAAAATAAGTCGGTAAAAATTGCATTTTTGAGCGTACTGGCTTCCTTCATCCAGTTAACCGCTTACGGGCTTGGTTTTATGCAGGATTATTGGAGGCGGGTAATATTAAAAAGATTTTAAGCAGTATATGTATCATCCTTTTTCGGTAGCAGAAACAACAAAAACGGCCTGGACTATCTTTAAGAAGAACTTTGCAACCATAATTGTTTATTCAATTGCAGCTTCGTTCTTATTGCTGGTGTTAGGTGGCGTGGTTGAATTTGTAATTGCTCCCGAAGAATTTACCGGAAAAATGATCGTATCGCTGTTTATGGTGTTTGTGCAAACCTACACTACACTTGGCCTTTATAAGCTGATCTTTACGGTGATAGACAGCGAATATTATGAATTTGAGTTTTCGCAGATCTTACCGCCTTTTAAAAGTATAATGAGTTATTTGGGTGTTATT
>JAQBOP010000237.1 GCA_028287975.1 Mucilaginibacter sp. | reverse complement strand
TTATGAAAAGTTTCTGCTGATATCAGTTCTATAGGTGTATATCCCTGATAAACCGCGTTGTTTACCAAAATATCCAAGGTGCCGAAAGCCTTCTGTGTTTCTTCAAACAGCCTGGTCACATCGGCTTCATTCGATACATCGGCCTGTACCGCAATGGCTATGCCTCCATTATCGGTTATGGCTTTCACCACTTTATCTGCGCCCTCTTTACTTGAAGCGTAATTCACAACAACCTTTGCGCCTTCTGCCGCAAAATGTTTTGCGATAGATGCGCCTATCCCTTTGGACGCACCGGTAACTACAGCTACTTTGTTTTCTAATTTTTTCATATCCAAAGATGCGATGCTGTAACGAGCTGCGTCTTGATATGAATCATTAAATAGCCTTGATATAAGTCAATTCAATGTTTAAAAGAGTTTTTCTTTATCCTGCTCAAAGTTTCAGGGGATAAACCCAGATAAGAAGCGATCATGTTTTGTGGGAACCGCTGTAGAAATTGCGGATAATTTCTGATCAAATCCTCGTAACGCTCTTCAGCTGTATAGCTTATAGCGGCTTGCATTCTTTTCTGGTTTGCAATGGTGTAATTTTGACTGATTGCGTTCGCCATCGCTGAAAAGGCAGGTACATGTTTAAGAAACTCCTCAATTTGAGCATTGGTGGATTGCAGCACTTCCAGATCCTCCAGCGCTTCAATATTAAAGCGGCTTGGCGTTAACAGGTAAAAGCTTTCAAAATCGGCCAGCCACCAGTTTTCCAAAGATAATTTCAGTATATGTTCATGCCCTTTTTCATCTACCGTAAAGGTCCTGGCAGATCCTTTTACAATAAACCCAATGTATTTGCATACATCCCCTTCCTGTAGAAAGTATTGCCGTTTTCGAAGTTTTTTGGGTTTGAAATGTGCCATCAACAAATGCTTATCATTCGCTGAAAGCAGTTTGCCTGATATTTCCTGGATGTAATCGAAAAACGCTTCAAAATTGGACATTGTTCATTATATAATTATTCGCAATTTACTCAAGCTGTCCGATAAAAAAACTAAAAAAATAAACAAGGTGTGGGATTTGCCACGAGTTCACATGCTCAACAAAAAATCCCTGCTTTCTGAAGAAACAGGGATTTTAAAGAAGCTTATACTTGTTTGCGATCACGATTCATCAGTCGAACTTGACCAGGTCCTGAAAGATGAGTTTACCCCAGGTATTTCCGTACGCCTGCACTAGCAGTCCGCCTTCCGAAAGCCCGCCCAATTGGATTGGTGAAAAACCGAGATTTTTTGCAAGTTCACCGATCTCAGATGCGGCACTGTCATCGTCGCTTGACAGATAAACGACTCTCCTTCCACCATGTACGGCAGGATCTTGTTCAAGAATGGCAGCACCCAAATGGTTGAAGCCCTTAACCAGCTTCCCGCCGGTGAAGGCTTGCGCAACGACCCTTGCGGAAGGCTGTCCTCCCAGTTGCTCAAGCGGCACGCCATAGGCGTTGGTCACATCAACGATGGTTTTCCCCTGCCAGGTGGGCAGCGCCTTCGCGACATCTGGGTGCGACTCGAAACGCACGGCCAAAAAAACAACGTCCGCCTTCAGGGCTTCCGCCAGTGTTGTGGGAATTATCTCGGGTCCGATCGCGGCCGCGGCTGATAAAAAGCTCTCCGGATCGCGCGTGGTTGCAACGGATACTTCGATGCCGTTGCGGGCAAACGCCTTGGCCAGGGCCTGGCCGATTTTGCCAAAGCCGATTATTGCGTAACTAGCTACTTTGTTTTTTAAATTACTCATTTTGAAAATTATTTTAATTATTTAATAGCACGAGTTAACAAAATCGTGCCAATGTGAGATCAATTATTTAGCTAAATAGGTCATACCACCATCAACAAGAAGTTCAGCACCCAATATGAACGACGAATCATCAGAAGCCAGGAAAACCGCTGTTTTACCAATGTCGGCTGGTTGCCCAATTCTGCCTATCGGCATTTGATCTGCAAAGTGTTTTTTTACCGCGTCCATTTGTTCTGCGGGAACAAACTTGTCAAATGCAGGTGTATCTGTTGTGCCTGGTGTGATCACATTTGCCCTGATCTTTCTATCTAAAAGATCGCTTGAAAATCCTTTGGCTAAATAGATCACGGCCGCTTTTGCAGCGCCATAAAGCGCAAAATTCGCATATGCCCGATGTGCCGCATTTGACCCGATCAAAATAATAGAACCACCATCATTCATATAGGGCAATGCTTTCTGAACAGTGAAATAAACACTTTTCAGGTTCAGATCAATAGCTTTGTCAAATTCGGCTTCGTTAAAAGTTGCCACAGTTCCTACGGCTCCAGCACCCGCATTGGCTACGATTACGTCTATTTTGCCATATTTTTCAGATGTTGCTGCGAACACCCTTTCCAGGTCGGCAAGGTTGGTCACATCGGCATTGATCGCTATGAAATTTTCGCCAAGCTGAGCGACAGCACGATCTAAAGTTTCCTGGTTTCTGCCGACAATAACTCCTTTAGCACCTTCGTTTTTGAATTCCTGGGCTATGCCGAACCCAATGCCACTATTACCCCCTGTAATAACTGCTACTTTATCTTTTAATCTACTCATTTTCAATTTATTCTAAATTTGTTTCGCAAAGATACTATCGATAGTTTATATTTGTAACTATTATAGTTTATTCTGGTTACCATCGAGTAACTACAAATTTTAAAAATATGAGAGACGAAAAATTTTGCGCTTCGAATTGTTCATTTACGAGAGCTATTGGCACTGTTGGCAATAAATGGAAACCCATAATCCTCAATGTTATCGGCACCCGTACGATTCGTTTTGGTCAGCTGGATTCGATAGTACCACTCATTTCAAGGAAAGTACTGACCGAACAACTCAAAGAGTTGGAAGAAGATGGACTTTTGGAAAGATTGGCCTATAAGGAACTACCGCCCAGGGTAGAATATAAGTTGTCTGAAAAAGGCTTGGCTTTTTTGCCAATTTTAGAAAGTATAAAAGAATGGAATATCAAATATGAGGTAGCTCCAATGCCCGGCGAGGCTGATAAAAAATTCAGGATAAATTATGCCCGGACAGTGTAAAATCGAAACTTGACGATAAACGGAAATGAAAAGTTCGGATCATCTCATCAAACGGCAATTTTCTGAATTTGTCATCTAACAGATTGGGGAATTGTACACAGAAAACAAATTGTCGGGAAATAAGTTCGATTTTTATTGGGTGTCGTCTTACAATGTAGCGGTCGGTGTTATCACCGCAGTCAACAAAAAAAGCCTTCAGATTTCCATCTAAAGGCTTTTTTAATAATCTTTCCCATGCCGCTCCCATGGGTGGGTATAAATGTGGTCCCGACGAGAATCGAACTCATATCTAGAGTTTAGGAAACTCCTATTCTATCCGTTGAACTACGGGACCATTTGATTTCGTCCCGATAGTTATCGGGATCGATTTCGGATTTTAAATATGTGCAAATGTGCAAATTATCGGCGAGTTCGTCAAAAACATTTGCACATCTACAAATTTGCATATCTGCACATCAATAAACTATCGCACAACTGATCCGTTATGCAGATCATCAATTGGTGCTACAAAGCTTAATTTACCTTCGTTATTTTCGGCCATCAGTATCATGCCTTGCGACAGGATGCCTTTTATTTCGCGCGGCTCCAGGTTAACCAGGATACTCACTTTTTGACCTATGATTGCTTCCGGCTCATAATACTCCGCAATGCCGGACACTACTGTACGCTGGTCAATGCCGGTATCAATGGTAAGCTTTAACAGTTTCTTTGTTTTGGCAACCTTTTCGGCAGTTAAAATAGTGCCGGTACGGATGTCCATTGTGGCAAAGCTTTCGTAATTGATGTTGTCCTTTGCCGGGGTAATTACTGTTTCTTCCACTATCGTGTTTTCCTGTTTTTTATTGTGCAGCTTTTCTATTTGCAGGGCAATCACCTCGTCTTCGACTTTCTCAAACAGCAAGGCTGGCTCATTAAGCTGGTGGTTGTTTTCAAAGGTTATCTCACTCGCAAAATCAAGCTCGGTGGGTAAGTTTATCATGCCAAAGATTTTTTTGGCAGTGCCCGGCAAAAACGGTTGCAGGCAGGTTGCTAAATGGGCAATGATAAACAGGCAGTTGTGCAAGGCATCCTTAGCGCCTTCAGGGTCAGTTTTAATAGTTTTCCAGGGTTCTTTTTCGGTTAAATATTTATTGCCCAGGCGCGCAATGTCCATAACGCTTTGCAAGCCCTGCCTGAAACGGTAGGTCTCTAAATTGCTTTCAATGCTATCATAAAATATGCCTAACTCATCGTTCAGGTAACCGTCTGTCAATATAATTTTACCGCTGTCGCTCTCAACTTTACCGTCGTAAAACTTATGCATCAGTATCATTACCCTGTTAACAAAGTTACCCAATATGGCTACCAATTCGTTGTTTACGCGGGCCTGGTAATCTTTCCAGGTAAATTCGCTGTCGCTGGTTTCAGGCAGTATTGATGTCAGTACATAACGCAGCTCGTCCTGTTTACCGGGGAACTCCTCAAGGTACTCATGCAGCCAAACAGCGTGATTGCGCGAGGTTGAAAGTTTTTCGCCCTCTAAATTTAAAAACTCGTTTGCCGGTACGTTTTGCGGTAAAACATACTCGCCATGCGCATGCAGGATAGACGGGAAAATGATACAATGGAAAACGATATTATCCTTGCCAATAAAATGGATCAGGCAGCTATCGTCCGCTTCATTCTCTTGTTTTTTCCAGTATAGTTTCCAGTCTTTGCCGTTATCAAGCGCCCATTGTTTGGTGGCCGATATATAACCTATCGGCGCGTCCATCCATACGTAAAGCTTCTTGCCCTTAGCTTCTTCTAACGGAACATCAATACCCCAATCCAGATCGCGGGTCATTGAGCGGGGCTGCAGGCCTGATTTTAGCCACGATTTGCATTGGCCAAATACATTTACCTTCCAGCTGCCTTCCTTTTCATCTATCCACTTTTCCAGCCATGGCTGATATTTATCTAACGGCAAATACCAATGTTTGGTTGGCCGTAAAACGGGCGATTTACCGCTTAAGGTCGATATCGGATTGATCAGGTCTGTCGGGCTTAACGAGGTTCCGCAGCGCTCGCATTGATCGCCGTAGGCGCTCGGATTGCCGCAATTAGGGCAGGTGCCGGTAATATACCTGTCGGCCAGGAACTGGTTAAAATCCTCGTCGTAATATTGTTCAGAAAATCGCTCTATAAACTCATCCTTCTCGTACAGGTTCAGAAAAAACTCCTGCGACAGATCATGATGAATAGGTGATGAAGTACGGTGGTAAATATCAAACGCGATACCAAACTCCTCAAAACTGCTTTTTATCTGGTTATGGTATTTGTCAATGATCGCCTGGGGTGTAGTACCCTCTTTTTTAGCTTTAATGGTGATGGCTGCGCCATGCTCGTCCGAGCCGCAGATGTAAACTACATCCTGTTTTTTAAGGCGTAAATAGCGCACAAAAATATCGGCAGGTAAATAAGCCCCGGCTAAATGGCCTATGTGTAACGGCCCGTTAGCATAAGGCAAAGCCGACGTAATGGTATATCTTTTAAATTTATTGAGTTGTGACATAATGGATTTGGCAAAGATAAGCTATTTGGTTATAAAGTCGGGAAAGGCAAAAGACGTAAAGTCAGAAAGTTTTTTTAATATTGAATATGCATAAAGCTGATCCATCTTCTACAATCCAACCGCCTTATTTAAAACCCGGCGACAAGATCGCTATTACCTGCCCGGCCAAGAAGTTACCCCATCCGATGACAGACGCTATCACATTACTGGAATCATGGGGGCTTGAAGTTATCTTAGGCGAAACTGTTAATGCCAGCTATCACCAGTTTGCCGGCGACGATGAATTACGTGCCCGCGATATGCAGCGCTTTATTGACGACGATAGCATAAAAGCAATCATAGCCGCACGTGGCGGTTACGGCACCATCAGGATGATCGATAAAGTAGATTTTAGCCGCTTAAAAATCAACCCAAAATGGCTTGTTGGTTTTAGCGATATCACTTTGCTGCATGCGCATTTATATAGCAATTACAATCTGCAATCCATTCACGGGCAAATGCCGGTTAATATCCCTGATGCCTCTGCGCGGTCATTGCAAACGCTTAGGGATGCTTTGTTTGGCAATGAAATATTATATACTATAAATGCACATCATCAAAATCGTCCTGGCAAAAGTAAGGGCATCTTAATAGGTGGTAACCTGAGTTTGCTGATTGCCTCGTTAGGCTCGGTATCTGATTTTAATTACGACGGTAAAATATTATTTATTGAAGATGTCGGGGAATACCTTTACACGGTAGACCGGATGATTCGTGCGCTTGACAGGGCCGGTAAATTAAAAAATCTGGCCGGTTTAATAGTTGGCGGCTTTACCGATATCAAAGACAACGATATCCCGTTTGGGCAAACCGTACCGGCAATAATAATGGATGTGGTAAAAGACTATACTTACCCTATTTGTTTTGATTTCCCGGCAGGGCATTTGCCGGATAATTGCAGTTTGATATTGGGGCTGGCAATAAATCTTTTGGTTTCAGAAACTTTAGTTGATACTAACTATTTGTAACTATAAAAAAAGCCCGGAACATAATGTTCGGGCTTTAGTATTAAGTATGGATCAAACTATTTGTCATCACCGGCAAATCCTGTTCTTCTGTAACCGCTATAAGTATAAGTTACCGGGTCACCTGTAAATTTGGCTTTGAAGTAAATAGAATCTGTTTTGTCTTTTGAAGATGGAGCGATAGCAGCATTCTTCAAAATTTTACCGTCTGTAATGGTAACCTGCACGCCGAAATAAAGTTCATCAGCATTATTTGCGTTAAAAGTAAGATTGCTTACGTTACAATTGATCCTGGCTTTAAGGCCATAGTAATTGTTACCATCGTCAATCCACAGTGAGTCAGCTTTATTGGCGGCTGTGTTATAAGTTAATAATGCATAAGCCGGAGATAATGAACCATCGTCACCAGCGGTGGTTACCACCCATTCTCCTGCTACAGCTACCGTAGCGGTATTACCATTCTTATAATCCTTTTTGCAGGATACGATGGTTACTACTAACGCAAATAATGATGCCGTTAGTAATGAATATATGTTAAATTTTTTCATATCTGATAAGATTTATTGTTTAGCAAACGACCTGAGGGAGCCTCCATATCCTGGATTGATAATTACCATCATATAAGATGCTAATGTACCACCCGGGCCTGTAACTGTTGATTCTGTTGATGAACTGGTTGCATTACCACCCGCAATTTGAGCAGGGATAAATATTTTACTGCCAGTCGGATTAAATACGATAACCGTCAAATTAGTACCAGGTGCTCCGCCCGGGTTAAAAACCGAATAAACACCGGGAGCAACTTTAGTCCAAACAGCAAGCGAGCCATTAGTACTTCTGGCATAACTACCAGAGTAATCATTAGCTGCAGCAGTTGCATCTGTTGAATAAACTGCGATAGTTCTGGTGCCGGTAGCAGCAAATCCATCAGTGTTTGTTGCTGTATACGTTTCAGTGTAAACACCGGCAGTATTCACGTCAGGTAAACCAGTAGCCACTACTTTCACATCAGCGGTGCCTGCTTTAGCTGTTGCACCCGGGTCGGTATACGTACCGCCTTTGGCAACATAAATGTACGGGTCGCCTGCCACTGTAATTATTGGATACGTGGTTATTTTTGAAATACCAACGTAACCAGTTTTATAGTTGAAATCGTCTTTCTTGTTACACGAGAATGCTAACACCCCAACAAGTACCAATCCAACATATTTTATATATTTTTTCATGATCTTTTCTGTATTAAATTGTTAAACTTACTTGCTGCCGCCTATACCCCACCATACAGGTGTTGTAAGCGGTACTTGTGTAG
>JAQBOP010000235.1 GCA_028287975.1 Mucilaginibacter sp. | reverse complement strand
AGCCGTCTTTAATTTCTTTTGCAATACGTTTGGCAATGCCGTCTTTGTCTAACATTATTTTATATTTAATAATGTCATTGCGAGCGAAGCGCGGCAACCTCGTCGCTATACATATCGAATATGCACGCCGACGAGTTTGCTTCGTACCTCGCAATGACAAGGTTGTTATTTTTTTGTAACCGTTCTTTGCTCAATCCTTTTCTGATAATTCTTTCCCTGATAAATACGATGCACATATATACCTGGAGTGTGGATGTGATCGGGGTCTAACTCGCCGGGTTCAACCAGCTCTTCCACTTCGGCAATAGTAACATTGCCAGCCATGGCCATAACGGCGTTGAAATTACGGGCGGTAGCGCGATAAACCAGGTTTCCCATCGTATCGCCTTTCCATGCCTTTACTATTGCGAAGTCGGCTTCAAAGGCCATTTCCATTAAGTAGTCTTTCCCTTTGAAATTTCTAACCTCTTTACCTTCGGCAACTTCAGTACCGATGCCAGCGGGAGTAAAAATGGCCGGCATACCATAACCAGCTGCCATACAGCGTGTTGCCAGTGTCCCCTGCGGTATTAGTTCAACTTCAAGTTCGCCGCTTAGCAATTGCCTTTCAAACTCTGCATTTTCGCCGACGTAGGAAGAAATCATTTTTTTTACCTGGCGCTGCTTCAGCATCAAGCCAATGCCAAAATCATCCACACCGGCGTTATTGGAGATACAGGTAAGGTTCTTCACCCCTTTTTTCACAAGGGCAGCGATACTGTTTTCCGGCAAGCCGCATAGCCCGAACCCGCCGAGCATTAAGGTCATCCCGTCTTCAATTCCGCGGACGGCTTCGTCCGCATTGCTAACAACTTTATTCATTTATAGTAATTGGTACGGGTAAAATTAGTTTTTTTTGTTCATAGACCATGGACGATAGGCCATAGTTGTGTTTATATTTTGAAAACGCATTTATCTTCTTAATTGCCAGCCTCATTTGCTATTAATAATACAGCACCAATTCAACAAAAATCAAAACAATTCTAAAATTGGCGTATTATAACTATAGACCAATAAAATACAATGGAATTTAATAAAGAAGAGTTTTCGCATGATGGGGATAATCATGCAAAACAAGGTAATCCCAAACCAAACGCATGGCGTGTTGACAGTGTCGACAACCTCAATGAAAACGATTTGGAAGGGCGTCGCGGTGATACAAACAAACGCCCGGTGATGGAAGGGAAAGCTATGGGCGGACACAATTTCGGCCAAAATAACCTTACACCTTCTGGGGACGATAAAAACAATCCTTCTCAAAACGCAGGTTACGCAAATGCCTACTTCGCGCGGAACGAACCTTCGGAAGAGCATCCTGAAAACAGCAATTTTAAAGCACAAAGCCAGAACGGCCAGCCTGATTACAGCAAGGCGCAGCCCAGGCAAACGATAATGAATGAGATGCCGAAACCCGAAAAGGTTGAGCGCGGCAATGGCGTAAACGACAGGCCGCATAAAGGAGGAGACTCATACCAGGAAGGAACCGCCGATAACGAAAGCGAGCCCCGCCAATCACAAGAACAGCAACAGGCTGATGAAAGAGTAAACGATGACGAGCGTGAACATATTGAAACTTGAGTTAGTGATTGGTGGTTAGAGTTTGGAGATTAGGCATTTAATCCGAAGACAAAAAATTCAACTAACCTCCAATCTCTAATCTCTCCCCACCTACCATTTAATCTTCTGATCGATAAACCCGATCAAATCGTCAGCCATTTTCTGCTGCTCTTTGGCATTAGGATGGCCGTTTGTGTTTTTATAGGGGATAAAGTGAGTAAATATCTTTCTATCATGCAGGTCGGCCACCGCCTGATTAATATATCCCGGCCAGGGTGAACCAAGTTTGGTAGCGTCCATACTGCCTAATATGCAAATGATTTGCGCGTTGGGATAGGTAGCCCGGATGGTTTTCACAAAACTGCGGTAGCCGTTAATGATAAAGGCCGGCGTTGGCGGTGTAGTTCCGAAACGGGCTTTAAACTGTTCATTGTTTGGCATCTTTACGATCCACGAATCATTCTGGAATAGGTTAATGATAACCAGGTCCGGCGTGTACTTTGAAAAATCCCATTTACTGTTAGGGTCGGTGGCATCTAAACGATCATACATTTCGGGCATGATCAGCGGGAACCAGCTAACGGTTACACCAATACCGCTTTTTGAAGTATTGTGGAATTCAGCATTAAAGTGCCGCGCGGTAATTGCAGCGTAGCTGATGTAACCGTTTTCAAAGGGACTGGTGCCCCTGTCCTTCCCGGTGGTGTCTTCGTCTGCATATCCGCAGGTTATAGAGTTGCCGAAGTATTCAATTTTACGTTTGTGCGTAGGTGGTGGCGGTAATATTTTACTTCTCTTATTCAGTTCAAACCCGTAAAACCATGTTTTACCCATGGCCCATTCGGTGCGCTTAAATAACTCGAGTGTGTGTTTGCCTGGCGTCAACCCCGAAACTAGGGTGTAATTCGTTTTCGCTGCAGCGGGATGAATAACGTTAGTTACCTTTCCATCAAGAATTATGTTATAGTTATTGTCTGATCTTTCATCTTTTAAAGTAGCATTTACGGCAGTGCCGTAAAAATTGATTTTAACGGAACTGGCAGGCCATGATAACTCAGCGGCGCTATCTTTTATAGCTATCCGGCCCATGTAATGAATGTGAGCGTCATTAGCCTTAACAACAATCTGCGCCGAGCATTGAAAGTTTATTGCGATAAACAGGCCGATAATGAAATGTTTGTAGTACATCTTGCTGTATATTTATTTCAAATATACGTAAGTGATCCCATCCCCGCCCCTGTCGGCGTGCTCATCTTCCATGCGGTCAACCTGATCGTATTTTTTCAGGTATTGGCGTATCATTTTACGTAATATGCCATCTCCTTTTCCATGTATGATCTTCAGGTTGCCAAAACCCATCATTAATGCCCGGTCGAATAACCTTTCTATTGAATTCAACGCATCCTCGGTGCGCATCACGCGTACATCAATTTCAGGGCTAAAGCTGGCGAGGTCGCTGGTATGGCTGATAAAACTTTTTCTTACCTCTTGGGGAACTGTCGATTTTGCAACCTTAATTACTCTTTTTCTTTTGGCAACGGTACGCAGATCACCAATAGCAATTACAACACTGTCTTTTATCAATTCAATGACCTGGCCGGTCGTTTCGCTATCCGTGAGTTTTACCCAATCGCCGGGTTTTAATTCGTCATCAACCGCTGCCGGTTTAGCAGTTTCTGGCTTTACCGTATTTTTTAGCAGTTCGCTATTTAAATTTTCACGCAGGCCGCGTGTTTTTTCTTTATCAGCGTTGCTGCTCTTAATTTCGGATATTGTATTTTCTATCAGTTTGTTCGCGTTTAAGATGATGTTCTTTGCCTCTTCTTTCGCATCTTTTATCAGCGTCTTTTTATTTTCTTCGAAATAACTTTTTAGCTTCTCATTTTCAGCCTGTAGTTCATTCACCCGCCTCTGCTGTTTCTCCAGTTTTATTTTGGTGTCAAAAATTTCTTTTTTTTCCCGCTCCAGGTCAACCAGCAAAGTATCTACCTTTTTTTGCCCGGCGCTAATCTTGTTTTTTGCCAGGTTGAGCACATTTTGAGGCAGGCCGATTTTTTGGGCGATCTCAAAAGCATACGAACTGCCGGGTTTGCCAACTTCGAGCATGTACAGCGGCTGCATTTCCACATTGTTAAATAGCATCGACGCGTTTTCGAGGCCCTCGGTATGGCTTGCAAATATTTTAAGATTTGAATAATGGGTTGTAACCATTCCTCTCACCTTTTTATGGTTCAGCGATTCCAGTACGGCTTCGGCAATGGGCCCGCCAAATTGCGGGTCAGTACCGGTTCCAAACTCATCTATCAGCACCATCGTTTTACCATTCGCCTGCTCCACAAAGTTTTTCATTTTTGACAAGTGGGCGCTGTATGTACTCAGGTCGCTTTCAATGGACTGGTCGTCACCGATATCAACGAACAGTTGCTTAAAAACGCCAACAGTGCTCGCTTCCGCGGCTGATATTAATAATCCGGCCTGTACCATCATTTGCAACAGCCCGACCGTTTTCATGCATACCGACTTACCGCCCGCGTTTGGCCCCGAAACCACTATGATGCGCGTCTGGTCGTCGATCCGTACATTTAAAGGCACAACCGTCTTCTGCTCTTTCTTGAAATTCAAATACAGCAACGGGTGACGGGCATTGGTCAGCGAAAACCGTGGCTCATCTATTACCACCGGCATTTCGGCTTCAATATCAATGGCAAAAAGGGCTTTGGCCCTTACAAAGTCAAGCTTGGTTAGCAGGGAATGGTACGACAATAATAACGGCACATACGGCCTTAACTCGCTAGTTAAACCGGTTAGTATTTTAATGATCTCGCGCCTGCGCTCAAATTCAAGGTCACGGATACGGTTATTCAGGGTAAAAACCTCTTCCGGTTCGATGTAAACAGTTTGACCCGATGACGATTCGTCATGAATAAAACCCTTAAGCTTTCGCTTATTTTCAGCTAATAAAGGGATACACAAACGTCCGTCGCGAACGGTCAATGATCCGTCAGCTGTCCACCCATTGGCGGCAGCGTTTTTAAAAACCTGGTCAATTTTCTTTCGCGCCTCCTGCTCAGCTTTTGCTATACCCGAAGTTATATCCAATAAATCGCGCGAAGCATTGGGCCTGATCTTCCCTTTTTGATCCAGGACAATGTCAATTTTTTTGAGAATAATCTTTTCAATCGGCAGGTGTTCAAATAACGCCTCCAGGTTGGGGTATTTGCCTTCGAGCTCGTTAAAATAACTGATAACGGCAAACACCGTCGTTAATGAAGCTTGCACCTGGTAAAACTCTTCTTCACTTAAAAATGCACCTTCAATTTTTGCTTTATTGGCCAGCGATTTGATATCAAAAAAATGGTGGATGGGTATAGCGGCGTCATTCTCCAGTATGTTTTTAAACTCATGGGCCTGGCCCAGAAACTTACGGATCTGTTCAAAATTATTCATCACCTGTATCCTGTCGACCATTTGGCGACCCATTTCACTCAGGCAATGTGCTTTAATCAGTTCCTTTACCTCGGTAAAACCCAGCTTATCGGCGCTGTTATTTGGGTAAAGCATTCTGTTTTATTTGAAGTTTATTCAGCGAATCGGTTTTTTTCTTCAGGTTGAGGCTGATCTGGTCGTATATTTTTTGGAGCTCAAGCGGTTGGGTGG
>JAQBOP010000207.1 GCA_028287975.1 Mucilaginibacter sp. | reverse complement strand
TTGCGTTTATTGATATTATACCACAATACCCCAAACAGACCCAGGGCCACATTAATCACCAGGAAACAGGCAACAATCAGCGTAACGATCATTGGCACCAGATTAAAAAGATTGGCGCTCTTACGTTTGTTGGCCATATGCTCTATCTCTATATTCGAATTTTTCATGTAATTGGCCAAGGTCTTATATAATTTTCCTTCGAACGCTGCATCAGCATCCGGGGTAACTTTTATCATCATTGTGCCCAGCCAACGATATGACCCTGTGTCTGTTCTCTTATAAATGGCAGAATGGGCTGGTGAATAATCGCCTTTTGCTTTAATACCCTGTATCACGCCAATAACCTTCAGGTTAAACTTTTTATCTTCAGTACCAACCAGTTTGCCGATGGCGTCCTCTGAACCAAATAAATTTTCCTTCAATCCGTCACTTATAATTACCGGCTGTGTTTTTGCAATGGCGTCTGCTTTATTAAACCATCTTCCCTCCAGCATCTTGACGTTGAGCCCTTTTTGATAATCGTCATCGACAATATAATTGTCTGCACCTTTGGTTGCATTCTTATAATGTACATCACCTCCATTAGTGGATTGCGAAAAAGGGACGTTTTCACTGCAAAAACTTACCTCTTTTACCTGAGGCATCGATTTAATAGTTTGCCTTAGATTTTCATAAAAGATATTAAGCGAATCGGTATTGTTTGTTTTGTAAGTGTTATTATAGCTAGCCACCCACAGATTCTTATACTCCAACCCTATCGGCTTTTTATAGTTGTTATAGTAATAGACCATCAACGTAAATACCGCGAATATGACCAGGAACGAGACGAGCATCTCGGACATTAATAAAAAGTTTTGTTTCTTTTTATTCCAGATCAGTTTAAATAAATGCTTGAACATAATATTTTAATTTAAATGATTTGATATTATTTATTGCGCCTTTAATGCGGTCACTACATTCAATTTTGACATACGCCATGCCGGGTAAACCCCGGACAACAGGCCGAAAACCAAGCAGACCAATAAGCCGATAAACAATACTGTAAAGTTAATGGACAGTTCCAGGTTGGCGATCAGGTTTGCGCTGTTAATCACCTTGAGGACAATGATGGATAAAATAATTCCTATCAATCCGCCCAATAAAGTAAGAATAATATTTTCGACTATAAACTGGTAAACCAATGTTCGTGATGATGCTCCAAATGCTTTACGTACCCCGATCTCTGACGATCGTTCCATGATACGGGTAATATTGATATTGACCAGGTTTAATGTGGGTAATATCATTAATATAAAAGCGAAGATACTGATGGCTGTAATTACTATAAGTGTTCCTGATTGCCTTTCGTTACCGGTATCCACATAAGATTTAATATAGGTTTCGGCGTGGCTATTTACCTTTGTAAACTGCTTCTGCTCCGGAGGAAGCCGTTGTACCATTTGTTCATATTCGTTATGCATTTTATCCAAATCATTTGCTGAATTGGCAAGCAGAATACCGAAATAATTACCCTGGTAACCTTTATTAGTTTTATATCCCCCGTCTTTAGCTACCGTATAAGGCAGGTAAATATCACTATACAACATATAACTGGTTATAGGTACATTCTTCACAACACCTATCACCCTGTATTTTACATTGTCGGCCTCAATATATTGTCCTGTAGCAGAAGGAATATCACCGAAATATTCTTTTTTCATATCTTCAGAGATCACAGCCACTTTATCCCCATTATCCACCTGCTGTTTACTAAAGGCTTTCCCTTCCAGAAAATCGTATTCCAGTATATCCCAATACTCAGCATTGGTATATTTATAATTGACCGCTATTTTTTTATTGTTAACATATGTATTAGTCCCGTTAAAGCCCGAAGATATTGCGATCTTAACCGGTGTTTTCAAACTGCCTGCGTAATGGCTTAAAAAATAAAAAGATAACGGGCCTGAAGACATGGTATTTTTACCCTCTTGTGATAACCGGGAAACGTATAGCGACCGATCCCTTTTTTTATCAGGATAGTTATCGCCCACCACTTTGTCAATAAACGCTGTTAAAACCAGTAGTATGGTCAACGTAAAACTGATACCAAACAGGCTGATGAAGGTAAAGAACTTTCTTCGCCTTAAAACCGCTATTGCTATTTTGAAATAATTCTTAAGCATGATTGTAAATCTTAATAGTAATTACTGAACCTGTGACCCATCAAATAAGCGCACCAGGCGATGGGTTTTATGCGCCATATTTTCATCATGGGTAACCATTATAATAGTTGTACCCTCATCGCGGTTAAGCTGTATAAGGATATCCATAATTTCGTTCCCCATGGCGCTATCAAGGTTACCGGTAGGCTCATCTGCCAGTATAATTTCCGGGCGACCGACAATTGCCCGTGCAATGGCTACCCGTTGTTTCTGTCCGCCCGAAAGCTGGGATGGGAAGTGTTTAACCCTATTGGATAAACCCACTTTAGCGAGTGCTTCGGTTGCCAGTTGTTTTCTCTCCCTGGCAGTTGTTGCGCGGTATAGCAATGGGAGTTCTACATTATCCAATACCTGCAGGTCGTTGATGAGGTGGTAGCTCTGAAATATAAAGCCAAGCTTTTTATTACGGAACTGCGCAAGCTGTTTGTCAGATAAATTAGCGGTCTTTTGATCATCGATCCTGATCTCGCCTTTTGAGGGTTCATCCAACAGGCCGATAATGTTGAGCAAAGTGCTTTTACCGCAGCCCGAAGGGCCCATGACAGATAAAAATTCCCCTTTGGCTATTTCGAGGCTAACTTTATTAAGCGCCAGTGTTTCAACCGTATCCGTACGGTAAACTTTTTCAATGTTTTGTAAACGTATCATGTCTTGTTGATGGTTATTTGGTTTTATTTATAATTTATTTTCTCATTCTTTTCAAAATCGTATAAGGACAGGTAACGCAATTGGTAATATGCTCCCCAGAAATCGCGCAGGGCAGCTACATAATCCCTTTTCGCCTGATCATTTTCCTGGAAAGCGATGCTCAGGTCGGTGATGCTCAAATTACCCAAAACATAACGCTCTTTAGCTATTTTATACTTCTCACTTGCTATGCTATCCGCCTGCGCGGTAAGGCCCACCTGCTCCTTCATTTGGTTAAACAGGGTAACCTGTGTTACAATTTGCTGCTTAAAAGTTTGCTTATCCTGCTCTACAGCATATTCCGTAAATTGCTCATTGGCCTCCGCCGTTTTTATTTTTGATTTAGACCTACCCCAATCGAGTACGGGTATAGCAAACGTAAGCTGCAGCAATTGCTGGTTTTGAGGCGAACGGTACACCGCTGCAACATTGGTCGCCGTGTTTGAAAAACCGAGGTTGGCTGTAAGTGATGCGGTAAGGCCGGTTTGTCCCCTGGCTACTGCCACATCGCGTTTGGCTTCTGCAATACGACGGACAAATGCAATGGCATCCGAGCGGTTGGCATAAGCCTCTGCCAAAACCTTGTCTGACGAAACGCTCATTTCGCTGATAGTTTCAGGTACCACAAGCGCAACACGATCATCTCCTTCCTGGCTGATATAACTGCGCAGGGTTAAAGTAGAAATTTCCATATCGCGTTTGGCAATACCCATTGCTTTTTTTGAGTTTAGTAATTCAAGCTGAAGCTGCAATATCTCGTTCTTTGTTATTTTCCCTAATTCGAATTTGGTCTTGGCTATCTTAAGTATGTTTTCGGTATTGGTATAATTTGTCTGCGCTATTTGCAGGTTGACCTGTGCCAGCAACAGATCAAAAAAGTAGCCTGTTGCTGTGATAGATATCTGCTCCTGCGCTTCAATATAACCTTGTTTGCTTTCGTTATACAATAAAGGTTGTATCTTTTTATCCCATTTCAAACTATTATACTGCCCTATTGGCTGGCTTAAACCTACGGCATAAGGCACACCGTTGTACAATATATTATGCCTGTCGAAATCATCAAAGCGCTGCAATTGGCTTTCTCCATAAATAGTGGCGCCGGTAGCCGTAATGCTTTGGCTGAAATTGAGTGTCACCTGAGAATTATCATTGTGCACCTGCTGGAATAATATGGTTCCATCAGGCTGTATTACCTGCTGACTCGTCTTGCTGTATCCTGGCAAAATACCATTTAATGATAGTTGAGGCTGATAATTTGATTTGTAAGTGCGCCATTGCCAGTATTTGGTTTCGCGTGTGGTAATAGCCTGCTTTGACGCAATGGACTTGCCTTTAGCCAGTTCGACAACATCGCGCAGCGAAAGCCTGATGGTATCGCCCCCACTTGAGCAGAAAGCAGTTGTGGCGTTGTAAAGTAAAAATAATATGATGTATATGTATTTCATTTTTTGTCTAAACCTTTTGTCTGAACCACCGACCTGCTTACCGGCAGGCAGGTTTGAATGATTAAATGATTTCGCAGATTTTAACTACTCTCTTAATCAACTTAACCCACCTCAATCAACTAATCCCCCTTAATCGTTAATTCTTTCGAATTCTTAAACTCACTCATGTCTGATATGATCACCACATCGCCCGGCTTAACAGCATCTTTCAATTCCACAAAATCGAAGTTACTTAGACCGGTGTGTACACTACGGCGTTCGGCTTTACCATTGCTGATCACGAATATATCCTGCGGACTTGCGCCTTTGAATGCCGGGCCATTGGCAACCTTCAATACCTTGCTGTGCACCGCAGTAACCAGGTAAACATCTACCTTCATATTAGGCCGGAGCTGTTTGTTATTGCGTTCTTCCAGTTGTATATCAAAGGTGATGATGCCATTTTGCACAGATGGGTAAACATTGGATACAATACCTCTTAACTGGGTATCATTAATGCGCACAATAACGGGCATGCCATTATGTAACTGATCAAGGTAATTATCCGAGAGGCTTCCTGTCACTTTAAAACTACTCAGATCGGCTATGCGGGCAAGTGTTTCGCCATCTTTTATATTGGCGCCAATGTTTTTATTTACATAGGTTACCACACCACTACGGGTGGCAACCACGTTTGCAAGGTTCAGTTTTCGCTGTAACTCGTTAAGGTCATTTTGCTGTATGGCTGCTGCAATTTCTGCTTCCTTTGCCTCCAATTGCATGGTTTGCTGTTTGCTCCTGATCTCATTTTCCAGTTGCTTCTTTTCCAACTGAGCCACTTTCAGATTCAATTCGGCTTGTTCAATATCCTCCCGGGTGCCGCCGCCGGCCCTGAATAAACGTTTTGCATTTTCAACTGCATCAGCCAGGTTACCAATGCGCAATTGCTTAATATTATTGTTAGATTGTATATCGAAAAAGCTTTTATTAAGATCGAGTTTCAATTTGTTGATCTCGTTCTTTTTAGTCTCCAGTTGAAACTTCATTTTGGCGTAATCATTCTCAACAGCAGATTTATCCAGTGTTAAAATAGATTGACCTGCTTTTACCCTGCCGCCTGCATCCGTTACCACATTTTTGATGGAAGCGTTGATCGGGCTGGTAATTACTTCTTCAAACTCCGGTAAAACCTCGCCGGTAGCATTGAGGGTATTTTCAACGTTTCCTACTTCTACCCGGGCCGTGGTTATTTCTGAACGGGAAACAGAAGACTTTAAATAGGTTCTGATGAGCCAGGTACAAAGCGCCAATATGGCAATGACTATCAAACCAATGATGATTCCCTTTTTACGTTTTTGTTGTATTACTTCTTCTGCGATTTCGGTATCCATATCAGGCATTTTTTAGTAAATACTTTGCAAGCCTGATACCAAACTTAATTATCTATAAATCAACATATTATAAATTTACAATCATAAAAAAGTGACCGATATTGGACAGATTGGCTGATTATGGGCAGATTGGATCAATAGTGGGAGACGCAATGCATTGCGTCTCTACCAATCTGAATTATAATTCAAGCTGTTTTCACCATTAACCGAAAGCACCTATATTAGAGGCCTCGTTACGACGAACTACAGTTCGTTTGCCAGTTATTTTTTATTATGAGACCTTTCAATCGCTTTCTATTAATTATAGTATGTTTTTCTGTTTTGCAGTCAAATGCACAACAAAAACGGCTTACATACTGTAATCCGCTTAACCTGGATTACGGCTATACCCCTTTTAAGGATTTTTCGAAATGGGGAAAACACCGTGCAACTGCCGATCCGACCGTAACCTTATTTAAGGGAAAGTATTATCTCTTCTCAACCAACCAATTTGGCTATTGGTACAGTGACGATATGCTGAACTGGCACTTCGTTTCACGCAGGTTTTTGAGGCCATACAATGAGAATCCAGGTGATGAATTATGTGCACCTGCCACCTTGGTGTTGGGCGATACGCTACTGGTGATCGGCTCAACATACAACAAGGATTTTACTTTGTGGATGAGTACCAACCCCACCAAAGATGATTGGAAACCTGCTAAAGATTATTTTAAAGTAGGTGCCTGGGACCCCGGCATGTTTTTGGATGACGACGGCAGAGTTTACATTTATCACGGATCGAGCAATACATTACCGTTATATGGCCAGGAAATTGACCGCAAAACATTTGAACCTATAGGCCCTAAAGTGGAAACGCTGCATTTAGATTATATTGAACACGGCTGGGAACGTTTTGGTGAAAATAATGACAACGTATTTTTAGGCGGCTTTATGGAAGGATCGTGGATGAACAAGCACGACGGCAAATATTACCTGCAATTTGGTGGATCTGGAACCGAAGGCAGGGGCTATGCCGACGGCGTGTATGTAGGTGATAAACCGCTCGGGCCATTTACCTACCAGAAACACAACCCATTTTCCTACAAACCCGGAGGTTTTGCTAAAGGCGCAGGTCATGGCGCTACATGGGCAGATAAATTTGGCAATTACTGGCACATCTCTACCATGGTAGTGAATGTGAAGAACAATTTCGAGCGACGCATCGGTTTTTGGCCGGCTGGTTTTGACAACGATGGTGTGTTGTATTGCAATACTGCTTATGGCGATTATCCGCAATATTTGCCAACGGGAAAAGAAGATCACCTGAAAAGCAATTTTACCGGGTGGATGATACTTAACTATAACAAG
>JAQBOP010000202.1 GCA_028287975.1 Mucilaginibacter sp. | reverse complement strand
CCTGTTTCGCCTTCGATAATGATCCGGTGAATTTCTGATTGGATCTGCAGGTCCTCTCTGCAATCTTTTACCAGGACAACCAGTGCAAAACGGGTTTTCTTTAGCTCAAGTTTTCCTGCTTGTATTTTGGTGACTTCAAGCAAGTCTTTTATCAGTTCAATTAGTTTGTCAACCTGTTTAATGCCTTTTTGAACAAAACTCTGTACAGGTTTCATGTGATCGTTTTGCGCGGTCATGCGCTCTATCATTTGGAGCGCTGCTTTAAGGCTGGTTATAGGCGTTTTTAACTCATGGCTGGCAATGCTGATAAACTCATCCTTCTTATTTAAAAGGTCTCGCGTAGCTTCGTCAATTAGTTTTTGAACGGTTATATCCAATAATGTTCCAATAAAGCGTATGGCATCGCCACCTTTATTAAAATAAGCCCGTCCCTTAGCTTTTAACCATTTGGGCCTGCCATTAATAGGTATGGTACGAAACTCCAGATCAAATTCGCCAGAGTCTTTGTCCCTCAATGTTTCTGCTATGCTGGTTTGTACGCGCTCGACATCATCGGCATGTATCAATTCAAAAAACGATGCGATATCAACCGTACGAGACGGGGGCAAGTCAAATATCTCTTTACAGCGTTTGTCCCAAACTAACTCTCTTATCTGCGGGTCATAATCCCAGGTACCCAGGCCGGCCGAGTCGACTGCGAATTTTAAACGTTCCTTGCTTTCGCTTAATAAGCGCTCTACTTCAATTAAACCTTCTTCTATTTTACGTTTGGCAGTTATATCTTCAATGGCCAGCAGAATTAATTTTTCACTGTTTACGTTATCAATTACGCGCGCGTTAAGACATAATATTTTTCGGCCGATAACCGGGAAAGTTTGTGTAATTTCTACATCCTCTAATACTTTTTTTGCCGGGAGCACATTTTCTAACAATTCTCTAAGTGATGGTAAATTCCACTGGTTGCCGCCAACTTCATATATATAAAACCCTTCGGTTTCTTTTTCAGTAAGCTTGAATTTTTCGTAAAAGCCACCGGTAGCGCGTTTTACCCGCAGGTCCTTATCCAGTATAATTAACGGGTCGCGTATGGTGCTAACTATACCTTCTGTATATAATCGCGAATTATTTAGCTGATCATTTCTGTCCAGTAATTCTTTATTTACGATGATTATTTCCTCATTAGTGCTTTGCAGCTCTTCTTTCGAGGTTTCCAGTTCTTCGTTAAGGCTTTGTAGTTCTTCACTGCCCGATAGCAATTCTTCATTAGCGCTTTGCAGCTCTTCGTTGGCAGTTTCCTGTTCTTCGGATACGATACGCATATCTGCACGGGTTTGGATCAGCTCTCTTTCCAACTGCTCAATGCGTAATTCAGAAGCGCTATGATTCATATCTTCGGTTAGCGAAGTTGTTTCAAATATAGATTGTTGTTGAATACCTGTTGATGACGCGGACTGGAAAATAACCAGGTAATGTTCTTCTGCTGTATCTTTAAGTTTTAAAACCTGGATATTAACAAAGTGTTGCTGATCATTGATCTTAAAAAACATATTGAATTTGCGTACCGACAAATTTGTTTTCTTTGCCGCGTGAAGCATATTACGTAAATCGAAAGATAAACCTTCTCGCGCCATTTTTAGCAGATTAAAGCTTGGCTTGCCTATGGGTGGCGTTAACCAGGTTTCTGTTGACCCACGGAACTGTACAACGTCAAACTTGTCGTTTACCAATACACTGGCGGGCATAAAATTGGCTAACATAGCTTCATCAGCTATTTTAAAAATATCATTGCCCGAGTTTTCGTTCCGGACCTTTTTATCCATCTCGCGAAAGGTTTGCTCCCTTCCCGGCGAACTAACCGTCATGAACCTGCCTAACGGGCCTTTTCTGCGGTACAGTTTTTCGGTACTGTTGTATGGCGTAAAAATATCAGTGCTGGTGCCAATAGTTTCTGATTTACCTAACATCAAATAACCACCCTCATTAAGCGAATAGTTAAAAGTAGTTAAAGCCCTTTTTTGCAAAACAGGCTCCAGGTATATCATTACATTTCGGCAACTCACCAGGTCTATCTTTGAAAATGGCGGGTCTTTTAATAAGTTATGGTGGGCAAATACGCACATATCGCGTATGGTTTTATTTACCTGGTAACTGCCGTCCAATTTGGTGAAAAATTGTTGCAGCCGCGAGGGTGATACACCCACTAATTCTGTTGTGCGATAAATACCGCTGCGGGCCTTTGCTATAGCAGTTTCAGAAATATCAGTGGCAAATATTTGTATTTTTATGGCAGTAGCCTTATCGCCTAATTGCTCTTGCAGGCATATAGCCACAGAGTAAGCTTCTTCGCCGGTTGCACAGCCGGCTATCCAGATCCTTAATGGCTCGACATCACTTTTATTGTTAAATAATGTTGGGAATATATCATTGCATAATACCTCAAAGCTTTGCGGGTCGCGAAAAAAATTGGTGACCGATATCAGCATATCGTTATACAAAGCATCCTGCTCACTTTTGTTTTCACGCAGGAAACTCAGGTAATCAACCGGCCGTTCTATTTTATTAAGTGCCATGCGCCTGATAATGCGTCGTTTTAGCGTACTTTGCTTATAGTAGGTAAAATCAACCCCGCGACGCACCCGCAGTACAGTTAATATTTGTTTAAAGATTTCATTATCCTGCTGCGGGAGTGTCTTTGATATTTCTGCAGATGTATAAGCTGTAAACGGATGATTAATATCTATAAGATGTTGGGCAATTTGCTCGGGTGGTAATACAAAATCAACTACGCCGGCTTGCACCGCACTCCGCGGCATACTGTCAAATGCTGCAGACCCTTCATCCTGTGCAAATGTCAGCCCCCCGTATGATTTTATTACTTGTAAGCCCACTGTGCCATCATTTAAGGCCCCTGACAATATGATGCCTACGGCATAGCTTTGGTGTACCACACCTAACGAAGAAAAAAACAGATCAATGGTATTGCCTTTTTTGTTTTTATTATCTAAAGGCGCAAGTTTTAAAATGCCATCTGTAGTAGTAACTATTTTATTTTGAGGGATAATATATAAATTATCCGGCTCCAGATGTATGTTATCTGTAATTTGCTGTACGGGGAAGGGGGTTACTTTTTGAAGTATCTCAGGCAAAATACTTTCATGCGTGGGGCTTAAATGCTGTACAAAAACAAATGCCATGCCCGGTTTTGCGGGTAGTGCCTTTAAAAAAGTACGTGCCGCGTCCAGTCCGCCTGCCGAGGCGCCGATACCAACAATCGGAAATTGAGAAACTGAAGGATCTCCTTTGGGTATTTTAGCCACCAATTATAACATTTAGTATTTGCACAATTGAAAAGTAGTAGGGCTCGGGCATCTTTAAACGCAACAGTTGTTAAGGTAAAAATGTTTGTTTTAAAGATAGGCTTTATAAATAAAACGGCTATGAAAAAAATAAAAAGACTGATGAGCAAAATACCCATCAGCCTTTTAGCAACTATATAAAGTATAAAGCGTTTATTTTTTCTTAGGAGGCATGGGTACATCAAGCTGGTAAAGGGCGTAAAGGTATGATTGTACGTTAGCATGCGATGCTATTTTACCATCTTTATTAAAAACAAAAATGTCGGCATCAGGCATTTTAAATGATTTGTTGGTTGCTTTCATCTTTCGGTAATCCTTTTTAAAAGTACCGCTCCATACCCCGGTAACTATTACGGTGTCGCCCGATGCGACAGCATGCAGGTCTTCAACCTTAAAATCCGGAAATCCTATAAGAAGTTGCTTTCCGTCCATTTTCATCGAATCAATATTTTTCATGGGTTTTTGTGCGCCGTTGCCGTATTCAATAAAGTCCTTAGCGTAATCTTTAAATGATTCGTTAAAATCGCCTTTGATGTAAGCGATATCTGAATTTAAAGCGGCTTGTTTATTACGCTCTAACATCATAGCTGTACTGTCGCCGGTCGGAGCGGTAGTTGCCGATTTGTTTTTACAGGCGGTTAAGAAGAGGGCAGCAATAGCTGCGCAAGTGATAATTTTTTTCATTGTTATTGGTTAATTGGTTCTAATAAAGATATAAATAATAAAACCCTATTATACAATAACTTACAAAGTTTTTTATACAAAAAAAGCCGGCATGAATATCACGCCGGCCCATAAGTGGTTTTTGATTGGTTTATACTTCTTTATATGCCGATATATGGCTTGTTTTGATACTTAATAAAAAGGATTTGCCCACACTAATTTTTACAGATTTATCCTGCAACATGGCTTTGATCAAATCGTCGGTTTTTAGGGCTTCGTAAAGGTCACGGGCCACTGCCGATCCGCTGATGTTGTTGGTTACCTTTCCGTTTTCCATCGTGATGTTAAACGTGTAACCTGACTTACCGCGGTCGCCCGCCGATTCAAAATCAGTAATGTTTAATTTAAAGCTTTGCTCTGCGGTAAGGCTTCTTTTAAGATGCAAACGTATTACCGGTATGTATCTTCTCCAGGTTGTTAAATATTTTCTTTCTTCCATGCGTAGGCGGTAAAGTTACCATTTAAAGGTGAGGTATTTGTTATATCCGGGTTTTATATTATACATGGTATGCCGATATTATTGAATGCTATCCCCGTCTTTTACCTCATCGCTGCTGTTAAGCTGATCTCTGATATTCAAATCTAAGGTAAGACGTTTTATCATTTTTTTTCTTTTTTATGTCAATTGGGGCCTTTGGCAAGTGTAATATTGACACAAAATTATGAAACTGTTAATAATGATAAAAACCTGTATTTTATGGGTAAAAACGTCTTTTTTTCAAATCCATTTATTTAGGTTTGAGAAGGTTAACACACATACAGTATGTTTTGGTACGAACATGAAATAAAGCGTTTGGAACACCAGCGCGCAAAGACCACCCATGAACCCGAGACACTGTTTTACGGCAGCTCATCCATCAGGTTATGGACTGATCTTGAAAATGATTTTAAAGAACTCCACCCGGTTAACCTGGGGTTCGGCGGATCAACACTGGCAGCCTGCGCCTGGTTTTTTGAGCGCGTAATGACCGGTTATCAACCTAAAAGATTGGTCATCTATGCCGGCGATAACGATCTGGGGGATGGCAGGCACCCGGAAGAGGTTTTTATTTTTTTTCGTGATATCGCCGCGAGGGTCCAAAAGCGTTTCGGCCCGCTGCCCTGTTATTTTATTTCATTGAAACCAAGTATAAGCCGCTGGCACCTGATCGAGCAATTTAAGTTCACCAACCTGATCATCGCCACCGAGATCAGCGAGAACTGGCCAAACTGGCAAACTATTGACGTTTTTAGTTCGATGCTGGGCGATGACGGGCGCCCCAGGGTCAATTATTTCCTGGATGATGGATTACACCTGAGCCAAAAAGGATATGAGGTTTGGAAATCCGTCATTCAAAGGCAGTTAAATATGCATACTTAATGGTTTTTTGATCTTCAGTTAACACGCTATAATGATCTTTCGCCCAAAATAACCGCAGCTAAATGAACAGAGAATATCATAAATGGTATAGCGAGCGGTTGCAGCGGGATATGGAGCTGCTGATATTCGGACACGCGGGCAGGGCGGTGTTGTTTTTCCCGACAAGGATGGCCCGCTTTTATGATTACGAGAACTGGGGTGTTATTGGGGCCTTACACGACCGAATAGACAGGGGCGAACTGCAAATTTTTTGTGTGGATAGTGTAGACTCCGAAAGCTTTTATAACGGATGGGCGCATCCGGCCTCGCGGATCTATCGCCATATCCAATATGAACAATATATCCTGCATGAGGTGATGCCCCTGATGCGGCAAAAAAATCCGGCGAATGACCTGGAAGCCGCCGGCTGTAGCATGGGCGCCTACCATGCGGCCAATATCGCCTTTAAGCACCCACAGCTATTTAATAAAGTGGTTTGCATGAGCGGGCGTTATGATCTTGGCCGGCAGGTACACTCTTTCCGCGACCTGTTTGACGGCTATCATAATGAGGATATTTATTTTAACATGCCCCAGCAGTTCATTACCAATATATATGATGATGTACAGCTGCAGGCTTTGCGCCACCTGGAAATTACCCTTGCAGTAGGCGAAACGGATCCGTTTTTAACCTCTAACCAGGAATTTAGCCAATCGCTTTGGGCCAAGTCCATTCCGCACCAGTTTTACATTTGGGATAACTTTGCACATAAGCCACGAGCGTGGAAAAAAATGGTACAGCTTTATCTATAGATATTTATACTCATCGCCATAAAGTTAAACTACTATCTTTGCGGCGCTAAAAAGAGCCCGCGATGAACGATCAGATCAGTAAATTACAACAAGCTATAGCTCCTTATAGAGCGCAATTAATTAACCACCCTGTTTACAATGCTATTAATAGCCTGGAGGGCCTGCACGTGTTTATGGAACACCATATCTACGCGGTATGGGATTTCATGTCGCTGCTTAAAGCATTACAGCTTAATCTTACCTGCACGCAGGTGCCGTGGTTCCCGGTAGGCTCCGCAGATACCCGGTATCTGATCAACGAGATCGTAGCGGGCGAGGAGTCGGACGTGGATGAAACCGGCAAACGGCTGAGTCATTATGAAATGTACCTGAACGCTATGGCACAATGCGGAGCATCAACCACCGGTTTTGAGCGGTTTATAACTGTTTTGCAAGCCGTTAAAGATTTTGATACTGCTTTTGGTGCGGCGCAGACACCTGATGAGGTCAGGTCTTTTGTTAATTATACTTTCGGGGTTATCAATAATGGTAAGGCTCACATACAGGCAGCCGCTTTTACCTATGGCCGCGAGGACCTGATCCCTGACATGTTCCACGAGATTGTTAAAGATCTTGACCATAAATTTCCGCAGCAGGTTACTAAGTTCAATTATTATCTTGAGCGTCATATTGAAGTGGATGGTGGTCACCACAGCCACCTGGCAACAGAAATGACCGCAGAGCTCTGCGGGGATGATGAACAAAAATGGCAGGAAGCGACTGAGGCTTCGATAACCGCTTTGCAAAAGCGTATCACTTTATGGGACGGCATTTACGAAGAGATCAAGCTGCTGAAAAAAGTACCGGAGACGTTACTTAATTAAGCTGTATTCTTTGTTAATTATTAATATCTTTAAGAATGTCTTAAACTATTAATAATCAAATTAATGGACGCTCAATCAGAACAAATACGCGATCAGCAAAAAGATAGCTGGAACAAGTTTTCGGCAGGCTGGAAAAAATGGGACGAATTGACCATGAGGTTTCTGAAACCTTTTGGGGATGAGATGATCAACCTGATCAAACCCAAGGATGGCGAGGTGATTCTTGATATCGCTACCGGCACCGGCGAGCCGGGCCTGAGTATTGCCGCTATGATACCCAACGGAAAAGTTATACTAACTGACCTGGCAGACGAAATGCTTAAAATAGCGGCTGATAATGCAGCTAATGGCGGCCTTAAAAATGTTGAAACAGCAGTATCCGATGTTTCCGCGCTGCCGTTCGCTGATAATACTTTTGACGCGGTGAGCTGCCGGATGGGCTTTATGTTTTTCCCGGAGATGGACCTTGCGGCAAAAGAAATTATGCGGGTTTTGAAGCCCGGCGGCAGGTTGGCTACTGCTGTATGGAATGTGCCTGAGAAAAACTTTTGGGTAACAGCAATCATGTCCGCTATTAACAAAAACATGCAATTACCACCACCGCCTGCAGGTGCTCCAGGTATGTTCCGTTGCGCCCAGCCGGGTACGATGGCTAACTTACTAAAACAAGCAGGAGCCAAAAGCATACAGGAAAAAGAGATGGACGAAAGACTATTTATAGGAACCGCGGATATTTACTGGAACCTTCATTTGGAAGTGGGGGCTCCTATAGTGGCTGCACTCGGCAAAGCAGACGATGAACTAAAGGCTAAAATAAAAAAAGAAGTATTTGAAACGCTGCACCAAAGATATGCGCCGGACAATGTTTTCCTGGATTACAGCGCCACGATCATTTACGGAGAGAAGTAGAATGGGGGGCTTCGTAGGGCTTTTTGAACTTTGATGCAATGCTTTGGACCACAGAAAAAAGCACTGCCAAAGCAATGATCCCACCCAAAATTAATTGGAGTGTCTTTTCATAGGTACGATCTCTAAGGGGCATTTCTTTTGGCAGATAATAGAAAAACTTATTTAGGACACTATAATGGGATATAAATATAAATGTTTTTGAGGTTTGATGATAATTTGCTGAATAAAAACTACATACATATGATAAAAAAAGATCGATGGCCATTAAATTTCTTAAAACAATTTGACCGGAAATATGTTCAAACCATGCAATGAACAGAGTAAACCCTAAATCAAAACAACGGATGCCTGCCCAATCTTTAGCAACATCTGCTCAAAAAGAGAACTTTAAAACGATGTTTATGGATATCGTAAAAGAAAACCCGCAATTGGTAAATCAATTTTCGATCGTGTTTTTTGATACCAATACCACTAATTATGTCATTAACGGGTTAGACGGTAAATCCATCAACGTTATCCAGTATTTATCAGAAGAAGAACTTGAAAATTACCGTACGCTGAAAAATCGCTGGCGCAACCAGTTGGCTTAATTTATTGGGGGGATGACGGCTTAAACAGCAACAAACTTAAGCCCCATAATGCCTGTCATGATCAGCAGCATAAAAAAGATCTCGGACCATGAGGTGGGTTCGCGAAAAAACAAGGTGTCTGCAAGTTTTATCATGATAATACTGGCACCGGTCCAGGCGGCAAATGCCATAGCGGTTGGTATTTGTTTAATGGCCAGCGAGAAGAACCAAGCGTTTGCCAATCCAAATACAAGATAACCGGTTATGGGTGCCAGTATGGTTAACCCGGGCAGTGTGTAAAAATTGGCCCAGGTAAGCAGTTTAAAATCGCTGAATTTAAAAAATTTAACACAGTACGTCCACGCGGCTTCCAGTATTGCGGCAATGATGATATATATCCAGGCCAAAGATCGACAATTAAACTTGCCTAAAATAAGCGTGGGATATTAGGTGGACGTATATTAATTGTTAAGTAATTATAGAAGATTCAAACTATAAGACAGTATAGGATGGTTTTATTAAACCATCTGTTAATTTTGTATTTGCGACTTTTGGATTGTTAATTATTCAACAAATGGATCGCGATAAACCAATTATTGACCCAGTTTAAATTGTTATTTCAATTACATAACCTTCATGTTTTTGAAATACCGGTTTATAAGGATAAACTTTTTAAGTGACTAACCCCTATAATTTATGCTTAATAAAGATTATATTCTTTGTTCGGACCAACAATTGCTAAAATTATTGAAAGAAGATAATAAGAAAGCGTTTGACCTGATTTATAACCGGTATTGGGAACGGCTTTTTGAGTATGTGGCAAAGGTAGTGAAAGACAAAGATGATGCTAAGGATATAGTTCAGGAGTTATTTGTTTCGTTGTGGTTTCGCAGAATGAGTCTTGACAATGTCAATTCTTTACAAGCTTATCTTTTTACTGCTGCCAGGTACAAAGGATTAACTTATATTAAAGACAATACCTCTAAAAACAAATACCTCGAATCACTTAAATTATTTTTTGATCAGGAATGTGATTCGGTTACCCAGCAAATGGAAGCCAATGAATTAAGCTTATTTATTGATAACGAAATTGCTAAGCTGCCTCCTAAAATGAGGGAGGTTTTTATTTTGAGTAGAAAAGAAGAACTCTCGCATAAACTTATTTCAGAAAAACTGATGATTTCTGATAAAACTGTAAAAAAACAGATCAACAACGTACTAAAACATTTCAGATTAAAACTGGCCGAAAAATAATTTGGTTACTGTACTTACCTCATTTTTTATTCCTTGCAAATAAGTTCGTCAATATATGGCTTACTTGTTTAGTGTGAATTTTATTATCTGATTTTCAGTTAATTATGAATTTTTTTATATTTTATCTACTACCAAAGTACTCTATTTTAGACTTAATCATTAGAAGCACCACAATGACCAACAAAGAAGCAAAGGAACTTTTAAAACGCTATCAAAGCGGTAGTTGCACACCTGGAGAAAAAGAAAAGTTAGAGGCATGGTACGACATGCTTGCTAATTCGAGCGAGCTAAAATGGAATCCAAACGAAAAACAATTAATGAACGAAGAGTTGAAAAGTGCTATCGATAGCCGGATAAATAATCCCGGAGGGCGCATTATTCATTTAAGACTGATTTTGGTAGCGGCATCGGTACTGCTTTTTATCGGCATGGGCTGGCTTGCTAAAGTATATCGTGATAATATCAGGTCTAAATTAAACCAGGACATATATACTGAAACCTTTGTTCCATCTGGCGAAAAAAGAAAACTCACGCTTAGTGATAGTTCAACTATTGTACTGAGCGGGGGGAGCCGGATAAGATATCCCGAGAGTTTTAACCACAAAATTAGGGAAGTTGACCTATTGGAGGGCGAAGCTTATTTTGATATCAAACATGATTCAAAAAGACCTTTTATTGTTAATGCGGCAGGTACGCAGATCAATGTATTAGGGACAGCGTTTAATGTCAGGGCGTATAAATTTTTAAAGAGCGTTCAGGTAACGGTAACGCGTGGAAAAGTATCGGTAAGGTCACTAACAAATCATAAGAACCAGGTAATAAGCAATGTTACCTTATTGCCGGATGAGCAGGTGACAGTGGGGAAAATAAACGGCGAAATTTTTAAACGGCACATTAATGCAAACGATTTTGCAGGTTGGGTACAAGGCAAATATAAATTTGACGACGAGACATTGGCAAATGTAGCGGGTATGCTTGAATCTTATTACAAAATCAAGATCAGGTTTGCTGCCCAGGATCTGAAGAACATTCGATTTAGTTCTGAATTTGACAATACCGATAAGCTTGAAGACCTGCTTTTTGCCATTTGTAATGCTAATAAATTATCTTATACACAAAACGGACAGATTATTATGCTAAGTCCTAAACAATAAACCAAACT
>JAQBOP010000147.1 GCA_028287975.1 Mucilaginibacter sp. | reverse complement strand
GGCAAGTATTACCAGTCGGGCGAAGGTAAAAAGCAACTGCTTCAAATGCAGAAGCAAGCCCTGGAAATAGCAAAAAAGGCTCAGAAACAAATTATAGAAGAAAGAGCGAAACAAAGCGCCGATAAAGCTGCAGAAAAAGACAGTGTAAAATCTGCCCCGATTGAACCGGCAGCGCCCGTAAAACCCGATGTGCATGAAAATGCACCTTTGTAATGCCCATTAATTTTAAGATCAGTTTATAGTTTGTAGATAAAGAGGGCACGTCCCTCTTTATTTATTACCCAGACTTGCGAAGTTTCAAAACGGCGAAGCCCTCAATGAGGCCTTAAAAAAACTAACAATATCGAATTAAACTTCGCAAGTCTTTATATCCTAAGTCGTAATTTAGTATCCTGCAAACAAGGATACTTTTTTATGCTTCAAAAACTCAGTATAAGTAACTACGCTTTAATTGATAACCTCGAGATCAGTTTTGATAAGGGGCTGAATATCCTCACCGGCGAAACCGGCGCGGGTAAATCAATTATCCTGGGCGCGCTATCTTTAATATTGGGGCAACGTGCCGAGAGCCGTTACTTTTTTAACCAGCAAAAAAAATGTGTGATAGAGGGTACGTTCCGCATTGCTGATTTCCATTTAAAGAACTTTTTTGAGGATAACGACCTGGACTACGAAGCCGAAACGGTACTAAGGCGCGAGATCTCTGCCGATGGAAAATCGCGCTCATTTGTGAATGATACCCCGGTAAACCTGAACTCGCTTAAGTTATTGGGCGAAAAGCTGATCGATATCCACTCGCAGCACGCTACTATGGAAATTAACGACCCGGAGTTTCAATTGTTGGTGGTTGATTCGGTAGCCAAACACCCGGAGTTATTGGGCGATTATCAAACTAAATTCCGCGCTTATAAAAAGTCGATTGCCAAACTGCAGCAACTGGTAGAAGAGAGCGACAAAGCCAAAGCCGACCTGGATTATTACCAGTTCCAATACGACGAGTTGGATAAAGCCGGCCTGTCTGCCGATGAGCAAGAACAGTTAGAGCAAGAGCTTTACGCCCTCAACAATGCCGAAGAAATAAAACGTAATTTACTAAGCGCCAATTACCTGATGCAGGATAGCGAAGCCGCTGCCTTGTCGCAATTGCGTGAGGCGGGACAACAGCTGGGGTCGCTGGTAAAGTTTAACCCACAGATAGAAGAATTGCAGGAACGTTTAAACAGCACCATCATCGAGCTGAAAGATATAGCCGCTGAAATTGAAACCATAGAACAACACACGCATACCAACGAACCCCGCGCGGCTGATGTGAATACGAGGCTAAGCACTATTTATAACCTGCAAAAAAAGCACCGCTTAAACAGCAATGCCGAACTGTTGCAGTTACAAGATGAGCTATCGGGCAAAATTCAGCAGGCTGTTTTTGGTGATGAGGTGATCGAGAAACTACAGCAACAACTGAATGCCGATAAGAAAGCGCTTGAACAACTGGCCAGTCAATTATCAGCTAACAGATTAAAAGCAATCCCGGCTATTGAAAAAGATGTACTGCAAACCTTGGCCGAAATGGGGATGGCTAACTCGGCGCTGAAAATAGAATTATCACTCCTACAAGCCGTAGGACGTAACTCCCCTTTAGAGGGTTTGGGGGAAAGTGGGGTTGATGTTATTCGATTCTTATTCAGTGCCAATAAGGGCCATGCTTTGGCCGAGATGAGCAAAGTGGCATCGGGTGGTGAGTTGTCGCGGTTAATGCTGAGCATTAAATCGCTCATTGCCAAAAACACAGCCTTGCCTACCATTATTTTTGATGAGATAGACACAGGGGTATCCGGCGAGGTAGCTAACAAGGTCGGGCAGATCATGGAGCAATTGGCAGATAACCTGCAGGTGATCACCATTACCCACCTGCCGCAAATTGCCAGCAAGGGCCAGAGCCACTATTTTGTTTATAAGGACGATGAGGCCGACACCACCCGCACCCGCATTAAACAACTGGATTCCAACGAGCGCGTTTTAGAAATTGCCAAAATGCTGAGCGGCGATAAACCCGGCGAAAGTGCTTTGCAGAATGCGAGGGAGCTCCTGGGCAGTAGGCAGTTGGCAGAAAGAAAAACAAGGCTGTCACCCTGAGCCCGTCGAAGGGTGAGCGTAAAGGCCCGCCCGCATGCTTCGAGAGCCTCAGCATGACAGCCATTTAAAATTCAATATCATGAAACTTCACTTTCATTTACCCACTTTCCTGATCACTGCTTTAGCGTTCTCTTTAATTTTCCTGGCGGGATTTACTTATGTACAGCAGGACAAGGGATACATTTTAGACCATGAAAAGGATATTGCCATTGAGGATGCAGGTCCGCATAATGGTGGAGGTAAAACTACCGCATACCCTTTCTTTAGCAAATTTAAAGGCGGCAAAGTAGCTTTTCGCAAGCGGGTACTGCATCCGGGCTCGTCAATAGGCTATCACCTGCAACAAGAACAGGAGATCTATTATATCCTTAACGGCAGCGGCGAGCTGCAAATGAATGGCAAAACGATACCCGTTACCACAGGCGATGCCATATTAACGCTTCCCGGCAGCAGTCACGGATTAAAACCAGGCAATGACGATCTAACCGTATTGATTGTTTATCAGAATTAAGGTTTCTAATTACTTCGTTCGTGCCGATAGTGAAAATGGTCTGTCGCTCACGGCAATACCACGGTTTACGTTGGGCTTGTCGCCCATTTGCAGTGCCAGTGTGCCGCCATTCATAATATTGGTATAGGTGATATAATTAGCGGTGTATGTTTTCCCGTTTAAGGTTGCCGATTGTATGTACACATTGTTTTTGCTGTTGTTATTGGCTATCACCGTAAATTTCTTTCCGTTTTCTAAATTAACGGTAGCTTTTTCAAATACCGGGCTACCTATTACATACTGGTCTGTACCGGGGCATACGCTGTACAAACCCAACGCGCTGATCACATACCATGACGACATTTGCCCCTGGTCCTCATCGCCTGGATAACCTTTAGGGCCGGCATTGTATAGCTTATCCATGATCTGCCGCACACGGTATTGCGTTTTCCAGGGCTGGCCTATATAATTGTACAGGTAGGGCACATGCATGTCCGGCTCATTACCATGCGCGTATTGGCCCATTTTGGCCAGCTGCATTTCGGTCATTTCGTGGATCTGTTGTTTGTAGGTGCCAACCTTAACATTGCTGTTGGTGGTAAAAAAAGTATCCAGCTTTGCGGCAAACTTTTCTTCGCCACCCATCAGTTTAACCAATCCGTTCACATCCTGAAAAACCGACCAGCTATATTGCCACGAGTTTCCCTCGGTAAAAGGGCCGCCCCATTCTATCGGGTCAAAATCGGGCAGCCAGTCGCCGTTTCGTAGTTTACCGCGCATAAAGCCGACTTCGGGGTCGTACAGGTTTTTGTAATTATACATCTGGCGGGCAAAGATCTGCTCGTAAAAAGTGTTGCCCGTCATTTTTGCCAGGTTATACGCGCAAAAATCATCATAGGCATATTCCAGCGTTTTCGCGCCGTATTCGTACACCTCGCCTTTGGGAACAAAACCTAACGAAAAATAATCTTTCCACCCTTCGCGACCGTTCGACCCGCCCCAGAAACCTTTATTGGTAGCCTCGTGCAGGTAAGCAGCAAGTGCCTGGTTAGGGTCGAACGTATGGATGCCTTTTGCCCAGGCATCCGCCAGTAATGAAATGGCATGGTTACCCAGCATTACACCCGACATGCCCGGGTTTGACCATGCAGGGAAGAAGCCGCACTGTTGTTGAGCATCCAATAAACTCTGCATATAACGTCCTTCCATTTCAGGATGCAAAATATTGCTTAAAGGAAATTGTGCCCTGAAGGTATCCCAAAAACCGTTGTCGGTAAACATATAGCCACTGTGGATCTTCTCATCGTATGAGCTGTAGTAGTAAGGCTTACCTTCTTTATCCAGGTCATAAAACTTACGCGAGAACAGATTGGCCCTAAACAGGCACGAGTAAAAGGTAGCTTTCTCGCCTTCGGTACCACCCTCAACTGCCACGCGGCCCAGCATATCGTTCCATATTTTTGTCGCGGCCGCCTGTGTTTGTTCAAAGCTTTTAAATGGCTTCAGCTCTCTGTCAAAATTTAGCTGCGCCTGCTCACTGCTGATGTAGGATGATGCTATTTTACATTCAACAGTGGCACCTTTTTTAAATTGCAGATAAGCGCCAATGGCTTTGCCGCTTTTTGTTTTTTCGTTTTTGGTTATCAGTTTATTCTCTTTTTGCCAGGTACCAAAAGCGGTGAATGACTTGTTGAACTGTATAACAAAATAATTTTTAAACCCTTTGGGGATGAAGGTGCCATTGGTTACATAGCCAACTATCTTACGTTCTTCGGGAATGATCTGTAGCTGGCAATCGCCGCGATATCCGTCAAAAATTATATAATTATCGGCCTTACCTGTAAAGCTGAATCTCATGTGTGCGCCGCGTTCTGTAACCGTTACGCCGGCAGCCATGCCGTTATCAAACTTCACTTTATAATAGCTTGGTTTGGCAACCTCGTTTTCGTGTTTAAACGCTGCGGCCCGGTCGTCGTCTGTCACCTTCAGCTCGCCCTCAACCGGCATTAATGAAAATACCGCGTAATCGCCCATCCAGGGGCTACACTGATGCACCTGCTCAAAACCGCGGATCTCATGAGCCTGGTACTGGTATTTCCAGCCTTCGCCGTTCTTGTTGGTTTGCGGCGAATAAAAATGCTCGGAAAACGGTAAGCCAATTGTGGGGTAGGTGCTCCCATACGAAAGGCCGTAGTTTGAATCCGTGCCCTGCAAGGTGTTTACATATTTAACATAATCCTGTGCACGAACAATTGTAAAACAGGCCACTAACGCGGCTACAAGGGCAAAAGGCTTTTTCATTTTTGATAATTGGTAAACCAAAGAAAGCGTTTCGCAGCTATGCTGGCAACTCTTTGATCAATTATATTATGAGCAATATCAAAAGTCTTTAAATAATATTAGGTCTCTGTGACCTTTGTGTCTCCTTTGTTTCTTTGTGTTTATTTTAACCACAGAGTTTCACAAAGAGAGAACAGAGAAACACAGCGTTTTTCTATCCAATATAACTTTATTTATCTTTTTTTAAATTCAAGTCTCCCCTACCGGGGGAGATTATTCACAAATTGTTTGTTTCTTGGTGTTCATGAGGGCTGCGCCGTTTAGAGGGGGCATTTATATTTAATTGTAATTCAATAAAATCATACCTTTGCCCTCATTATAAACAAAAATCAACACATGGCTTATAATTTATTAAAAGGCAAAAAAGGAATAATTTTTGGCGCATTAGACGAAAACTCTATCGCCTGGAAAACCGCCCAGCACTGCTATGCAGAGGGCGCTCAGATTGTATTAACCAATGCCCCTATCGCTTTGCGGATGGGCACTATAAATAAACTGGCCGAAGAGATCAAGGCCCCGGTTATTCCTGCCGACGTTACCGTTGCCGCGGATATTGAGAACCTGTTTACCCAGACCATGGAACATTTTGGCGGGCCGGTAGATTTTATTTTGCACTCGATAGGCATGAGCATTAACGTGCGCAAAGCCATTCCATACTACGAAAACAATTACGAGTTTACCCATAAGGGTTTTGACATATCGGCATTAAGCCTGCACCGCGTACTGCAAACTGCCATGAAAATGGATGCCATCAGCGAGTGGGGATCGGTAGTGGCGTTAACCTACATTGCCGCTCAACGTGTATTTCCTGATTATAATGACATGAGCGATAACAAAGCCGTGTTAGAAAGCATTGCCCGTAACTTTGGTTACTACTATGGTACCAAAAAGAAAGTACGGATCAATACCGTATCGCAATCGCCAACCCGTACCACTGCCGGATCGGGCGTTAAAGGCTTTGACGGCTTTATCAACTATGCCGAAAAAATGAGCCCGCTGGGTAACGCGGATGCCGACCAATGTGCCGACTATGTAGTTACCTTATTTTCTGACCTTACCAAAATGGTTACCATGCAAAATCTTTTCCATGACGGCGGTTTCTCTTTTACCGGGGTTACACAGGCTGTTATTGAACAGATGGAGAAATAATATTGATATCGGATTTCGGAATTTCGATTTCGGAATTAGAAAAAGGCCAACCGAAAGGTTGGCCTTTTTGTCTGAAAGACAAATTTCTTTTATTGTTGTTGTGGATTTACAGATGGTATCAGAACCAATTTTAAACCAACAGATGATGTAGGTTTAGTAGGTGTAGTTCCACCGGCCGATTGTGCGTATAATACCATGTGTAAGCTATTGTTAGATACATAATGGAAATAACTATATGATATGCCGTTAAAAACTTCTGGCACTTGTTCATAAACACCTGAAACGAACGAAAAATAAACTAAAGTCGCATCGCTCTGATTAAAAAACTCGTATCCATTTGGAACAGTTACATCGACAGAATCTGATTTTCCATCAGTAGTCAGCGCCCAATCAGATGTTTGAACGGTGTGTAACCAAGTTTGATTAGGCGTATTAGTCACCTGGGTTACATATGTTTTTTTACAAGAAGCTAAAGCCGCCACTACAAGGGCTACACAAGCAATAGATAAGATTTTTTTCATAGTTATAATTGTTTTAAACATCAGTATGATGTTACTAAAACGCAAAGGTTTAATGTTTAGTTTGCTTTTTTTGATTTTTATTAAAAGCTACACTCAAATTATAAAATATAAAAAGAGCCTCCGATTTGTCCGGAGGCTCTTCTATATAATCAACTTAATTTTGCTCTTCCTGCTTTGGCTTTTTATTAGTGCCTTTTTTGGGAGAGATCTTTATCTCTTCGGCCTCTTTATCGTAATCAACCAGCATGATATCGCCTTCGGTCAATTCGCCTTTCAGTATCTCTTCGGCAATAGGGTCTTCCAGGTATTTCTGGATGGCACGTTTTAACGGACGTGCACCAAATTGCGAATCGTATCCTTTATCGGCAATAAACTTCTTAGCCTCATCGGTCAATTCAATTTTATAACCCAAGCTGTTAACACGGCCAAATAAAGCGGTTAACTCAATATCGATAATTTTGAAGATCTCTTCTTCGCCTAACGAATTAAATACGATCACGTCGTCAATACGGTTCAAAAACTCCGGAGCGAAAGCGCGTTTTAAAGCGTTCTCGATCACACCTCTTGAATGCGATTCGGCTTGTGTTGTTTTAGCATTTGTGCTAAAGCCTACACCTTGTCCAAAATCTTTCAACTGGCGTGCGCCGATATTCGAGGTCATGATGATGATGGCATTTCTGAAATCAACCTTACGGCCCAATGAATCAGTTAACTGGCCTTCGTCCAGCACCTGCAGCAAGATGTTAAACACATCAGGGTGCGCTTTCTCGATCTCGTCAAGCAATACTACCGCGTATGGTTTACGGCGTACTTTCTCTGTTAACTGTCCGCCTTCTTCATAACCCACATAGCCCGGAGGCGCTCCTACCAAACGGGATACCGCGAATTTCTCCATGTACTCGCTCATATCAATTTGTATCAGCGCGTCTTCAGTATCAAACATAAAGCGGGCAAGTTCTTTAGCCAACTCTGTTTTACCAACACCTGTAGGGCCTAAGAAAATAAATGACCCGATAGGTTTTTTAGGATCTTTCAGTCCGGCACGGGTACGTTGTATGGCACGGGTCAATTTCTTAACAGCATCGTCCTGGCCAATAATTTTCTGACCTATCTTTTCAGACATGTTCAGTAATTTCTGGCTGTCGGCCTGGCCTACTTTCTGTACCGGGATCCCGGTCATCATAGAAACAACCTCGGCAACATTATCTTCGGTTACGGTGTAACGTTTTGATTTTGTTTCGGCTTCCCATGCAGATTTAGCCTGGTCAAGCTCTTCCAGCAAATGCTTTTCGGTATCGCGCAGTTTGGCTGCTTCTTCGTATTTCTGGCTGCGTACTACTTTGTTCTTTTCAACTTTTATCAGCTCTATCTTGTTCTCAATATCCAATATTTCTTGCGGAACGTGGATATTGGTTAAGTGAACACGTGATCCTGATTCGTCCAAAGCGTCGATAGCCTTGTCCGGTAAAAAGCGGTCTGTAATATATCTTGTAGTTAAAGTAACACAAGCCTGTATGGCTTCGTCGGTATAAGTTACACCGTGGTGTTCTTCGTATTTATCTTTAATGCGGGTTAGTATCTCAACGGTTTCATCAGGTGTAGCCGGTTCAACCATCACCTTCTGGAAACGACGGTCCAAAGCGCCATCTTTCTCAATAAACTGGCGGTATTCATCCAAGGTAGTAGCGCCGATGCACTGGATCTCTCCACGGGCCAAAGCCGGTTTAAACATATTCGACGCATCTAATGATCCCGAAGCACCGCCTGCACCAACAATGGTATGGATCTCGTCAATAAATAAGATCACATCAGGCGATTTTTCAAGCTCGTTCATCACGGCTTTCATACGTTCTTCAAACTGGCCGCGGTATTTTGTACCTGCAACTAACGAAGCAAGATCTAAAGTAACCACACGTTTGTTAAACAATACGCGCGATACTTTACGCTGAACAATACGCAATGCCAAACCTTCGGCAATGGCAGATTTACCAACGCCAGGCTCGCCAATTAAAATCGGGTTGTTCTTTTTACGGCGTGACAGGATCTGCGATACACGCTCGATCTCTTTTTCACGGCCTACTATCGGGTCAAGTTTACCATCTTCGGCAGCGCGGGTTAAATCGCGGCCAAAGTTGTCCAACACCGGTGTTTTTGATTTAATGTCTGATACTTTTTTAGGCTGATTAAATGCTTCTTCTTCTTTAAAATCGTCGTCACCACCGGTTGATGAACCGGGCATCTCGTCAGTTATATTGTTTTTATGCGATTCGACCTCGCTTTTAAACACTTCATAATTAACATTAAACTGCATCAATATTTGTGATGCGATATTATCTTCATCGCGCAAAATAGATAACAATAAATGTTCGGTACCTATTACATCGCTTTTAAAAATTTTAGCTTCCAGGTAAGTTATCTTCAATACTTTTTCGGCTTGTTTGGTTAATGGTATGCTGCCAATATGTACGTTAGTTCCTATAGTTCCTTTTACAGCGTCTTCAACAGAGCGGCGCAATCTGGCCGTATCAACAGCCAGTTCTCTAAGCAGCTTAATAGCTACACCGTCACCATCACGGATAAGCCCAAGTAAAAGGTGTTCGGTACCGATATAGTCGTGCCCAAGGCGTAAAGCCTCTTCCCTGCTGTATTGTATCACATCCTTAACCCGTGGCGAAAATTTTGCTTCCATATATACTCCTATTATATACGTCCTAATATATTAATTAGTTTCAACACTTAGAACGTTTGTTTTTTAACTTATCAACAATATTGTTGCCAACTTATGCGCTTAACAATAAACAGACACTATTATGATGCGCAATCTATTAAAAGTTAAACTTTATGCAACATTAATCGTGAAAAATTAATCACCCGTGACCATATTTCCATTGATAACGCTGGTAACTACCTGTTTGATATAGGCAAACGGCAATAGTTTAATCAAATGAGGAATGAAATGCCCCTATTGTGGAAAAAAAGGCAGACCCAATACGCTATTGTGACATAACGACATGAACAATTTAACGCGACGCTTAAATCAGGCAATTAACAGCAGCAGCTCATTCGGGATGACTTACTGTGCCGCTTGTTTCTTTTTATGCAGCCCGAATTTACGCGGATAATAAGCCAGTGTAACCATAAAATACTGCTGCAAAACATTTGCCGTACTTGTAGTGATACTGTTATTATTTACATAATTATACAACCCTTTATTTTGATGTAATAGATCCAACGCTGAAAATTTTACCTCGGCATTAGCACCTTTTAAAAAGCGGTATCCTATATCAGCATTCCAAATAGTGTAGTAAATATTACTGGCAGCACTTGATGATTTACTGTTGTTAAAACTTGCGCGGGAATTAAAAAATATGCTTTTAGGCAGCGCAAAGGCGAAGCCTAAATTAGTAGACCAGTTATAATAGGTTTGATGGCTCAGGCTGCCCTGGTTGGTTTTATTGCCCGAAAAACCCTCACCTAAATCTGTAGACCAGATAGATTTGTAACTATAAGTTACAGTAGAAGAAAGGCTGAGCGAGGTTTGGCGAGTGTTGTAATACTGCCCATTAACGGCTGTATTATACTGTGAATAACCGGTATTAGAGTTGCCATTGATTTGAAACTGATGGTCTTTAAATTTGAACGCCTTATTGATATAACCGTTATAGTTGATATATTTATTGTCGTCACCGTTAATATAACGGCGTACCGTGCGCCCAAGCGCATCGTAATTAGTGCTATCAGTTATGTTTTTTTCAACAAAACCGGCAGATATAGTCGCACCTGCATATAAAGCGTTTTTGTTACCCTGGTCATAGTAATTGTATCTAAAGGTCAGGTCATGTTTAACGGCCGGTTTTAAACCCAGGTTGCCCACAGTTATATTGTAAACATCGGCATTGTCAATTAATGGTGCTAACTGCGCTATGGTTGGGTATTGTACCGAGGTGCTGTAAGTTAAACTATAACTTTTTTCAAATTCACCATATTGGTAGTTATTAAAAGACAAGCTGACAGACGGGATGAAATAATAATAAGAGCGGTTAATATCTTGAAAAGTTTGCAATGCTGTATTTCTTAACATGAAGATTTGGCTCTCGGCAAACATGTTTACAGACCATGACTTTTGAAAGCGGTTATCTAATGATTTATAAAAATTCTTAGAAAAATTCATACCCGGTCTTTCATCAACTGTCTTATAATGGCTTATGTTAGTCAAATCGGCGTTGGGGGTATACAGGGCGCTGCCACTGGTCAGATCGCCCACATCCCGGGTTTCTTTATAGTCATAAATACTCAAGGTATTTTTAATATCTGTTTGAAAACCAGGACCATTTCT
>JAQBOP010000113.1 GCA_028287975.1 Mucilaginibacter sp. | reverse complement strand
CCGTTCGGCTTCGATAGCTAAACAGGCTACAGATAAAGGCTTATAAGTTAAAGCCGAATTTACCATTACCCCGGGCAGCGAGTTAGTACGCTACACCGTTGAGCGCGATGGTTATTTAGATACCTTCGCCCAGATGGGCGGCGTGGTATTGGCAAATGCTTGCGGCCCATGTATAGGCCAGTGGGCACGTCATACTGACGACCCTACCCGTAAAAACTCTATCATTACTTCGTTTAACCGTAACTTCGCCAAGCGCCAGGACGGTAACCCAAATACACATGCTTTTGTGGCATCGCCGGAAGTTGTAACCGCTTTGGTTATAGCAGGTGATCTGACCTTTAACCCGCTTACTGATTACCTGACCAACGAAAAAGGCGAGCAGGTAAAACTGGACGAGCCATTGGGTATTGAAATGCCGGTTAAAGGCTATGCTGTTGAGGATGCCGGCTACCAGGCCCCTGCCGAGGATGGCAGCCAGGTGGTAGTTTTGGTAAGCCCTACATCATCGCGCCTGCAATTGCTTGATCCGTTTAAGCCATGGGAAGGTACTGATATTACCGGCCTAAAATTACTGATCAAGGCTAAAGGTAAATGTACTACGGATCATATCAGCATGGCGGGTCCGTGGTTGAAGTTCCGCGGCCATTTGGATAACATCAGTAATAACATGCTGATAGGTGCCATCAACTACTTTAACAATACTGCCGACAGTGTTAAAAACGAACTGACCGGCGAATACGGACCTGTACCTGCCACTCAGCGCGATTATAAAGCGCACGGCATTGGCAGTATAGTGGTAGGGGATGAAAACTATGGTGAAGGTTCATCACGCGAGCACGCGGCTATGGAGCCACGTCACTTAGGTGTACGTGCCATATTGGTAAAATCTTTCGCCCGCATCCACGAAACCAACTTAAAGAAACAAGGTATGCTGGGCATCACCTTTGCCGATAGCAACGATTACGATAAGATCCAGGAGGATGATAAGATCGATATCACCGGTTTAACCACCTTTGCCCCGGGCAAACAGTTAACCGTTGTATTGCATCACCATGATGGCACTACCGAGTCGTTCCCGGTTAATCATACTTACAATGCACAACAGATAGAGTGGTTTAAAGCAGGCGGTGCACTGAATATTATCAGGAGGCAAATGGCTTAATTAATTTCGGATATCGGATTTTCGATTTCGGATTTATATAATTTTTGTAGAGGCACAATACTTTGTGCCTCTTTTTTTATGTCCCGTTCTTCGAGACGCAAAGTATTGCGTCTCTACATAAATATTAGGGCGTTGCCTTTGGCCCGGGCTGTACCTGCCAGCCGGCAGGCGGGCGCTCATACGCCTACAGGCTTTAATCACGGCCTGCACTGAGGCCCCTCGAAGTGGCCGGTATGCCTGCCTGCCGGCAGGCAAGCGCTGCCATCCCTAACGCGACCGGATTCTATTATTGCCCGATATATTTTAGTATAGTATCCGTTGCTCCTACGTTTTCCTGCACATAGGTTTTGGCCTTGTCGCCCGCGTCCAAACAAAAAGGTGTATCGTCAACTAATCTACTTACCACATTTTTAAGCGATACCTCATCATCAATACTAAACCCGCCGCCAAGCGCGATAAGGTCTTTGGCTTCCTTAAACTTAGCATAGTTAGGCCCGAAGATCACCGGCAGGCCAAATGCGGCGGCCTCTAAAGTATTATGGATCCCGGCACCAAAACCACCGCCTATAAAAGCGATATCACCATATTGATATAAAGACGACAGCATCCCGATGTTATCGATAATCAAGATCTGGGTGGTTAGTGGTGAGTTGTGAGTAACGAGTTGTGAGTAACGCATTGCCGAGTTTGGTGGCAGTATATTTGTTAGGGTGTTTATTTTCTCCTCACTTATTTCATGCGGGGCGATGATAAATTTTCGGTCGGGATATTGCGTAACCAGTTTGGCTATCAGTTCTTCATCGGCGGGCCAGGTGCTGCCGGCAATAAAAGTTTTCTGCTTATTTATAAATTCGGCGATTTCGGGTAATGGCTTAGGGTTTTGAGCGTTTGCCCAAACCCGGTCAAAGCGGGTGTCGCCGCTAATAGTTACGTTGGTAATGTTAACTGTTTGCAGTAATTGTTTTGATTGTTCGTCCTGAACAAAAAAGCGGGTTACAAAGCCTAACATTTTGCGGTGCAGGTCGCCATACCATTTAAAAAACACCTGGTTGGGCCTGAATATGCCTGATATAATATATAAAGGTATTTGCCGCTGATGCAGTTCGTTAAAAAAATGGTACCAGTACTCATATTTGGTAAATATGGCCAGGCTAGGGTTTATAACCGACAGAAACTGCCGGGCATTCTTTTTCGTATCTAACGGCAAATAATAAACAGCGTCGGCTAAAGGGGTGTTTTTTCTGACCTCATAACCTGACGGCGAAAAAAAGGTAACCACGATTTTGCTTTGCGGATGGGCTACCTTTATTTGCTCTAAAACGGGCCTGCCCTGTTCAAATTCGCCCAGCGATGCAAAGTGGAACCAGATGCATTGATCAATAGCAATTGGCTGCTTTTTTTGCCGTCCTTTTATCCAAAGTGCAGCTTTTTTATTAAAATTGGAAAAAAATAGGATTAATAAATAGTAAATTCGAATTCCTAAGTTGTATAATATTAACATTTTAAATGTGAAATCATTATCTTCGTCGGGATAAATATAATAACAATAAAAACAAAATACTTTTGTGAAAATAGCAGTAATAGGAACAGGATACGTAGGCTTGGTTACCGGGACCTGCCTGGCCGAAACGGGTAACCAGGTTATCTGTGTAGATATCA
>JAQBOP010000085.1 GCA_028287975.1 Mucilaginibacter sp. | reverse complement strand
TGATAATTGAAAACTGACGAACAGCTTCTCCTGGTGTGTCTTTTTGCCTTGCATGATCTAAAATAACCATTCAATAAAGCTTATTAAAACTATCTTATTAACACCTGTTAGTTGCGCAACAGCCACTTAGATGAAAAAGGACCAAACATCAAGCCAATTCGATCGCTTCATCTGCACAGGCCATACTCCCGGCCCGGCGGATTGGCAGGCCTTTACGCTCTTTTTGAATGTGTACAAATACAACAAGGTTGGTCATAACCGGAATGTCAGACGAAAAGCTTCGGGCGAAAGCAGGTAAAACAAGTGGGGCTATGCGGTGGCAAGGGCATTGGTAATTTTGCCTGAAGCGGTAGCCCGTGCGACAACATGCGGCAAAAGGACCGGGCCCTTGGTTTTACCTGATTTGCAGGGCAAAGGCCTTGTGCGCAAAGAAGCATATCGGCTGACTTGATTTTTGGTTCTTTTCATCAAGGAAAAGAACAAAGCCTACCCGCGGCAATTGAGCGGGACAATGCTTAAATTGTCCACTACATAAGGTTAAAATTAATAAATTATCAAATTTCTTAACCCCAACTTAACATGACCAATGTTGGCTAATCATTAAAGTTAGGTAACTTTACTTTATGAAATTACGTGTATTAGTCTTTATAAACGCTTTGGCGGTGGCTGTTACCATCTCGGCGGTTAACTATTATTTTCAGCATAAGTTTTATGATATGGCCATAACCTTTGTGGCTACCATCATATCCAGCTTTATAGTTTTTTATTACCTGATAGAAAAATACGTTTACTCTAAGATCAAGCTTATCTACAAACTGATCCATAACCTTAAACTGGGCCGCGACCTGCGCGATGCGCTTGGTGAGCACATGAGCTCTGACCCGATAAATGATGTGGAGCACGAAGTGCAGGAATGGGCACGTGAGAAAAAAACCGAAATTGAGGAATTGCGTACCCAGGAAAAATTCAGGCGCGATTTCTTGTCCAATATATCGCATGAGTTTAAAACACCGCTGTTTGCTATACAGGGATATATTGAGGCATTGCAGGATGATGATTTTGAGGACCGCGAGCTGGCCCGCCAGTTTTTGGATAAGGCGTCAAAAAATGTCGACCGGCTAAGCTACCTGATCAAGGATCTGGATGAGATCTCAAAATTAGAATCAGGCGAATTACCTATTAACTATACCAAGTTTAAAATTAACGATCTGATCAAAGAGATCATCGAAGCATCAGATATGAAGGCGAACCAGCACCATATCAGGTTAATATTTAAACAAAAATATGATGAACCAATTTTGGTGATTGCCGACCGCCAAAAAATTACCCAGGTATTGGTTAACCTTATTGACAACTCCTTTAAGTATGGTAAAGAAAACGGCCACACCTGGATAACCTTGTTTGAACTACATGACCAGGTACTGATCGAAGTTACTGATGACGGAATGGGTATCGAAGAAAAATACCTGCCAAGGTTGTTTGAACGGTTTTTCCGCACTGATACCAGCCGCTCACGCCAGATTGGCGGCTCGGGCCTGGGGCTTGCCATTGTTAAACATATTGTTGAGGCCCATCAGCAAACTATCAATGTGCGCAGTACCGAGAATGTTGGTTCAACATTTGGCTTTACATTACAAAAGGTAAAACAGAACATCCCTTTTCCACACATTCCTATTCTGAAAAGTTAACATTAACTTAACATACGTAACACTACCTTTACCAAATATTAATCTATATGTCGTTAAATAGTATTTTCCAGTATTTTGTTCCTAAGGATAAAAAGATATTTTTTCCATTGTTTGAGCAGGCATCTAATAACGTTGTAGTAATGGCAACTGTGCTTGTAGAAACTGTTAACAGCAACAATCCGGCAACCCGCGAAGAATTGTTTAAACAAATTGACAAGCTTGAAAACAAGGGCGACGAAATTACCCACCAGGTTTATTTGGAGCTTGGTAAAAACTTTATCACGCCTTTCGACCGTGAGGATATCCACTCGTTAGCAAGTGCTATTGATGATGTGGCCGACTATATACAAGGTGCTGCTAACCGCATGAACCTGTACCGGATAGACGACTATAACGAGCATATCCTTAAATTATCAGAGCTGGTATTACAGTGCAGTTTAGACCTTGAAAAAGCCGTTCGCGAATTGAAAGACCTTAAAAACGTACGCGCCATTGCCGATTCATGTATCCGCATAAACAGTGTAGAGAACCAGGCCGATTATGTTTTTGACCGAGCTGTTGCAGATCTTTTCCTGTATGAAAAAGATGCTATCCGATTAATAAAATACAAAGAGATCTACTCTGCTCTTGAAACCGCCACAGATATGTGCGAAGACGCGGCGGATGTAATGGAATCTATTTTAGTTAAAAACGCTTAATCAACTATTATCGATAAATGGTTACAACCCTTTTAGTTCTTGTAGTTGCGCTGGCGCTGATTTTTGATTATACCAATGGTTTTCATGACGCGGCAAACTCTATAGCTACCGTTGTTTCAACTAAAGTATTAACACCTTTCCAGGCGGTGCTTTGGGCCGCTGCTTTTAACTTCCTGGCTTATTTTGTGGTTAAGGACCACAAAGTGGCAAACTTTGTTTCGAAAATTGTTTTTGAGCATTACGTAAACATGCACGTAATACTGGCCGGTTTAATCGCGGCCATTACCTGGAACTTAACTACCTGGTGGTTCGGTATCCCATCAAGCTCGTCACATACTTTAATAGGCGGTTTTGCAGGCGCGGGTATGACCAACGCTCTTTATATGGGATCAAATGCTTTGGCAGCCGTAAGCATGCACTATATCATACCTATCATTCTTTATATCGTACTGGCACCGTTCATTGGTTTATTTGTAGGCTATTTGATAACCATTATTATACTCCATATCTGTAAAAACGCAAGGCCTGCCGCAGCCGAACGCTGGTTTAAAATATTACAATTGATCTCATCAGGCTTGTTAAGCTTTGCACATGGCACCAACGACGCGCAAAAGGTAATGGGTATTTTATACCTGGCGCTGATATCATCAAAAATCATCAACAGCGGCGCTGCAATGCCCGAGTGGATCCCGTTAGCTTGTTACTCTGCCATCGCCCTGGGTACTATGTCCGGCGGTTGGAAGATCGTTAAAACCATGGGAACAAAGATCACCAAGATCACCCCGCTTGAAGGTGTTAGCGCCGAAACTGCAGCAGCCATCACCTTAGGATTTACCGAACATTTTGGTATCCCTGTTTCAACTACACATACTATCACCGGCTCAATTATAGGCGTTGGCTTAACCAAACGAGTGTCTGCCGTACGCTGGGGCGTTACCATAAATCTGGTGTGGGCCTGGATAATTACCATCCCTATCTCCGCGCTGATAGCCGGTGTTATTTTTGCACTTTTGCGGATAACCGGTTATTAAATCCAATTGATTTTTTATTATTTTTATAGCATGAAAAGATCATTGCTACTCATATTTCTGTTCGTAACAGGACTAACTATAACCGGTTATGCGCAAAAAACACCATCGCCGCTTGACATGGGAAACGCTTTAAAAGAAGCACTTGAACAAGGTACCATAAAAAGCGCCGACCAGCTATCAGCAGTGAATGGTTTTTTTGGCAATGCCGCTATCAAAATTCTATTGCCGCCCGAAGCTCAAAAAGCCGAAAAAACGCTGCGTAACATAGGCATGGGCAAAGCATGCGACGATGCGATCCTTTCATTAAACCGCGCTGCAGAAGATGCTGCCGCACAGGCCAAACCTATCTTTATTGACGCCATCAAAAAAATGACCATACAAGACGTTACAAACATCCTGTTAGGTAAATCTGATGCAGCTACCCAATACTTCAGGGGGTCAACAACTCCAGAGCTTACCGCTAAATTTCAGCCTGTTATTAAAGTAAGCCTTGATAAGGTAAATGCTACCAGATACTATAGTGTTTTAGCAAGCAGCTATAACAAAATCCCTTTTGTGCATAAGATCAGCCCCGATATTGCCAATTACGCAACTCAGAAAGCCATCCAGGGGCTATTTACCGAGATAGCGGTACAGGAGTTAATCATCCGGAAAAATATAGGCGGTGCTGCAAGGACTACGCCATTGTTGCAAAAGGTTTTCGCTTTCGCGGATAAGAAAACAGCTGGGCAGTAACCAGGTATAATTTAAATCAACTTTAAGTTATACTTATACAAAAGACCTTCAAGCCCATGAGCAGAGAAGATGGCTTTATTCATGGTATTTAACTCCGGATCGATGATATAATTCAGGGCTGTAGCAAAGTTTACCCCTGTAAGATCAGTAGCGCTAAAAACAGTGCCTGATAGATCGCTTTCGTCAAATACAGATCCGGTAAGAACAGCCCGTGTAAAGGTTACCTCTTTTAATGAGGATTTAATGAAATGGGTCTTCGGCATTTTCTTGCTCATGAACGACGAGTAGTCCAGCATACAAGATTCAAACCTTACAGTAAACAAAAAATCCTCGCATAAGCTGAAATTTATCCCCAGTAATTTACTGCGCTTAAACACTACGTTATTTAACGTCGACCGGCTCCATTTCATCATTGAGAGGTTACAGTCCTCAAATACGCAATCAATAAACTTGCACAGCGCGAACTCACTATTGGTAAAGTCGCATTTTTTAAAGTGGCAATTATTGTATTCCGTCGCCCTAACTATCTGCCCGGCAAAGCTGGTTCCATCAAAGGTTTTATCGTCATTTATTTGCGAACTCATTTTTTGTATTTCCAAAGGTTAGTATACTATGTTATCCACCATTTATTATTTTCAATATTTAAATATTCTCGCGCCCTGGTTATGGCCGTATACCACCATTTACGCAATTCAAGGGGATGCATTCTATACATGCCGTTATCAAGAAATAAAAAAACATTATTCCATTCACCTCCCTGTGCTTTGTGGCAAGTCACGGCATACCCATAAGTAACTTTTAAACAATTAATATAGTCATCTTCCATCATTGCTTTTTTGTAGGCAGGTGTGTTAACATTTATATTTTTTGCTCTCATCCTATAACTAAAATCTATCATCAATGCCTTACTTTGGTTATTTGTAAGGCTACCTTTTATACTATCCAGGCAATCTAACGAAAGTAAAAGATTGTATTCCTTATCTGTTGAAACAGATTTGACAGACACATTTTGAAATCGCAGTGATTCCTTGTAGGAGATTATTCCAAGTTTAATAACTACTATAAAATCTCCGTTGGTTAAGGGCACAGCATAATTATTCTGAGTAACTAACAACACTTCGCCTTCTTGTAACGGCAGATGCGCGTTACCATATAGGTTTTGCCGCATTGCTTTATTAATTTTTTGCACTGTTTCATTGCTCCTGGCTATTGCAAGTGTTTTGTTCGTTCCCGTGGCGCTATATTTTTCTAAATATTGTTCCAACAACGCTTTTTCAGTTGAATGAAGTTTAACATTGTTGAAATTAGCGGCCGGTAATTTGGGATAAAGTTCCCAAAACTTCTCCTCGCTCATATCACGAACCATTCCTGCCAATTTTAAAATATCATTTGTTGCACTTATTCTTTCAATTTTTTTTAAAGTAAATGATATTGCAACCCGATCATGCTGGGCTAACCAATTTAAGTCAAGCGCCGGACTAAATGATTGATTTACGGGAGGTAACTGGCATGGATCTCCAACAAATATGACTTTGTTTTTTCCCACCACTTCAAAAAAGTCATTTAATAATACACCTGAACCAAATGTGGCAAAAAGCGTGTCTTTTGATAAATCACCTGATAACATTGATGCTTCATCAACAATATAAAGCATTTTACCTTCATCGGCTTGCCGCATCAAAAATTGCAAGCTCATTTGCCCTATATTATCATTTGACGAGTTTTGAAACATTTCGTCATTAATCCCATCAACTTTGCTAAAGTTGTAGAGTTCACCATGCACCGTCTTAGCATCAAATCCTGTTTTGCCTTTTAAAACACTCGCCGCCCTGCCTGTGGATGCTAATAAACAAAATGGATATTCCTTTTCCGTTAGCCATTTGCCTAACTGTTGCATTAAGAAGGTTTTGCCGGTTCCTGCATATCCTTTTAGTACAAATACGTTTGCAGACGGATGATCTAAAAAATCTTTTATAGACTTAAAAGCAACTTTTTGATCTGAATTTAAAACAGGATTTGTTGACATGACACAATAAGGCCATGAAAGATAACTAATTGTTCTTAAAAAAAACCTACTTCAATCCTTTAACAAACTCACGCATGGCAAGCCCGGGGTCGGCTTGCTTCATAAAAGTTTCGCCAATTAAGAACCCGCTAAAACCGGCTTGTTTCAGCTCGCTGATCACTTTGGTGTTGCTGATGGCGCTTTCGGATATTTTTAAAAATTCGTCTGGGATGTGCTCTGCCAGGTCAAACGAAGTTTCAACCGATACGGAAAAGTCGGCAAGGTTGCGGTTGTTTACGCCAATGGCATCTAAATTGGAGTTAATGCTTCGCTCCAACTCTTCCAGGTTATGCACCTCAAGCAGTACATTCAATCCAAGGCTTTTTGCCAGTGATGCCAGCTTATCAATTTCCTGGGGAGTAAGTATGGCGGCTATCAGTAAAATAACATCGGCACCTAATGATTTTGCCTCGATCACCTGGAACTCATCGATCATAAAATCTTTACGCAAAACCGGGATGGTATTGGCTTGGCGTGCCTTTAACAGGTCGCCATTGCTTCCCATAAAAAAGTCTGTATCCGTCAATACAGATAACGCCGACGCGCCGGCTTCCGCATAAGCGGCAGTTACCGATTCAACGTCTGCATGCTCATTAAAAACCCCTTTTGAAGGCGACTTGCGTTTAAACTCGGCTATGATGCCGGTACGCGCAGGATCCAGCAAAAACTCCCTGAAAGAGTAAGTTTGCCTGTTAAACAATGCCGAAGTTTCTAACTCCTTTATTGTTGTATTTTGCTTTGCAGCCTGTACTTCGGCTTTTTTATTAAGGACAATTTTATCAAGAATATTCATAGCGCGGTCCCGCTATACGCGAGGGTACATTTAATTGTAGACGATCTTATTTACATCAGCTAAATTACCGTTTTTTGACGGATAAGTACCTAACCAGTTTTGCATCATTTCTTTGCCAAATTCTGTCAATATAGATTCAGGGTGAAACTGTACCCCTCTAACATCATAGTTCTTATGACGTATGGCCATAGCCGAGTTATCAACCTCGTCAATAGCGGTTACTGTCAATACATCAGGGATAGATTTTTCATCAACCACCCATGAATGATAGCGGCCCACTTTAAACTGGTGCGGCAGGCCGGTAAACAGTCTTTCGTTATCATCAGTTACTGTAATTGGGGTGGCAATGCCATGCATAGGTTGCTTAAGGTTGTACAGCGTACCGCCAAAAACTTCGGCAATAGCCTGTTGGCCCAGGCAAACCCCAAAAATGCTTTTAGTAGGCGCATACTTGGCAATTACTTCCAGCAATAAACCTGCCTCTGACGGGATACCCGGACCAGGCGATAAGATGATCTTATCATAAGCGGCAACGTCGTCAATGTTAAACTGATCATTCCTCCAAACATCGCATTTCAGGCCAATTTCATTAACAAGGTGTACAAGGTTGTACGTAAACGAGTCGTAATTATCAATAATTAAAATTTTAGTTTCCATGTTTCACTTCTCCTTCTCTTATAATTAGGGTGGTTATTATACGTTAATTAGATTGCTTTGTTACAAGATTGTTACAAAGCTACAACTTATAGCTCTTCTGCCAATTCAAGCGCCTTGCGCAATGCGGCAATTTTGTTATTTACTTCGTTTAGTTCGCTCTCCGCGACTGACCCCGCTACAATGCCCGCACCCGCCTGGTAATGCAATGTATTATTCTTACTCAGGAAAGAACGGATCATGATGGCATGATTAAAATCGCCATTAAAGCCAAGGTATCCTATAGCACCGCTGTAAAAGCTGCGCTTGATATTTTCGTTTTCGTCAATGATCTCCATCGCGCGGTATTTTGGCGCACCGCTTAGCGTACCAGCCGGGAAAGTATCCGCAACCACTTTAAAGGTAGGCACATCAGGCAATAAGTTGCCACTTACCATGGATACCAGGTGGATAAGGTGCGAATAGTATTGTACTTCCTTAAACGCTTTAACCTCCACATGCTCGCAATGGCGGCTCAGGTCGTTACGCGCAAGGTCAACCAACATCACATGCTCTGCAGATTCTTTGGGATCATTTTTCAGGCTGTAAGCAAGTTCGGCATCTTTTTCGTCATCGCCGGTACGTTTAAATGTGCCCGCTATTGGATAGATAGTAGCCTTACGGTTTTTGATGGTGATCTGCGCCTCGGGCGATGACCCAAAGATCCGGAAATTACCGTAATCAAAATAAAACAAATAAGGCGATGGGTTAATAGAGCGCAGCGCACGGTACACGTTAAACTCATCCCCGGTAAATTGTTTAGAGAACGCCCTTGACGGTACGATCTGGAAAACGTCACCGCGATAAATATGCTGCTTCATTTTCTCCACTATGGCTATAAAACCCTCGTCGGTCAGGTTTGATTGTTCATCAGCCTTGCTCTGGAAACTGTATTCAGGAAAATTCTTGTTCTTTATTAGATCGTGTATTTTATCTATGCCATTGTTCGGGGCCTCATCTTCAGGCTGGTTATGGAAGATATACAGTTCATTTTTAAAGTGATCGATAGCAATGATGTATCGGTAAATGTTGTATTGCATTACCGGTATTTTGCGGGTTTCGTCGTCGCTTTTCTTAAGGCGAATGGTCTCGAAATGTTCAACCGCTTCATGGGTAAAATAACCGAACAAACCGTTGGCCGTGATCTTTAAAGGAATATCAGTAGTTTCAAAACTATTCAGGAAATCGTTGATCTGGCCTATCAGTTCAAACTCGCCTGCTGCCAGTGTTTCGTCGGTACCGTTAGGGTATCGTTTGTTTAACTGGCCATCATTTAGGGTAAGGCCGCCTATCGAATCGCAGCAAACATAGCTGGTACTATTTTCACGGCTATGATAGTCAGAGCTTTCCAGCAATAGCGAATTGGGGAAAACATCTCTTAAACGCAGATAAATACTTACAGGCGTGGTAGTATCTGCAAGCAGTTTTTTATAGGTGGTATTGATTTTATATTTTTTCATTTTGTATTTGAAATATCTGTGTGAAACAAAAAACCCGGCGAATGAGGGTCGCCGGGTTTTCGTATTAGGTTTACAATTGGTTAGTATCCTATGGTCAAAGAGTTATCCGGCTGCTATATTTAAATAGTGCCACCAGCTTGTATATACCTTTTTGATCATCGTGGGCACAAATTTATAAAGAAAATTGAATTACCAAATTTTTTCTTAACTTTTTTTCAACTTATTTTAAGATAGAAATTTTGCCGGCAGCCAATGCGCCAATAATTATAAGCAGTGCGATGCCATAAAACAGTGCAATTGTTTTGTGCTTAGCCTCGGGTAATACCAGCTTTTTCGACTTGCTGTGGCCAATGGTAATTAAGGCAATTGCTATTACCATCATTACCCAATGCTCAACCGTAAAGTAGCGCGTTACCGGGTCTTTCATGGTGGTGCTGTTAAATGCAACCAGCGGACTTAAAAAATACAGCACAATACCTATCAGCAATTGGGTATGCGCGGATATCATGGCAAACAAGTTTGACAGGCGGTTGCCGTTGGTGTATGGCCTGTTGCCGAACCAGCCCAGCAATGCCATTAAAATGGTATAGATAAATAATACCATTACAATATACCTGAAACCAGAGTGCAGGTGCAGAAAGAAACTATATGCGTTCATTGTGAGAAATTTTTCACGAATATACGAAGCAATCTCTTTGCGAGAACTAAGATTTACAGGATTATAAGATTATCCTGACTAATTATCAAAATCCTATTATTAGTAAATCTTAAAATCTTAGTTCAGACAATTATCCCGCAAAGCTAAACTTACCCATCAATACCGATGGATTGGTACCAATAACCAGCGGCTCGCCTGCCAGGGCTTCATTGCCTAACAGCGCGAAAAGTATCGCTTCTTTAGCATCAGGATTAATGCCTAAAGCGGCCGTGTCGGCAATAGTGGTGCGGTACAATCTTTTTTCAAGATACTGCATCACGAAAGGATTTTTGGCGCCGCCGCCGCTTACAAACATTTTAGCGCCTTTGGGTAGATAGGCGCGGGTAAAGTCGGCTATGGCTTTGGCCGTAAACGCACTTAGGGTGGCAATGATATCTTTTGGATCAATATGGCTGGTGCCTGAGCGCTCCTGCGCTTTGCGCACATACTCTTCATTAAACAATTCGGGGCCTGTAGTTTTTGGCGGCTTTTCGTTGAAGAACGGGTGTTTAAGCAAAGAGTTCAGCAAAGCCTCATTCACTTCGCCTGAGAACGCGATGGCTGAATCCTCATCAAAGGGCCTATTAAAATAATTACGGCAAAAAACATCTATCAAGGTATTACCAGGGCCTATGTCAGAACATAAAACTTTACTCATATCCCCATCGGCAGGCAAAAAAGTAAGGTTTGAGATCCCGCCTATGTTTACCAGGATCCGGTCCTCGCCTGCTTTACTCCCCAGCAACACGTCGCCATATAACGCTAAAGGGGCGCCTTCACCACCGGCTGCCATTTGTTTCTGGCGGAAATCACTTATGGTTAAGATCCCGGTTTTAACAGCGATATGGTCGCCATCTCCAATTTGTAGTGAGGCATTTGGATAACCGTCCTGCCCGTGCAATCGTTTTGGGGCATGGTATATGGTTTGGCCATGGCTGGCAATAAAATCTATATCAGCAGGTTTAATGGCCCATTCGCCTAACGCCTGCAATACCAGGTCGGCATGGTAGCTGCCGATAAAATCATTCAGCAAACAAACTTTTTCCAGGTCCACCTGCCGGCGTGAAAAAACCGACCGCACCTCACCTTTAAAAAAATCCTGGTAAGGTATGGTTACAAACTGCTGCAGCTCACATTGCGTTTGCAGGCCGCTGCCGGTAAATTTACACAGGGCGATATCTAAACCATCTAACGACGTACCCGACATTAAACCAATACCTATCCGTGCCGGCTTTTGGGCGATGGTAAATAAATGCTGTAGATTTTTGTTGAGTTGTGCCATATATGTATAGTTAAGATCCCACGCCGTCGACTCACCCTGTCCCGATAGCTATCGGGATGCGTGACCCTCTCTTCGCCTCCGGCGGAAAGAGGGTTTTATTTATTATTTATTTACCCTCTTTCCGCGCAGCGAAGAGAGGGTGGCCCAGCGAAGCGCAGGCCGGGTGAGTTATCACCAACACGTGTTCAAGTTAGGAAATTATACAGGCATGAGCAAATTAAATGGTAGTAATATTGAAAATGGCTTCACACCGGCTTAGATATCTTTACCGGCAGTAAATTTCCCTGTTTTTCGGGTATAGATGCTCTTGCCGGTAGTAATTTTTATCGTTTTTCGGGTATCATACCTTTTACCGGTAGGAATTTTTGCCATTTATCGGGTATAATGCCTTATACCGGCAACAACATTTTGACTTAATAAACTAACAATCAATACATTAATAAAATTCAAAGAACTAAGTATAGTAAAACCTATGTTTTAAAAGCAAGAAATTAATCTATTATTTTCAGCAGGCTGATTTGCCTGGTGGCTTGAAATAAGATTTGGGTTAAGCTTAAAGATACTAAAAATTCGCCGGTAAAATGGTGGCGGTGTTTACTCACCCCGACATAGCTACGCTGGTCGACCCTCCTCTTCGCCTTCGGCGGAAAGAGGGTAATAGTTCAATAATAAAAAGTAAAACCCTCTTTCCCGCTTGCGGAAGAGAGGGTGACCCAGCGTAGCGTCGGTCGGGTGAGTCCTCATTTTTAATCATCAAAATATAAAACCATCCGCAAAACTTAAATTAATAATTCCCGATATTTACCGCGCCCGTCTAAACTATTCATTATGGCCCGATTAAATTTATTAGAAGAAACCAGGTACGAAAAATTACCCGTAACCGTATATGCAAACCCTGCCGCCGGCGCCGTAGCCGTAGCGCAAAGGATAGCCGCCCTTATCCGCAGTAAACAAGCCGATGGCGAAAAGACCGTTCTCGGCCTGGCCACAGGTGTTACACCTATTGCAGTTTATGCCGAATTAATTAGGTTGCACAAAGAAGAAGGCCTGAGTTTTAAAAACGTGATCACCTTTAACCTTGACGAATATTATCCCATGCAGCCCGGGTCAGTGCAGAGCTATGTGCTGTTTATGAACCAGAACCTGTTTGACCATATTGATATAGATCGTGACAACATTCATATACCTGACGGAACGCTGGCCGAAGATGAAATAGCTGCCTTTTGCCTTAATTATGAAAGACAGATTGAAGAATTAGGCGGGCTCGACCTGCAAATTTTGGGGATAGGGCGTACCGGCCACATTGGTTTTAATGAACCGGGATCGGCACCAAACTCGGGTACCCGTTTAGTTACGCTTGACGACCTTACCCGCACCGATGCCGCGCGCGATTTTGGCGGTAAAGAAAACGTACCCACTAAAGCCATCACCATGGGTGTAGGCACCATATTTAAAGCCCGCGAAATCATTTTGATGGCATGGAGCAAGAAAAAAGCACCTATCATTAAAAAGGCTGTGGAAGGCGAAATATCCGGCGACGTACCGGCGACCTTCCTGCAACTGTCAGACCATGTAGAATTTGTGCTGGACGAGCCGGCCGCGTCAGAGCTTACCCGTTTTGATACGTCATGGCTGGTAAAAGATTGCGCCTGGGATAATGACCTGAAAAAGAAAGCGGTGATCTGGTTGTCGCGCAAGGTGAATAAACCTATTCTTAAGTTAATTGATGATGATTATAATAACCATGGCATGGCGCAATTGGCAACAGAACAGGGGCCGGTTTACCAGATCAACATAGACATATTTAACCAGATCCAGCGCACCATAACCGGCTGGCCCGGCGGCAAGCCCAATGCGGACGATAGCTACAGGCCCGAGCGCGCCCAACCCGCAAAGAAAAGATCCGTTATATTTTCGCCCCACCCGGATGATGATGTGATCTCCATGGGTGGTACATTTATTCGACTGGTTGACCAGGGACATGATGTACACGTAGCATACCAGACATCGGGCAATACGGCCGTTTGGGATGATGATGTATTACGTTATGTGGAATTTGCCATTGATTTTAATAAAAGTATAGACGACGATAGCACCAGGCTGCAAGGCATTCATAAGGATATGCGGGCGTTTTTTGCTAAAAAACAACCTAACCAGATAGACCCGCCCGAGGTACGCGCGGTAAAAGGCTTTATCCGTAAAAGCGAAGCTATTGCGGGCGCCCGTTACGCGGGTTTGCATGATGATCATATCCATTTTATGGCCCTGCCTTTTTACGAAACAGGCAAGGTTAGCAAAAACTCGGTAAGCCAGGTAGATGTGCAAATGACGGTGGACCTGTTACAAAAAATAAAGCCCCAACAGATCTTTGCCGCCGGCGATTTTGCCGATCCGCATGGTACACACATTGTTTGCTTTAACATTATAATAGCGGCATTGCATCAACTTAGAGAAACCGAAGATTGGGTAAAAGATTGCTGGTTGTGGATGTACCGGGGCGCCTGGTTTGAGTTTGCCACCCACGAAATTGAAATGGCAGTACCATTATCACCCGATGAAGTATTGCGCAAACGCTACGCCATATTTAAGCACCAGTCGCAAAAGGACCCGGCAGTTTTCCCCGGCGAAGATGCGCGCGAGTTTTGGGTGCGTGCCGAGGACCGGAACCGCGAAACCGCCGAAAGCTACGACCAATTGGGTTTTGCTGAATATGCGGCGATGGAAGCGTTTAAAAGGTATTTTTATTAAGGGCTAATCATTACGTGGGGTTTGTAGAGATGCAATGCATTGCGTCTCCCGGGCCGTTGTTGGTGTTGTCACCAACAACTTAGCGCAGGGCCGTTATAACAGACAGTCGATGCATCCCGGTACTTGTTGGTGACAACACCAACAAGGGCGGAAGCGATGATTTAACGTATCGCAAAACCTCCAACATTTTGCACCTTGGCATAGAATAATTACATTAGAAGATTATAAATCACGATGCCGGGAAAAGTAAGATCAATAACACAAAACTCACGTCTCTTATCGCTCGACGTATTCCGCGGGGTAACTGTTGCTGCCATGATCCTGGTTAATGACCCTGGTGACTGGGAACATATTTACGCGCCGCTTGAGCATTCAAAATGGAATGGCTGTACCCCTACCGATCTAATATTTCCGTTCTTCTTATTTATTGTAGGGGTATCCATTGTTTACGCTATGCAACGCAAGGCCCTTAACCCGGCAAACCACGCTAAAATGCTATGGACCGCCCTGCGCCGCGGCGTAGTGCTAATTGTCATTAGCCTGGCTATACAGCTGATATTGCACCCCGGTTTTGAGCATTTGCGTTTCCCCGGTATATTGCAGCGTATTGGCGTGGTGTTTTTTATTTGCACAGTGTTGTATCTAAAGGCATCGCAAAGAACGCGCGACTGGCTGTTTGTGATTTTATTGATCGGTTACTATGTGCTGATGAATTTTGTGCCCGTGCCTGATACCGGCGTCGCCAGCCTGATGCCCGAAACCAATATGGGCGCCTGGGTTGATCGTATGGTTTTTACAACCAATCATTTATGGAGCGAATCGCATACCTGGGATCCTGAAGGCTTATTGGGCACATTACCTGCTATTGCCACAGGTTTGTTCGGTATCCGTGTGGGCAGCTGGTTAAAACGGCCTGACCGTGAAGACAGCGTTAAAGTAAGCTGGATGTTTACCTATGGCGTATTAGCTGTTGTTTTAGGTTTGATCTGGGATCTGTTCTTCCCCATCAATAAAGCACTTTGGACAAGTTCGTTCGTGCTGTTTGCCGGCGGTTGGGCTACTATCGCGTTAGCATTTTCTTACTGGATCATAGATGTGCTGGGTTATAAACGTTTCACCGGTTTTTTCCTTCCGTTTGGCGCCAATGCCATTACAGCTTATGTATTGTCAGATTTTGTTCCGCATTATATTAACAAGATCCGTATCGGGGGCTCGTCATTATACCAGATCCTTTTTCAGCCGTATTATTCACCTAACAACGCCTCGGTTGCCGGCGCTATTGTAATGACGCTGCTCATTTGGGTGCTGATGTGGATATTGTACATCCGCAAGATCATCATCAAAGTATAAATTGATCTTAAAGTATTAAAAATTAGCATTAAAATAATTTTTAACTAACCTTTGCGTTTTTGCATCTTAGCGAAAATATTTTCCAGGTACCAAACATGAATTTTAAAAAGACCATTTTTTTATGGGCCGTAACCGCGCTTGTTACAACAGGCGGCGCGTTTGCCCAGGTTAAAAAGAAAGCTGCTGCGCCGGCTGCACGCAAAACTACAACGGGTGCCAAACAACAGGCAAAGCCGGCAGCGCCAAATGTGTTAACAATTGACCCGAACGTTAAGATCGGTAAATTACCAAATGGGCTTACTTATTATATCCGTGCCAACAGCCAGCCTAAAGGCAAGGCGCAATTAGTATTAATAAACAAGGCAGGTTCTGTATTAGAAACTGATGCGCAACGTGGCATGGCAAACTTTATTCAGCGCATGGCATTTAAAGGCACGCGAGATTTCCCAAAGAGCCAGTTGGATAGCTATCTTACCAAGCTGGGTATTCCGTTTGGCCCTGATACTAACGCTTTTACAACATATGATGAAACCGTTTACCAGTTAACCGTACCCACAGCCGCGAAGGAACTGAACAGTGGATTTAACTTGCTGGCTAATTGGGCGGCACGCATAACGTTTGACCCTGCTGCGGTAAATACCGAAAAAGACTTACTTGCCACTAAAGCTGCCGCAGGCGGGGCTACCGCCGAGGATCGTTTGCAGCAGCAAACTTTACCGGTAATATTAAATTCGCAATATGGTAACCGCCTACCTATCGGCGCAGAAAGTACCATAAAAACATTTACAGCCGCCACCGCTAAAAGTTTTTATACAGAATGGTATAGGCCGGATCTACAGGCTATAATTGCTGTTGGCGATTTTGACCCGAAACAGGTAGAAGAGCTGATAAAAACCAACTTTGGCTCATTAAAAAACCCCGTGCCCGAGAAACCACAGCCGCAGTATGCACCCCCTGCAACGCCGGGCACAACTGTTAAAATAGCTACCGAAAAAGGCTTCCCGTACACACTTTTCCAAATTATCGTAAAACATCCGCAAGCCATAGTAAAAACACCGTCGGATATTTTACAATCTATCCGCATCAATATATTTAATCAAATAATAGGCGCACGTATTACCGATCTTACCAAGATCCCATCGGCACCGATAACGTATGGACAATCGTCTTACACTGAGTTTACCGGTAAACAGGATGTCTTCTCGACCATTGCTGCGCCAAATGGCCCGGAAGGCCTGGAAACCGCGGTTAAGGCAGTTGTTGGCGAATTAGAGCGGGCACGCAAGTTTGGTTTCACCATAACAGAACTGGAACGTGCCAAACAAGCCGCGCTTGAACGGATCGCCGGCGAATACGGCGCAAAAAGCAACATACCGTCGGGCAGTTTTGCCGGCGCTTATGAGCATAATTTTTTAACTAAGCAGGCTATCCCGGGCATTGATTATGAGTATAATTACTATGTCAACAACATCGGCAAAATAAGTATTGAAGAAATGAATGCCCTGGCTGCCAAACTGATTACCGATCAAAACCGCGTGATCTTATTAGAGGCTCCGGATGTTGAAAAAGATAAGCTGCCATCAGAACAAACCCTGTTAAAATGGGTAGCAGACGCAGGTAATGGCTTGACGGCTTATGTTGATGAAAGCGAAACGCCATTTATGGCAGCAAGGCCAAAACCCGGACAAGTTGCCAATTTAAAAACAGACAGTGTATTAGGCGTGGTGAATATCAGCCTTAACAATGGCGTAAAAGTAATTTTAAAACCTACAAGATTTGCACAAAACCAAATACTGATCTCGGCTTATAGCCCCGGCGGCACATCATTGGCAAGCAACCAGGATTTCGTATCGGCAAACTTTGCCGCGCAGGTTATTAGTAATAGCGGTATAGCGTCATTTAACCAAACGCAGGTTGTTAAGATGATGCGCGACAAAGCTTTTAGTATCACACCTTATATCGGTGACGTAACCCAGGGCGTTTCGGGTTATGCCGTTCCGGGCGATCTTGAATCAGCCATGCAGTTGTTATACCTTTATTTCACCAATCCGCGTAAGGATGCCGATGTATGGCAAAGCTACGTTAGCAAAGCAAAAACAGCATTGGCTAAGAGCACAAATGACCCCGCTGCAGTATACCAGGATACTGTACAAGCAGTGTTAAATGGTTATGCCCCGCGTGCCATGCCATTAACCGAAGAAAAGTTAAATGCCGCCAGCCTGGATAAAGCCTACAGTTTTTTTAAAGACCGTTTTGCAGATGCAAGCAACTTCACCTTTACTTTTACCGGTAATTTTGCCGTGAATGAGATAGTGCCTTATATAGCTACTTACCTGGGCAGCCTGCCGGCTACGCATAATTCAGAGACCTTTAAAAACCTGGGCCTTCATCCGCCTGCCGGACAGATCACTAAAACCGTTTACAAGGGCACTAATGATAAAGCTACCGTACAACTGGTATACAACGGCGGCTATGAATTTAACGAAGCCAACAATATACAATTGGATGGATTAGAAGAGATCATGAACATCAGGCTGGTTGATTCGCTTAAAGATGGAAATGGTATTTACTCGCCAAGCGTAAGAGTAAGTTATTTTAAAAATCCCGAGGGAAGATATAAAGTAACCGTGGCGTTTTTAGCCGATGCCAACAATGTAGACAAAGCTGTAGCCACCATGGTAGGCGAAATAAATAAGATCAGGCAAAATGGCCCGGTATCAAAAGATGTTCAGTTATTTATTACCCGCGATGCACGCAACAGGCAGGCGCAATTTAAACAAAATACCTTTTGGCAGGTTTCGTTAAGCACCGCATCGCAAAATCACCAGGATCCTGATAAGATATTAACCCGCATACAGGAACTTAGCCAGGTGACTGACCAAAGTATGAAGGATACTGCTAATAAATATTTAGGCAGTAATTTAATAAAGATCATACTGATGCCTGAGAAGAAATAATCATATATAATCAACAGATCTAAAAAGTCCTGCCGCTTAAACCGGCAGGACTTTTTTATTTCAATCACAAAAGATTTAGTATTTTGTTAATTGAATAATGATAACGCCCGGGCAAAAAGTTATACAGCAATGGTACAAGCAAAAAAACTGGCACCAGTTTCCGTTTCAAAAAGAAATGGAGGCCGTTTATTTAACCGGATTTTCGGGCTTGCTTAACGCGCCTACCGGCAGCGGTAAAACGTTCGCGCTGTTTTTGCCTTTCCTGGCTGATTTCATTAACAAACATCCTGATTACAAAACCCGCCAAAACAACGGCCTGCAAATGTTATGGATTACGCCGTTGCGCGCGCTGACCAACGATATCCGCAAAGCCATGCAGGAGGTGTGCGACGATCTGCAGATCCCCTGGAAAATAGCCACCCGCACCGGCGACACCCCAGCGGCAGAAAAAGCGGCCCTGAAGAAAAAACTTCCCGAAGTACTGCTCACTACCCCCGAGAGCCTGCACCTGATGCTGGCTCAAAAAGAATATCCCAAGATCTTCCAAAGCCTGCAGGTTTTAGTGGTCGACGAATGGCATGAGTTGTTAGGCACAAAAAGAGGGGTGCAGGTGGAGCTGGGTTTGTCCTGTTTGAAAGTCTTAAGTCTTGAGTCTTTAGTCCAAAGTCAAAACGACTCAAGACTAAAGACTCAGAACTCAGGACTGCGCATCTGGGGTATCAGTGCCACCATAGGTAATTTAGAACAGGCTGCCGACGTGCTGTTGGGTAATGATTTCCCGCGGGCCAGGATTAAAATGGTGCGGGCTAATGTGGATAAGAAACTGGTTATCGAATCTATCATCCCCGAGAATATTGAGAACTATTCATGGGCCGGGCATATCGGTTTAAAGCTGTTGCCACAGGTGATGGAGATCGTAGCCAAAAGCAAAACCACGCTGATATTTACCAATACACGGTCTCAGTCTGAGATTTGGTACCATGCTATTTTAGATAACTACCCCGAATATGCCGGCATCATGGCTATGCACCACGGCTCACTTGACAATGAACTGCGTAACTGGGTTGAACAGGCCCTGCACGCCGAGGCGTTGAAAGTTGTGGTCTGCACTTCAAGCCTTGATTTGGGGGTCGACTTCAGGCCGGTTGATACCGTGATACAGGTAGGTAGCCCGAAGGGTGTCGCAAGGTTTATGCAACGTGCGGGGCGCAGCGGGCACCATCCCGGCGCTATATCGAAGGCCTATTTTGTGCCTACGCATTCATTGGAGCTGCTGGAAGGCGCGGCGTTGAAGCAAGCCATAAAACAAGGCATTTTTGAAAGCCGCGACCCTATGTTACTGGCCATGGATGTATTGATCCAGTATATGGTTACGTTGGCCGTATCAGACGGGTTTCGTGCGGATGAGTTATACAAAGAAGTTACCACCACATACGCCTTTGCCGACCTGCGCCGCAATGAGTTTAACCAGCTGCTTGACTTTATTACCAATGGCGGCAAAACGCTGGCCCAGTACGACGAATTTTTAAAGGTAGAGGTAGAGAACGGCGTGTTTAAAGTATTTAATCGCCGGGTGGCTATGCGGCACCGTTTAAGCATCGGTACTATTACCAGTGAAATGAGTATCCGGGTGAAATGGTTGAGCGGCGGCAGCCTGGGCACGGTCGAAGAATCATTTATATCCAAGTTAAAGCCGGGCAATACCTTTTGGTTTGCCGGCCGCAGCCTTGAGTTTGTGCGGATAAAAGAAATGACCGCCTACGTAAAAAAATCGAACGCCAAAAAGGGGATGATCCCCAGCTGGAACGGTGGACGGATGCCGTTGTCCTCGCAACTGTCGGCAGTATTCAGAGATAAATTGGACGAGGTGGCGCACGGTATTGAAAAGGATATAGAGGTGATCGTCCTAAAACCATTGTTCAATTTACAGGAAGAACTATCGCATTTACCACAGAGCCATGAGTTTTTGATCGAGTCGTTCAAATCGCGCGAGGGGCACCACCTGTTATTTTACCCGTTCGAGGGAAGGTTGGTGCATGAGGGGATGGCTTCGTTACTGGCTTACCGTATCTCGCGCGTTAGGCCTGCCAGCTTCTCCATCGCCATGAATGATTATGGCTTTGAGTTACTGACAGACGAGGATGTGCCTATTGAACAGGTACTGGAAGACGCGGATTTTTTCTCGATAGATAACCTGCTGGAAGATATTCAGCATAGCCTTAATGCCAATGAAATGGCGCGCCGCCGCTTTAGGGATATTGCGCACATTGGCGGCTTAGTGTTTACCGGCTATCCCGGCCAGCAGGTAAAGAACAAGCATTTGCAGGCATCATCGTCCTTATTATTTGATGTATTCAGCGAGTACGAGCCTGATAACCTGTTGGTTCGCCAGGCCTATAACGAGGCGCTGGCTTTCCAATTGGAAGAGTTCAGGCTACGCGCCGCCCTGCAACGCATCATTAAACAAAATATCATCCTTAAAGTAATTGAGCGCCCTACCCCGTTTGCATTCCCGATCATGGTTGACAGCCTGGGCCGTGAGCGCCTTACCACCGAGAGCATGGAAGACCGTATAGCCAAAATGGCCCGCCAATACGGCGCCGAAGGCGTGGCCGGCAATGAAAATAAAAAAGCGCGTAAGGTGGGTGTGGTCAGGAAGAAAGGATTTTAAGCTGATTGAAAAACTACCTTTTTTGCTGAGTGAGCCACTCCAGACTGCTTGTTTGTCTCACGCGAGTGTGAGACAGATGAGACAAGTGAGACAAGATTCTGAGTTAATATACTGTAAGTAAACGGATTAATTAAAATCGGTGAGACAAAATGAGACAACTTTTACGTCAGTGTTTTTATGCGTGAATTGCATCTTATTTACTGTTAATGAGGATATTGAAGGTGTATTGATTTTTACAGGCTGACCATTCGAGTTGATAATATAGCGCAAGTCTTAGCGGGAAGGTCACAAGTCAGGCCAGGCTGTTGGCCATCACACTAAGACTTGCGCCAGACGGGTAATTCCCTCCCACGGGGAGGGGTGCGGCAGGCAGTGATATGGCAGGGGTTTGTAACGCATTACGCGATTCCCTCCCTACACCCTCCCGTGGGGAGGGAATCGCGCGGGGCCTTGCTTTTATTGTCCCTGTCGACCAGGAGATGAACAAATTAAAAACAATACATAACCCGTCAATTTCCGTCAATAAATTGCAGTAAAAAGCAGCTTTTTGCGTGATAAATGCAATACCCGCTAATTGAAATTTATTACCCCTGGATGGATCAATAATTTGATAAAGCCGCCATTGTCACATTGTGTATTTAATTTAAACAAATTGTATTGACAGCTCAATAAATTAAACAATGACCTAACACAACCTTGACAATATCATCACACCACAATAATGTTTAGTTTACCATAACGCCCGTTGTTTGCATATAATAAATACATACTTAAAAGTATAATTATATGAAACAAAACTTCCCCTTTTTTAAAATGCGTCCGGCTGCCGCCGTTGCCGTAGCCGCTCTTTTAAGCGCCACTTTTGCTGGCTGTAAAAAGGACAAAACAAACAGCAATCCGGGCAATAAAACCACTATCAATAGCGTAAACCATGTAGTGGTAATTTACCTTGAAAACCACAGCTTTGATAACCTTTACGGTTCATTTACCGGTGCAAAAGGCTTGTCAGACGCCACTGCTGCAAACACTACACAGGTTGATGCCACCGGAACGCCATATGCCTCTTTGCCGGCTATCCTTCCGGTTCCACCTACATTTCCTACAAATCTGCCTAATACTTATTTCAATATCGATCAGTATGTTCCTGCAAACCTGGTAACACAGGATGTGCTGCACCGCTATTACCAGGAGCAAATGCAGATTGACGGTGGTAAAATGGATAAATATTCTTTGTATAACACCTCTGCCGGCTTAACGCAAGGTTACTACGATACCAAATTATTGCCCATGTTGCAATTTGCATCGAAATATGTGCTTTGCGATAACTTTTATCATAGCGCGTTTGGCGGATCGTTCCTGAACCACCAGTGGCTGATCGCTGCTGCCAGCCCTACTTTCCCTGGCGCACCGACAGGTATAGTTGCCACGTTAAATCCAGATGGTACCGTAATTAAAGATGGCCAGGTTACTCCTGATGGCTTTGTGGTAAATACAAGCTACACAGTTAATGCACCTCATCCGGCAACAACCGGCCCAAATGCTTATGACCCTGCTAAGTTAGTTCCAAATCAAACCAACCCAACCATTGGCGACAGGTTGAGCGATAAAAGCATTTCATGGGCCTGGTATTCGGGCGGATGGAATGACGCGCTTGCCGGCAACGCTGCGGCAACCTTCCAGTTTCACCACCAGCCATTTGCCTATTTTGCAAAATATGCTGACGGAACCCAAGCTAAAAAAGATCACTTAAAAGACGAAACCGATTTTATTGCCGCTGCTAAAGCTGGTACATTACCGGCTGTATCGTTTATCAAACCATTGGGTAAATATAATGAGCACCCCGGTTATGCAAATTTGATGGATGGCGAAAACCATACTGTTGAGTTGATCAACGATGTGCTTAACGGACCGAACGGTAAAGACGCGGTTATTATAGTAACCTATGATGAGAACGGCGGTTTCTGGGATCACGTTGCTCCGCCAAAGATCGACGCAAAATGGGGTCCTGGTACACGCGTTCCGACCATCATAATTTCTCCGTTTGCAAAAACAAGTTATGTTGACCATACGCAATATGAAACCATTAGTATCCTTTCTTTCATCGAGAAAAGATGGGGTTTGACGCCGCTTAATGACCGCGATAAAAACGCGAATCCTTTTAGCACAGCGTTTACTTTCTAAAACTTTAACAGCCGGCTGCAACCCGCAGACAGCTAAAATATTAATATAAAAAAGGGGGTGGCTAAACGGCCGCTCCCTTATGTTTTTTCTGAATTTATAAAATGTTTTATCGCGCGGTGCATACCCTTAACCTTCGCGATAAAATTTAACTTAGCGTTTCCCAAAGCAGATGCAGAGGAGATACAGAGATTTAAGGATGATGCATACAGGCTATTTAATGAAGAGATTTATTTTTATACCCATACTTATTTTTGTAGTTATAGGCTATACCATATACTCCTGTAAAAAATCTACCCTTGTCCCCGAAAAGGTAATCGCCCAAACGCTGGTGACCCAAATCGACAGCTTTACTAAAGCTACGGGCAAATTATTGGCCGTGGCACAAAGCGGCAATAGCAACGAAAAGGCATTACAACAGCAATTTTTGCAATTGCGCCTGGGCTATAAGAAATTTGAATGGGCCGCCGAATACTTTAGCCCGACAGTAACAAGATTTGTAAACGGGCCACCTGTACAGGAAGTAGAAATGTCAGATGGCCAGATATTCGAGCCGGCAGGTTTACAGGTTATCGAGGGATATCTGTTCCCCAAATACAAACCCGCGTATAAAAATGATCTGATCCGGCAACTTAAGCTGCTGCAAGACAACGCCGCTAAGATAAGGCCCCGCTTCGCCCTGATCGATATTTTTGACTGGCAGGTATTTGATGCCAGCAAATTGGAAGTGTTCAGGATATTGGCATTGGGTATAACCGGTTTTGATAATCCGCTTACGTTGAAAAGCGCGCAGGAGAGCGTTGCAAGTTTAAACGGCGTAAGGGCGGCTTTGGCTTATTACGAGGATAAAGCAGGTGATGAAAACCTGCCGGCAGAATTTACTGCCGCTGCCAATTACCTGGAAACCCATACCGACTTTAACGGCTTTAACCGCGCCGAATTTATTACAAAATATGGCAACCCGATTACCACCAGCATTACAGATCTGCAAAATAAGCTGAACATCCACGGCGCAACCTACAACCGTATGTTAAAAATGGATGCCAAAACGCTTTTTGATAAAGACGCTTTTAACGTTAATGCTTATGTGCCTGACTTTAACTCATTTGCTACCGAAAAGAAAACGGCGCTGGGCAGGATCCTGTTTTCTGATCCTATTTTATCAGGTAATGGAAAAAGAAGCTGCCAGTCATGCCACCAGCCGGAAAAAGCATTTACCGATGGCCTTGTAAAGAATTTAATAATCGACGGCAATAAAACGGTAAAGCGAAACACACCAACACTGTTAAACGCGGCACTGCAATCATCACAATTTTATGATCTGAGAGCAGCCACCTTAGAGGACCAGGCACTTAGCGTCGTGCAAAACAAGGACGAAATGCATGGCTCTATGAAAGTAGCGGCTCAACGCCTTTGGGAAAACAAAAGCTACCGCCAGTTATTTGCCGATGCCTTTAAAAGTAAGAACCGGACCGGCATAGATACGCTTGAAGTGATGAACGCCATCGGGTCATACGTGCGTAGCTTAGTATCACTAAACACCCGGTTTGACCAATATATGCGTGGTAACAAAACAGCTTTAAATCAGCAGGAAATTAATGGGTTCAACATATTTATGGGTAAAGCTAAATGTGCCACCTGCCATTATATGCCGCTGTTTAACGGGGCTTTCCCGCCGATGTATATACTGAATGAAAGCGAAGTGATAGGTGTACCAAAAACTATAGCCAAAACGGCCATTGATACTGATCCGGGCATATATAATATCCTAAGGACCAACTCTTT
>JAQBOP010000071.1 GCA_028287975.1 Mucilaginibacter sp. | reverse complement strand
ATTGTTGTACTCATCAGTAAAGATTTTATGCGTTTGGTATTAATCGCTACTGTAATAGCCGTACCACTATGTATTTTAATAATGAACCAATGGCTTAAAGATTTTGCCTACCGGATAGCAATAAGCCCGGGAATATTTATTGCTACAGCATTTATCGCGCTATTTATAGCCTTGATAACCATTAGCTGGCAAACGGTTAAAGCTGCACTGGCCAACCCCGTACAGTCAATTAAAAATGAATAATATTAAATACAATTTAATCAATATGCAATTACCTGAATACTAATTAAATATGCAGAAATCAAAGCTAAAAACACTGACGAATACGTTGTTTCATTTTGTTTCATCGTTTTTTATCAATTATCTTATTTTCAGTTAATTAGATAAAAATCTTGTTTCACCTGTTTCATTTGTTTCACACTTTCGTGAAACAAAACAGTAATCACGGTTCAAACAAATACTATCTGCTACTAAAGTTTATTCGAATTTAGCTTTGGATTTTGGCTTGCGTTAACCTGGTAAGTATTTACCTGGTCGTCTTCAGTAACTTCAACAACACGATAACCCTTATAATCTGTACCCCAGTTACCGCCAAAATGCGAATCGAACAGATGCGGAAGCTTTCCGGTATAACGGATACCGTCTAAAGTATGGTCGTGCCCGTGGAAAGTCGCTTTTATATTGGGATAGCTGTGCAGCAGTTCGATGATCTCGGGACAATCAACAAAGATGGTCTTTTCCTCAGGTGTCCATTGATGTGGTGGGATATGCAGGATAACAAAAACTATTTTTTTGCTTTTATATTGATCTAAAAACGCTTTCAGGAAATTGTAATCCGGGCAAACGTAGCCGCCCTTGGTATCTGCCGTATTGGCAAAAACAAAACCGATGTCGCCCTTATCAACCGCATATTTATCCTCGTACCCAAATACGCTTTTCCAAACTGCGGCGTCCGCAAAATCATGGTTACCGGGGATGGTATAATACGGTACAGGCAGTTTATCCAGGTAAGTTTCTTTAACCTTTTTCAGCAGATCAGGACGGTTATGTACCAGGTCGCCATTTATAATGATCAGATCCAAATGATTATCATTATGCTCCTTTTTCAGCCATTTAACCAGGTCTGTATAAAACGCGTCAGAGTCTGTATCCGGCTGCGCGTAATGCCCGTCGGACGCGATAGCGAAGCGTAATTTAAATTTCCCGGCTTCACCGCCTTTAATATAATGTGGTTCGTTAGCGAACGAATTAATTGCGGGTAACAAATTAATACCTACTGCACCTACTATTCCTGATTTTATAAACTTACGCCTGTTGCTCATATTGATTAGATATGTTGTAAAAATATCTAATCAATGTTAACTTAGTTTTAAGTTGTCAGGTTTCAGGCCTCACCGATCAGCCTTAATGTCTTATCATCAGGTTCACCGTTAAAAAACTTTTCGAGCACAGATTGAAATACCGGGTAAGCATCAGGCAGCGAGGCAAATAATGTCATGGACGACCGCAGCTTCAGATCATCCGGGCTGCCAAAGATCTCATTAGCGTTATTACTTTTTAATTGCAGCAGCGCCAGGCAGATCTCCATTAGCCGCTGGCCTAAAACCGGGTGGTTAATATACTCTTCGGCTTCATCAATATTTTGTATGCCGTAGTACATCGCATTATCACTTGAACCTAAGCCCCGCAACTGCGGAAAGATATACCACATCCAGTGGCTGCGTTTTCGTCCGTTTTTAATTTCGGCCAACGCGATCGTAAAATCAGCCTCTTGGGCATCGATAAATCGTTGCAAATCGTCCATTTCCATTTGTATCAATAAGCCTGCCATAGAATCCCAAAAAAAGTAAATTGCATTATGCTGGCTTTACGTAAATTTGCCTGGAATAAATGGCGACTTTAAGAATTACCTATCAAACTAACGATTATGATCTGGCGCTAAGCGTTGAATTATCACTATCAGCCTTTCTCAGTAAATTACTTAAAGCCGAAAACACCCGAAACAGCATCATCGATCATTTAACAAAATACCATAGCCCTGACGGCGGGTCTATCGAGATCAATGATTTTGACGTAACGGGTTCATCCTACGATGCCGAAAAGAAAAAAGGACAGGTAAAGATCAGTTATCGCATCTATTATTTTTATGGCTGTGCCGATATTACCAAAGATGCCGGCGACCATGAAACATGGAACTTTGATATCGACACAAAAACCAATACGCTGATAGTATATATGCCCGAATATGAGCAGCGATCTACAGCCGACGAATTTTAATTCTGATCTGTGGAGACAAATAAAACGGCATCGGCCACCACAGCACCGTCAGCACCCCGGTTAGTTACCTGCACATAAGCCATTTTACCGGCCGGGAATTGACTTGTGCCTAACGATACCCATTCGCCTGATGTTTGGCCAACTACCTGTATATCGTTTTTATTGATGGTTTTATTGGTGGCCGCCTGTCCATCAAAGACCTGTATTTGGGTGATTGTGGTACTGCGCGATACTTTTGGGCAGTACACGTACACCTTATATTTACCGGCGCGTTTGATCAACGGCACAAACTTTACCGCGGCAGTGGCTTTCGCGGTATCCAGCAAAAATGACGGGCCGTAACCGCCTGTTGTTTCCCTTTTCCAATCGCCTGTTTTAATGATGTTTTCCGAATCATCATTATCAACCAGAATTTCAGCTACGCTATGGTCTACCAGCGGATTATTGATCAACTCGGCTTGCAGTTGTTTAACATCTATTTGTTGCACCCCTGTCCTTTTATCAATAGCCTGGCAGGCGGCCACGGCGGCGGACTGCGCCAGCACCATAAACACGGGCTCCATTCTGATAGACCCGTAAGCCATATGGCTGGCCGACAAACAAACCGGCACCAGCAGGTTATCGCATTCCCCGCGCTTTGGTGCAATAGAACGATAGGCTATCGGGTAAGGGCTGATACCGCGTAGCTGCACATCTCCTTCATTTTTTACCATGCCGTTAACTACCAATCGCTCTGCATTGTGCGAGTCCATGTTATAAGCGCCCATGCCTATCTTGTCGTCAACTACTTCTTTACGCAGACAGTTAGCTTCGGTCATAACATATTCGCCCAACATACGCCTTGCTTCGCGCACATATAGTTGCGGTGTAAAATTGCCGTTGTTGGTATACTCATCTTTCGGATATCCCCATTTTAACATTTGTTCGCGCAGCTTTTCAGGCATACGTACATCATGGCCAATGAAATACAAAAAACCTTTGGTATAATCCTCATGTGCCTGGATAATAGCCTCGCGAGTAGCATAGTCGCCATCAGAATAGGCATAGTTCATGCCTATCATATCTGTACTAAACGGACCGTTATTGTTGATGTCTGTCTTGTGGTTGGGCATCATGTCCGGTTTTAAAAAAGCGCTCCAGTCTTTGGCTGGTTTGATCTGTAGATATCTCAGCAGAAGTTCGTAATGCGTCGAATCATAATTGGCAGGTTTCGTGATCTCGATTTTATTCGAGGGATCATTAGTGAGGCATATCCTAAAATTGTACGATTGTATTTTTTTGTCACCGCTGCCAATCGGCGCCAAGGTATCAGTACTGATCCCCCAAAGCAATCCGCTCTCGGGCTTGCCGGGGATTTTATAAGGGTCTATCCCATCCGGAAACTGGTGTTGTGTTTTTAGTTCGACTCCGTTTACGGTTTCATTGTATGTGCCGTTCGCCTCACGGCCTGTTGTATAACTTACGCCTGCTTTGGCCATCAGGTCGCCTTCATAGGTGCAGTCGATGTATTGTTTGGCTTTAACACTATTGGTTTTCAGGTTTGGGTTGATGGAATTTTCTAATTCGACGGATGTGATATGATTGCCGGTCTTGGTTACTTTTCTAAGCCGGTTATTATAGATTACCTTAAACTTTCCTCTTTTAACATAATCCAGAAAGATAGCTTCGGCTACCTTTGGTTCAAAGGTCCATTGTTCAAACTTGCCATAGTGTTGGCCTATGCGGCGATAAAAATCGCGCGCCAAACCGGTGACTACGTATTTATTACCGATATCGGTAAACCCTAATCCGCCGCTTGAAAGTCCGCCTAAACGATTGCCCGGCTCGATAAGCACAACCGATTTACCCATTTTAGCCGCGGTATAAGCTGCAATTACGCCCGCCGAAGTGCCGCCATAAACGCACACATCAACACTTGTCGGTTTTGATTGCGCATATATTTGGAAATTGACAAATAGCAGAAAGCTAACAATAATGGACTTAAACATAGGTTTGCGTATTGGCTAACACAAATCTATCATTGCTAAGGCGGATATCAAAGACTTACTATATTGAACTACAAGCTCGTTACATAACAAGGCTGTATAAAAAAACTTAAAAAAGGAAAGCCGAAGAATATTTTTTTACCTCAGCGTCCTCTGTGCCTGCTCCGTGGTTAGTTTTTAACACAGAGATGCACAAAGAGAGGGCTGAGAAACACAGAGTTTTATGATATAGTCTTTAGCTTTACTTACTGACAAACTTATGCTCCCCTGTCTTCACGTCAATGCTCCATGGCTTAGGCTCATTC
>JAQBOP010000058.1 GCA_028287975.1 Mucilaginibacter sp. | reverse complement strand
CCGACAGTTAAAGGCACGGAAGATCTGCCGGTTAAACTTTTATTATCGCATGATCCATCACACTGGCGGGCGCAGATCTTGTCTCACTACCCGCAGATAGATGTAATGTTCTCGGGCCACACGCATGGGATGCAGTTTGGCGTACGTGCAGAACATTTTCAATGGAGCCCGGTTGAGTATGTTTATAAAGAATGGGCGGGCCTTTACAATGAGGGTAATCAGCAATTATATGTAAATGTGGGTTATGGTTTTTTAGGTTTCCCGGGCAGAGTTGGAATATTGCCGGAGATTACGATATTTACATTAAAATCTGCCCATGACGCTTTATCAAAAGCATAACAGTTAGTTGGGCATCCTGTCATAAATGAAAAAACTATTTAAGCCTGTTTTTGATTTTATATTATTCAGTAACGTTTTCATGGCCCTATGTGCTGTTGCGCAGGCATTGGTTACTTTTTATTTAATAGGCTCAAGGCCGCTGTATACTATCCTGGCGCTATTATTTACCTCGACATTAGGTATTTATAATTTTTGCATCCTGCTGACCAAGCCTAAATCGCCGGAGAAATCAACTTATTTGCGTGTACGCTGGTTCTTCGCGCATCACAGGCTAATGGTTACCTTTACCATTGTATCCATTCTTTCGCTGGTTCCGTTATTCTTTTTAATCTCAACCGAATCAAGACTATTACTGATATTTTTGGGGATCATATCCTTTGCCTACAGCCTGCCCCTGTTTTCGCTTGGCGATCAAAAATTTGGCTTGCGCAATATTCCCGGCCTTAAGCAATTTTTAATAACACTGGTGTGGACTATGAGTACGGTTTTATTACCCATACTTGAAGCGCAGGATATGCACATCACCAATATTACTCTGCGTGACACCACTATCCTGATAGCTAAACGATTTTTATTTATTGCAGCGCTAACTGTCCCGTTTGATATTCGTGACCTGTTTGAGGATCGCGAATCGGGCCTTAAAACAATCCCCGTGGCGATAGGCGAAAAACGCGCGTATCTGTATTGCCAGTTTTTACTGGCAGGTTACATTGTGTTGTTATTTTTATACAGAAACAACGGTTTCAATACCGACTTTTTTGCACTTACGCTTACAGCTATTTTAGCCGGCTGGCTCATCTTTAAATCAGAATGGAAAAGAAACGAATATTACTATTTCTTTTACCTTGACGGGGTATTGATACTGCAGTTTGTGATATTGATGGTGTTTAACTACATTTCAAATGGCATCAAACTATGATAATTCTGCCTGGTTTTATGATAATCTGTCCCGCTTAGTTTATGGCAAAGCACTGGTTAACGCGCAGGTTTATTTATTGCAGTTTGTCAAACCAGATTCAACTATCCTTATTGCCGGTGGCGGCACCGGCTGGATCCTGGAAGAACTGGCACGCATCCATCCTACCGGATTAAAGATCACTTACATTGAGATCTCGGCAAAGATGATATCCCTGTCGAAAAAAAGATGGATAGCGGATAACGAAGTTGTTTTTGTCAACAGCGCCGTTGAAGACGTTCCCATAACAACCCAATTCGATGTGCTGATCACTCCATTTCTTTTTGATAATTTTAAGGAGGAAACCTTACAGAAAATATTCAGCCACTTACATGCTCAACTTGAAGCCGGCGGATTATGGCTCAATACAGATTTTCAATTAAGCGGCAAATGGTGGCAAAATGTGTTGTTAAAAAGTATGTTTATTTTCTTCAGACTGATCTGCAGCATTGAAACCTCGGTTTTACCGGATATTAAGAGGAAATTTGAGCAGTATAATTATGTTATAGTTGCCGAAAAAAACTTCTTTGGTGATTTTACAAGTTCGACGGCTTATAGTAAGTAAAAAGTGACTATAAAAATAATGACAACTTTTATGGTTGCCATTATTTAGTTTTTATTGCTGATAAACAAACTTATATCCTACCCCTCTCACCGTTTGCAGGTACTGCGGGTAATCGGGGTTTGATTCTATTTTTTTACGAAGACGCACAATATGCATATCCAGCGTGCGGGTGTTTACATCGGCGTTATAACCCCATACTTCCATCATTAATTCTTCGCGGTTAATTACCTTGTTTTTGTTTTTAAGGAAATATAACAATATCCGGTTCTCTAATATAGTAAGCTCAACTTTACGGCCATCACGGATCAGCAAGTGCGTGTTTGGATGATGCTCCATATTAGCGAAAGCATAGGTCTCTGATTTATCGCTGTTTAAAACAAATTTTATCTTGTTCTCTATCAGCGCTACCATCACATCCATGTTAAAAGGCTTGGTTATATAATCAGAAACCCCAAATCCGTATGCAGATATTTTATCAATATCCTGTTGTTTTGCTGTGGTCATTATTACAACCCCATCATAACCCTTCGCACGTAAATTGGTACAAACTTCTTCGCCTTGTTTGCCGGGCAGCATCCAGTCAAGCAATACAATATCTGGCTGCTCTTCTAAGATCATAGTTTCTGCAGTGTCTCCATTGTCAGCCTCTAATACTTTATAACCTTCTGATTGTAAACGTTCTGCAACCAGGAAACGCAGGTTTTCATCATCTTCAACAAGCGCAATCTTAATTTCTTTATTCATATCTAATTTGCGTATGGCAGTGTAACAACAAACTCCGAACCAACATCAACCCTACTCCTAACAGCTATATCGCCATCCATAAAGTTAACCAGTTCTTTGCAAAATGCCAGGCCAAGGCCAACACTCCCGTTTTGATTATATTGGTTTTCTAATCTATAAAATTTTCTGAATATATTATTCAATTCATTTTTAGGTATTCCTATCCCTTTATCAATAAAAGAAAATATAATATTACGTTTTTCAAGCGCAATATTTATAAAAAGCTCTTTCCTGTCGGGATGCGAATATTTATACGCATTCTCTATCAAATTCTGAAAAACGCTGCCCAGCAATACAGTATCGGTGTAAAAAAATTTAACCTCCTTATCAATGGCATAATCCAGTTTAAAATGCGGGTATTTTATTTTAAAGGTGTCAATATATCCTTTCACAAACGAATCGATCTTTATTTTATCTTTTTTTATGATGATTGATTTGTTTTCTAATTGAGTAAATGACAATAATTTGGTCATCAGGTCATTTAACTTATCTGCTTCTTCATCCAATATTTTACCGTAATGTTTGCGCTGCCGTTCGGTAAGCTCGTTATCGCCTTTCAGGTTTGAGCCGGCAATTTTTATCACGCTTACCGGTGTCTTAAATTCATGGGTAAAGTTGTTGATGAAATCATACTGCAGCTTAAACATTTTAAGGTTAACACTCAGGTTACGGTAGATAAGCCAGCCAATCAGCATAAAAACAGAATAGATCAAAAACAGGACACCGGCAACCGGCAAAAACCGGTGATAGATTTGCCCGCTTAAATATTCGCGCGGCGAACTGAAATACAGCTTATAGTCAGCAAAAGCCCCCGGCAGCGCCACTTCATCGGTAATTACCCTGGCGTGATCAATATCCGGCGGATCATAGGTTACTGGCCTTATATAAATTGAGCTGTATAATTCTGGATGCACATTTTTTATTTTGAGTTTATATGGATCAAGATAAAAGGTCATCATATTTTGTTTATAGAACGACTCGGAGTGTCCCGCCTTTTGAAGGTCATGATAACTTTTCAAGTCGGCATTGACCGGTATATTTAAAAAACTAATCTTGCCGGGCCTGGTATTGTAAAAGGCCGCTTGCTGGTCGGGCCCTGGCCCTTTAAGGGTATCATAGCGCGCGATATAGTCGTTTAACTTATCGGCCATCTGCCTGAAGTCATTCGCGTTTAATTCATCTTCATTTTTTGGTTTGTGCATTCGCCTTTTGCCCGGATAATATTCATAAACCGATTTTGCCGTTATACCCAGGTTGCTATTAAAGACACTGCTTTGTAAGCGGCTGCCGACAACTACCTGGTAAAAAACTATCTTGCTTACAAAACCATAATTATTAAAAACCGAATCGGCATATTTTGCCGCCGATGAATAATCAAGCAGGCCCGAGTATAAATTTATCTCGAAGATCTTGTTTTTATACAGGTCATTGTAGGGGCTAATGGTTTGGTCAGCCACGTTGCTTTTTTTAGATGAAAAGTCGTCCTCTACACTTTTTGAAGTTAGTTGATATGCCACAATCAAACCCACTATTAACGTAACCGATACCAGCACCAGAAAGGTAACTATCAACGTAAAGTTTTTACGATAAACCGTGTTTGGCCCTTTCATGGCAAACAGAGATTAGGGTTTAACATGCATGTTAGTATTGAGAAACTTCTCAATATCTGCATAGTTTTGCATCCGCCTATTTTCACCACCCTGTGATCCGCGTTCATTCTTATTCAGAGAATATTTTACAGCTGTGTTATGTTTCTGCAATTCACGAATATAATGATTTACTTCGCTAATGTTGGCGCGTTGGTCTTTATAGTCCTGGAAGAACAGTAGCGGAGCGGTGGGCTTTTCGGGGTGAAATACGGGTGATATGGCGCGCAGCAAGTCGGCATCTTTCTCCGGATCGCCAATAGTCGCGTACATTTTTTGCAGTATCGGTTTGTAATAAGCCGGGGCCGTTTTAATATAGGTAAACAGGTTGATCAATCCATTTTGCACAATGGCGCAGTTATATAGTTTGGGGTTAAAGGTAATGGCATACAAGGCCGAATAGCCGCCAAAACCGCGCCCGTAAATTGCTATCTTTTTAGGGTTGGCAATTTTATTGGCAATGAGCCAGTTTACACCATCCGTAATGTCTTGCTGTATTTTACCGCCAACCTCCTTAAACCCGGCGCTGTAAAAAACCTTTCCATAACCTGATGATCCGCGATAGTTAACCTGGAAAACCGCATAACCCCTGTTTGCTAAAAATTGCACCTCAGAGCTATAATTCCATGAATCGCGCGCGCCGAATGGTCCATCGTGCGGAATTACTACTACCGGTAAATTTGTTTGTGCATCAGTATGCGGCAACGTGAGGTATCCGTTTATTTGTGTGCCATCGCTTGCGGTATAGCTAATGGCTTTCTTCTCGCAAAGCGCATTCGGATCAATGTTTGAATAGTCAGCAAGTTTAGTCAATTTGTTGTTCAGGCGTTCAAACAAATACACCGATCCGCGGCTGCGGTCTGTATAGGTTTGTACAATAAACTTCCGTTCCGCGCTGTCCCTGTCGGTAATATTTACTTCATAACCATTAAGCTGTTTATTCAAGTTTTGGTATATAGTTTTTATTTCAGGATCAAAAAAATGTTTTTGTGGCTTGGCATCGTCCCACGTTACCAGTTCAAGACGGCTTTTCCCTTTTGAGTAATCAACCCTTTGGATGTCTGTATTTTTATCGTCATAAATTACCCGTATCTCTTGCCCGGTTTCGGCATTTATCTCAACAAAGGCCGTTTTGTCGCGACCAACGTTTGACAGGGCATAGAAATTTTGATTAACACCGGTAAAAGCTATCGGCCTTACATAGTTTCTGAAATTATTACTGATGATAGGTTTAAACTTCGCCTTATCGTTTGTACGGTATAATATGGTTTCATCAACACCATCAGTAGCTTTAATAAGACGGATGTTAGCATCAGCATCTACCAGCCACTCGGTAATATTACCGGGGTTTACCAGGTAAGTCTGTAATTCGCCACTTTTAATGTTTAACCGGTAAACATCAAAATTGGCCGAATCACGTTTATTTAAACTGATGGTTATGATATCAGGCGTTTGCCGGTTTTTATTTAGGATCCTAATGCTGGCTTTGCCTTCTGAAAGTAATACCCGCGTTTTCAGTGTATTCAGATCCAGTGCCATCATCGGGTGTTCGTCGCCCGGTTTTTCCTGGGTAAAAAGTATCTGGTCGTCATAGGTCCAGGTATAATCGCCACGTACAGAGAAATCATCGAAAGATGTCGCCATCATATTCTCTCCGTCTTCAATTGCCTGGATACAGATATTTTGCTTGCCGTTGTGTTTTTTTAAGTAAGAAACAAATTTACCATCGGGCGATATTTTAAATGCTGTTTTTTCGGGAGTTTGAAAAAAATCACTTATAGGTATTTCCGCAGGCTTTTTCTTTATGCACGAAGCCAAAGCAAACACTACAAAAATTACCAATAAAGTCTTAAAACTTCTCACCATTATACTGTTTCAGCTCAGGTTATTTTATAATCAGGTTAAATTATACAATTAACTTATCTTTTATTAAAATGTCACTATAATTTTACCCTGTGTTAGCGTTATATCAATAATAGTTAATCTTTAAATATTTATTTTTATAAAATGAAGCGAATACCAATAATTTGTTTTCTTCTTGTTATTTGTTTCTCAAAAGCCTTCGCGCAAAACGATGAGTTGTTACTGGCTAAACAATATAGCGGCAACGGCGAATACCAAAAAGCGCTCGACATTTACCAGAAACTTTACAAACAGAATAACGACGCCTATTATTTTAACTATGTTAAAACCCTGATATCGCTTAAAAAATTTGATGACGCTGAGAGTGCTACAAAAAAGATGATCCATAAGCATCCTGGCGATAACGAATACGTTATTATGCTCGGGACAATTTACACACAGCATGGCGATGTTGAAAAAGCTAACGGCCTGTATGACGGCCTTATCAAAATCTTGCCGGCCGACCAAAATACCATATCCATCTTAGCCTCACAATTTTACCAGGGTACCAATGTTGATTATGCTATTAAAACATTTTTGCAAGGGCGTAAGTTGCTGCGTAGTGATGATCTGTTTTCGTACGAGTTGATCACACTTTATCGGTTTAAAAAAGATAAAGCTGCGCTTACAGAAGAATACCTGAATATCCTGCCGCAAAACCCGTTGTTTATGAACCAGGCAGAAAATGCTTTTTCTACTTTATTTGAGGGCGATACTGATTATGATATGCTGCGTGTAGCGCTATTAAAGCGGATACAGAAAGACCCACAACAAATAGTTTATGTTAATTTATTAACCTGGCAGTTTTTACAGCAAAAAGATTTTGACCAGGCGCTAAACCAGGCACTGGCGTTAAACCGCCGAACCAATAATGATGGCAGCGATATTTTTGAACTTTGCCATACCCTTGTTTCTGATGATGCTTACGATGCTGCCATACGTGGCTATGAATATTTAATCAGCAAAGGCAAGGATCAGCAGTATTATGTGTCTGCCAAAATTGAGTTGCTCAATACCAAAAACTTAAAGGTAATAGCCGGAAAGTATACACAAAATGACCTTGTAGAATTGGAAAAGAATTACATGGACCTGCTAACCGAGTTTGGCCAAACCAGCTCGACAGCTTTTGCCATGCAGAAATTGGCCAATTTACAGGTGTTTAAATTACATAAATTGAACGAGGCCCAAAAAGTATTGGAGGATGTAATAAAGATCCCGCAGGTTCAGGCTAATTTGCTTGCCTCTTGCAAGCTTGATCTTGGCGATGTTTATTTACTGAACAACCAGCCATGGGAAGCTACTTTATTGTACAGCCAGGTTGAAAAGGAATATCCAAATACAACTATCGGGCAGGATGCCAAATTTAGAAATGCCAAATTTGCTTATTACACCGGCGATTTTACCTGGGCAAAAGGGCAGCTGGATGTTTTAAAAGCCGCCACCTCGCAATTGATAGCTAACGATGCGCTAAACCTGTCGCTGTTAATCGCCGATAATATTGCTGCTGATACCAGCGGCAAAGCCTTAAAAATGTACGCACGGGCCGACTTACAAATATTTGCCGAACAACAGGACAAGGCCATCGGAATATTGGATAGTATCAACACTAAGTTTCCGGATAATAAATTGAGCGACGATATCTTAATGGCAAAGGCACGTATAGCCATTCAGAAAAAAGAATATGCGGACGCAGTGACCGATCTGAAAAAAATAGTAGCCGAACACCCTTCTGATCTTTGGGCTGACGACGCTGTTTATATGTTGGGTGATATTTATGAAAATCAGCTTAATGATAAAGAACAAGCCAAAGCCTATTATCAAAAAATCATAACTGATTATGCCGGCAGCTTATATATAAACGAAGCACGAAAGCGTTTTAGGATATTACGTGGTGATGTTGCATCTTGATTAAACAAATCACCCTAATTTTGTACTTTTGCATAATATGATAATTTATAATGAAACCATAATAGTTGACGAAGCTATTCATAAACAATGGTTAGGCTGGATGCAGAATGAATATATCCCAATGGTGATGAAAACCGGCCACTTTAATTCATACAAGATCTTGAATGTACTCGACTCTCCTAACGAAGGTGTTACCTATTGCATACAATACCTGACAGATACCCGTGAAAAATACAATCAATTCAACAACACCCACTTGCAGGGATTACAGGCAATCCATCAGCAAAAGTTCGAAAATCAATTTGTCTTATTTAACACTTTAATGCAAACAGTAAAAAATGAAAATTACAGAAACCAGTATTAAAGGATTAATGATAATTGAGCCAAAAATATTTACCGACAGCCGCGGTTATTTTTTTGAAAGTTACAGCAAAGCAAAATTCACCGAAGTCGGTATTAACATTGATTTTGCACAAGACAACCAATCATGCTCTAATAGAGGCACAATAAGGGCACTGCATGCGCAATCTGCACCTCATGCCCAAACAAAGTTAGTTAGGGTAATACAAGGCCGCGTTATAGATGTAGCTGTGGATGCCCGTAAAGACTCGCCAACCTATGGGAAATATGAAACCATTGAGCTAAGCGCCGATAACCAAAAGCAATTTTTGATTCCTCAGGGGTTTTTACATGGCTTTGCTGTTTTAGAAGACAATACCATTTTTGCTTACAAAGTAGACAATTATTACAGCAAAGAATGCGAAACAGGTGTAATGTGGAACGATCCTACTCTTGCCATTGACTGGGGAATCCCGGAAGAAGAAGCCATTATATCAGATAAAGACCAGATCTTACCGTTATTTGCAGATTGGGCAAGTCCGTTTTAAATTAAAAAAAACATATAAAAGCAAAAGGCTAACCATCACGGTTAGCCTTTTGCTTTTATTGGCATTCGCCTTATTTTTTATTTTGTGATCAGATCATATAACTCGTCCAGTTTAGGGCTAAGCACGATCTCGATACGGCGGTTTTTGGTGCGGGCATCGTTGTTGTCGGCCGGGTCAATTGGCTGATATTGGCTCTTACCTGTCGCGGTCAATCTATGCGGGTCTATCTTTTCAACTTCGGTTAAGTAGCGGGTAACCGATGTTGCGCGTAGTACGCTCAGGTCCCAGTTATCTTTTATCTGGCCAAGGTTTATTACCTTCTTATCATCGGTATGGCCTTCAACAGCCATATTAATATCCGGTTCCTTGTTAAGCACGGCAGCCAGTTGTTTTAACGCAGCTTTACCACGCTCGTCAATAATAATGCTTCCTGAAGGGAAAAGCAACTTATCTGTTAATGAAACATAAACTTTACCATTCCTGATATCAACAGTTAAGCCGTTTTGCTGGAAACCAAGCAAAGCTTTTTGTAATTTCTCTTTTAAGGCATTGGTAGCTTCATCGCGTTTACGCAAAATGTCCTCTACCTCTTTTAAGCGCTCCTCTCTCTTTTTCAGGTCGCTTGATAGCTGGTTCATTTTTGAATTGGTTGAGGTAAGGTTATTATTCAACGCGTCATAATTACCTTTTAGAGTATTATAGCTTCCACGTTGGTCGGCAAGGTCACCCTTTAATCCGGCAATTTCATGATGAAGGCGCGCGGTATCACTTTGCAGTTGTGATGCCTCGGCTTCTAAATTAGTAGTACGGGTAAAAAGCGAATCGCGCTGAGACAGCATGGCTTTATACTTTTTGTTGGACAATACGACACATGAGTGTAGCGTAACTGACAAGAACAGGGCAAATAATAAGTACTTTATTTTCATTATGTATCGGGATTTAAGGTTAAACCATAGCATTGCGTAAAAAAATATTAAGCGGATATATTTTGCTGCATAATTGCGCGACAGTATCCGCCGCCTTATCGCTCATGATCTCTTTGTCTGTTAAGGCATGCATGGCAATAAAGCTTTTCAGCTTTAACAGTTCAATATTTTTATTATCGGCGGAATAATCACGTGGCAGGGTTTTTAACTTATCCTGGGCCCTAAAATCGCCAAATAATTTAACAAATTCAGGGTCGTCGATAATTGCTGTCAGGTCATGCCCATTATAATCAATTTCCTGGCGGATGGCTTTTAAATGATTGGCCTCGGGCATCCAGTAGCCACCGGCTATAAATGATTTGCCGGGTTGTATATGCATATAGTATTCAGCGCCCCCCAACTTGGTGCCGGTTGTTGGCAAACTAATGCCGAAGTTATTTTTATACGGCGTTTTATTTTTACTGAACCTGATGTCGCGGTAAATGCGCATCACGCACTTTTTTGCATCCAGGTCTGATGATAAAGCAGGATCGACTTTATGCATCAATTTAATGAGCTTACTTGTAAAATCGACCACATTTTCGCGCGCCAGGTCATATCGCTCCTTATTAGCCATAAACCATTCGCGGTTGTTGTTCTCAACAAGTTCGTTTATAAAATCAAGTGTTTGCTGTTGTATCATCTACGTCTAAATAAGGCTGATAATGAATTTTTGGCGACAACCAATACAAAAGTAACACCCTTGAGGTCCTGAAAATTACAGGAGCAAATAAAAAGCATCCTCCGATAACAACGCCAGTATACAACCAGGGCGAAGTTGTATTATGTGTAATTACATAGGTTAATACGGCAATGGTAAATGAGGTAGCAACATTTAAAGCGTAGCTTACATACATTGCCGCGTAAAAGTAACCAGGCTCAATTTCAAAGTGCATGCCACAACGCGGGCAATCTATATTAATTTTGTTGGTTGTAAGGCTATAAACCTTACCGCTAAACATATCTCCCCTGCGGCAACGCGGGCATTTGGCGTGCAACATTGCCCATGCTTTGGATGTTTTAGCCATGTTTAACAAAGCCTAATCGGCTCTAATATATTTAGTTTAAATGAAGTTTTTCGTCGCGCATATTAAGATTAATATTTTTGCGGCGATATTTTTTATACCAGATATACCCTACTACGGCAATCGCAATGTATGGGGCTGCTAACAGGTACATAATACCATGGTTTAAACCCATGGCGGCTGTACCGCCGTTTTTAGCGTTTGCCTCTACCGAAGCGGTACACATGGCACATTGCGCATGCACAGACTCAATACTGCAGGCCAGTATCCCAACAATTACAATCAGGAGTGTCTTTAAGATCTTCATTTGTACAAATTTAGCTATAAAATAGCATCAAAACAGTATTAAATTAAAAATGGTAATAAGGTGATATAAGCTTATATACGATAACACCGGTTACAGTTACATATAACCATATCGGGAAGGTCCACCTAACCAGTTTACGATGTTTTACTACCTGCATTTGCAGGCCATAATAAAAGCTTAGCAATACCAGTGGCAGCACAATGGCGGCCAGTACAATGTGTGTTATTAATATGATCAGATAAACGGTACGCAAACCACCGGCCGCGCTTAACTCGTCAGCTGATAATTTTCCGTCGCCGTTAAGATCGCCGTATTTGATCTCTGGCGCCAGGTAATGAAACAACACGTATGACAACAGGAAAAGCGACGATAAACAAAAAGCTACGATATTAACACGTTTATGCCATGTTACGTTGCCATGTGTGATCAGGTATAATGAAATAATCAGCAAAACACTGCAAGTTCCGTTTACACAAGCGTTAAATAAAGGCAGTACATAAGTGAACGATGGCAATACCGCCGGCCTTGGCAATAGTTTCAGGTCTGTTATTATCACCAGCGCAAAAACTAACAGGGTAACGGCTGCTACAAAACGGAATATAAATTTATCTGTCATTATTAATTTCTTCTTTTCAACTAATCTTCAATCTTTAACCTTTAATGTTCCACTAATAAAGCGGTTTGTCGTTCTTCCGCAATTCTTCGGCTATCAGTACTTTAATTTCATCGTTTAACTTTGTGATATCATTGGTTGATGTACCCGAATAATAACCTCTAATGCGTTTTTCTTTATCTATCAGTATCAACTTATCACTGTAGATAAAATTATCATTATCTACCTTTACAGCATCCACCAAAAATCCTTTTCGCGCCAGCGGGTAAATAACCGATGTATCGCCGGTTAGGAAGAGCCACTTTATACCCGGTGGCCTGTATTGCTGCGAGTACTTATGTAATACTGATACCGAATCGCGTTGCGGATCAACCGTTATCGAAGCAAAATAGACCATGTTGTTTTTAGCATAATCAGACAACAGGGCGTTAACGTTCTTATTTATGGTATTACAAACAGACGGACAATGTGTATAAAAAAAGCTGGCTACAAATATTTTGTTGTCAAAATTTTTAGCAGTAATTGTTTCACCGTTTTGGTCGACTAATTTAAAGTCGGGTAGTTTATGGTATATGGTATCAGGGATAACCTTACCATGAAACTTATGGCTGGTTTTGGCCAATTGCTTTGGCCCGAAAAAAGGCAGCGGCATATATCTGTTTTTGCCCTCGGCAGTGAGCAAATAATATAAAAATCCCGGTAATGCTAATATCATTACCAGGATCAAAACTTTTTTTGTCGTGCTTATACCGTTCATTACAACCTCAGCGTAATCCAGTGGTGACTCTCGTTAGTCAATACCAGGATCAAACCGATGATGAAAAGGATAGGCACCAAAATGGCATAAACCAAGCCTACTTTTTCAAACTTTAAGTGCATGAAAAAGGCAACAATATAAAATGCTTTAAACAAGGTTAAAACAATGTATACCGGGTTAGCAACTTTTATTGCCATATGGCCATTGGGCACCAGGTAAAGTGCTATAAAAAACTCAACACAGGTTATACCCAATAATATGAAAAACACTTTCCATATTCTTTTGCGGGTCATTGTATCTCCGTGCTCGCCCTCGGCGTGATGAACTTCTGTTGGTTCTGATGACATAATATATATCAGGTTAAAATGATCAAACTAAATAAAAGAAAGTAAATACAAATACCCAAACAAGGTCTACAAAGTGCCAGTAAAGGCCTACTTTTTCTATCATTAAATAGCTGCCGCGTTTTTCGTAAGTACCTTTAAGTACGTTAATGGTAATGATAATATTAATGATAACCCCGCTAAATACGTGGAAACCATGGAAACCGGTAATGGTAAAGAACAAATTAGCAAACTGGTGAGATGTCATTTGCTGTTGTGCAAATGGGACGCCTTTTTCAAAAAACTCCTGTAAAGTTTCTTTATTAGGGATTGCAGACCACCAGAAGCCTTCGCTATGTAAGTGGTTCCACTCTAACGCCTGGCAGCTTAAAAACATTAAACCACCAATAATGGTACCAATCATCCACCAGATCACTTCTTTCTTTGAGTTACGGTGACCGGCCTCAACTGCCAATACCATTGTAACGGAACTCATGATTAGGATAAACGTCATTAAACCTACAAACACAAGCGGAGCACCATGTTCTATTGATGTGCCGGGTACCGATTGGAATACCAAAGACGGCGATGGCCAGGTTGGCGCGCTAAAGCGTAAAGCACCATAAGATATCAATAATGAAGAAAAGGTAAAAGCATCCGACAGGAGGAAAAACCACATCATCATTTTACCATACTCAACATTAAACGGAGATCTTCCGCCCGACCATGGTGTTGTTTTTAGGTCATCAATTTGTGTTACTGTTGCGCTCATTTGTAGTTAGCTATAGCGTTATTAAATTATTGGTTCAAAAGTAAAAAAACATACAGATAAATCCATATAATATCGACAAAATGCCAAAAAATAGAGGACATCTGCATGTTAAACAAATTTTTAACCTGTGGCACGTTACGATAACTGCGCCAAAGCGTGTTACCCAGTAACATTATACCGGCTAAAATGTGTAATAAATGCATTCCGGTGAATACATATATAAAAGATTGTGATGCATTTGGGTTACTAAAATAAATTCCCATTTTATTTACCAGCACATACCAGGCATATATCTGGATAAAAAAGAATATAACCCCCAGCGCTATGGTTAACGATAAGTACATACGCTGCTTAGCAAACTGTAAGCCCTTAGCCGCGCTTGACGCCAGGTACATAGTTATACTACTTAATATAATAGATGCTGTGCTATAAATAAAAGCATTAGGTAACTTAATATGTATGCCGTGGCCTGTGCCACCACTGTAAACTATAAATCCGCTGGTAAGCGCTGCAAAAAACATAAAAGATGTGAATATGAAAATCCACATGTTGAATTTTTTGGGTGCCAGGTTTAGCTTATC
>JAQBOP010000046.1 GCA_028287975.1 Mucilaginibacter sp. | reverse complement strand
CTCTGCAAAACCGACAAATGATATCATTTGTCGGTTTTGCAGAGGTTTTTTGTTGGATAACATTTATTATTATTGTAATATTATTACACTACCCAACTCTAATCAACAAAGCAATAATTAAATGGCTGTCACGCAGGATAAATATATTTTAAAGGTAGAGGGCCTTGGTGTTACCTACGGTAATGTTGTTGCCGTAAAAAACGTCGGGTTTAGTGTGTTGCAGGGCGAGATCTTTGGCTTGCTCGGCCCAAACGGAGCGGGCAAAACCAGCACCTTAAGCGCTATAGAAGGTTTACTGAAATTCAAAACCGGTACTATCATCGTAGATGGGCATGATGTACAGCAAAACCCATTGCACGCCAAAGCCTCAATGGGGGTGCAGCTACAATCAACCAGCTTTCAGTCCGAGTTGAACGTTATACAGATCTTACAACTATTTTCAGGGATTTATGGCGTGCCGATGAGTAAGGACGATATAAGAAAAGTCCTGGCGGAAATAGGGCTGGAAGATGCCGGGAAGAAGAAATTCGGGCAGCTCTCCGGCGGACAGCAACAACGGGTATCATTAGTTATTGCCACCATTCATAATCCTAAACTGGTATTGCTGGATGAGCCGACCACGGGCCTCGACCCGCAATCGCGCCGCCAGCTTTGGGAGCGCATTGAAGCCATACGGGATAAAGGCTACTCGGTTTTACTAACCACGCACTCGATGGAAGAGGCTGAAGCGGTTTGCGACCGGATCGCTATCATCGATCACGGGCAGGTTATAGCCGTGGACACCCCGCAGGCATTGATCGACAAACATAAAGACGACGCGGAGGTAATTGCCGTATCGCGCCGCGGAAAAGTAACTTTAGAGGATGTATTTATCGCACTTACCGGTAAAGCTGTAAGAGCATAGTTTAAATATCATGGAAACAACAGTACCCAAGTCATCAGCCGTATTCGCCACCTTATTTCGGGCAGATCTGGCTACCACAATCAGTAACCGCCGTTCGGTTGTCATATCATTATTAGTGCCGATGATCATCTTAATAACCTGGAAAGGTTTGATCAAGCTGATAGGCGGGCCGGCCGTATTGGCAACATCTATCACCATCGGCTTGATAGCAATAGGTTTAATGAGCTATACTTTATCCATAGCCCGCGACAGGGATAAAGGCATCTTTCAGCGGTTAAGAGTTGCTCCGGTGCCTGCCTGGGCAATCATGACCAGCCGGATCAGTATCCAGATGGTAATGATCATGGTGTTAACCTTAGGGACATTTATTATAGGATACCAGTATGATGGGATCCTGTTAAGCGTACAAGGCTATATATTAACCTTTGGCGTAGCTATTTTAGGCGGCGCGGTTTACCTGAGCCTGGGGCAGTTAATTGTCGGCCTGATCAAGAATTTCGAAACTATTAATGCCACTACCCGGATCACCTATTTCCTGTTCATTATGGTGGGCATGGTAGGCGGTATTGATTCAATGAACGAAACAGTAAAGAAAATCGTTAGCTTTTCGCCTTACGGCTGTGTTAAAATGATGCTGGCAGGTAGTATGGAAGCGTCTAAATGGACATCTGATACTTCTTTAGCGGTTATAGTATCTGTTGGCTACATCATTGTATTTGGCGGTATAGGCATCAGCAAGTTCAAGTGGAATACTAAATAAATGTGCTGATGTGCAAATATGCGGATGGCAGGCAAGGTGTTTTGTTTCACGCGAGTGTGAAACAGATGAAACAAGTGAAACAAGAATTTCAATTAACTATCTGAAGGTTAATGGTTTGCTAAAAACAGGTGAAACAAAATGAAACAACTTATAAGTCTGTTTTTTTAGCTGTAATCATCGATTATCTTATTGATTTTTAGCTTGTTATGATTTTACTCTATTTCCCAAATGGCACCAAGCCATTTAACTGCCGATATAATGGATAATCAGGCAACGGTGTAACCGATTGATGGAAGTTTTTGCAGTAATAAACCTGCAGGTGCTCTTCAACTACGCCGCCGCGGATGATCGGGATATCGGGTAGTTTGGTGATGCTGTCAAAAAACGGCGTACCGTCGGCTTTTATGGTTTCATCATAAGCGTGGGCCTCGCCAATAATCACACAATCTTTACCTACCAACGTTTTCGGGTCGACCAAAAAAGCCAGGTTACGCGGGTCGCGGTTAAAGGCTATAATATCTTTTTTACCTCTAAGCGCCCAATCTACCTTACCGGCCAGCCACCAGCGGGTGCTGCCTGCAAAAACGTTAGGGTTTTTTATCCAGCCTTCTTTTTCAAAGCGGGTCATTACATCATCATAATCAACACCCTGTATGGTGGGGTCAATTTTGCCGCCGCCAAGGCCGGCAACCCATTTGGGGCCGTAGCTTTGCCAGAAACCGGTAACTACGTGCAGGCCCAGCACAGCTATGGTAATAACTGTGAAGCAGATGGAGAAGTTTAACCACCTGCGGGTTAAGCGTTGGCGCTTGTCGTTGGTATTTAGAGCTTTATCTACAGCGAAGCCCAACGGCATAAATAACATCATATAACCGGGTGCCTGCCAATGAAAATGGTACTGCAGATCGGCCCATAGGGTTAATACGGTAAAAAATACAATGGGTAATACCGACATCCAGAAGTTAAAACCATATTCAGCATGGATCCGCTTTTTATAGGCGATAAACATTTGCCTGATAGTAGGGAACCAGATCCAGGGTAATAACCAAACCGCCTGACCGGCTATGCTGCGTAAAAACCAGTCGAAATGGATCTTAAACGCCTCATCCCGGGTGCCGGCTCTTGAGCCCTGCCATACAAATGATACCCAGTTGTTTTTATAGTTCCACCAAATTACCGGCGTAGCCATAATAATGGTTATTACGATAGCCAAATAGGGGCCGGGGTGTGTAAGCCAATGACGCTGTTTTTTATTGGTGAGGATAAACATAAATACCCCCGCAAATAAAAACAGTACGTGATACTTGCTTAAAGTTGCCAGGCCCATGCAAATGCCTATGACTATCCATAACCAGTAAACTTTGCCTTTATCGGCTTTTGGGTCAAGCGGTTTTTCTTCGCCAATGCCTAATACCTTAACAATATACCATGTGCTTAACAGCCAGAAGAACATTAACGGCGCGTCGGGCTGGTACCAACAGGCAACGCCTACTGTAAATAACGCGCTTAAATTCATTACGGTAACGGCCCAAAACCCGGCAGCGGCATTAAATAACTTACGTGACAGGGCGAACAGCAACCAGCTTGTACCGGCAAACATCAACACATCAGGGAAACGCAGGCCAAAATTGGTTAATCCAAATAGCCTGATACTTGCCCCGCCTATCCAAAAGAACAAAGGCGGCTGATCAAAGTAGCTCCAGTCTAAATGGATAGCCCCCCTGAAATAATACGATTCGCCGTTACCCAGGCCGGTG
>JAQBOP010000399.1 GCA_028287975.1 Mucilaginibacter sp. | reverse complement strand
TGACCCACAGGCTATTGAACAGCCCTTAGACCTCTCCATTCCCGAAAATAAAATGATGCTTGCTTTTTATCTCGCTGTGCCGGAAGTTGAAAATGAACGACGAGCATTGAATGTCTTAACAGGCATGCGAAAAGCTAAGAAAGAAGGCCGTTGGATGGGCAGTGCTCCAATTGGCTATAAAAATTGTACAACCGAACAAGGGCGGAAATACATACAGACTTTTGAACCGGCAGCAAGTATAGTTAAATGGATTTTCAATGAAATTGCCCAGGAGAATTACAATACCGAACAAGTATGGAAAGAAGCTAAAAAAATGGGCTTGACCTGCGGTAAAAATAATTTCCGTAATATGCTAAGGAACCCCGTCTATTGTGGTAAAATAACTGTTCAGGCTTATAAAAATGAGCCTTTTAATATTGTAGAAGGGCTTCACAATGCTATTATTCCCGAATCTCTTTTTAATCAGGTACAAGAAGTTTTAAACAATCGTAAGCGGACATATAAAAAGCAATATGTCGTGCCAGAACAACTGGTGTTGCGCGGATTTTTGAGTTGCCCCAAATGCGAGCGAAAATTAACGGGCAGTCCGTCAACCGGACGATATGCGCGCTATTTTTATTATCACTGCGGTGCTCCATGTAAATATCGCCAACGCGCAGACAGTATTAATGATCGCTTTCTTGAAGAGCTAATAGCTCTTAGGCCTAATGTGGTTTGGCTACCCATATTTAAATCTATACTACTGGAATGTTATAGTAATAAAACGACCTATAGTTTTAATCAGCGCGATCAGGCTATTAATCAATTGCAAACATTATCAAAAAAATTTGAAAGGGCGCGGGATCTTCTGTTAAATGGCGACTTGGAAATAATTGAGTTTCGGTTAATTGCTAACGAGTATGAGCTGAAAGTAGCAAAGCTTCAGGAAATAATTGACGATTGTTGTGATAACTTAGAACAGTTTAAATCGTCATTAAATGATAAGGGTACAGCATTGTTGAGGATTTATGATTTTTATCAAATGGCTGGTGTAACCGGAAAACGAAAATTACTCAATCGACTTTTTAGGTCCCCTTTTACTTTTGATAATGGTCGTTTTCTTAACAAAAAATATAGTATAGCCAACCTTATATATCATCGAACCACTTCTTCGTTATAAAACTAAGATAATCAGGTCGTTTTTTGCAACCAAGAAAAATTCTGCAGTGAAGTCGACCTCACTGGAATTGAACCAAAAACTGGGTTTATAGCATCTGGAGCCACTTTTTAAAAAACGGAAAAAGTTCAAGAAAATAAAAAACCTCGATTCCAGCTTGGAATCGAGGTTTTTAGGATATCTGTGGTGCAGACTTTATTTATAACACAATATTTCTTCCAAGATTTGAAAAGATTGGCAGATTTAGACCTAAATTGAAAACAGTTCAATTATTTCAAATTATCAGATTATAATCAGAAATATCATAGGCCGGTTGGGTTATTATGTTATAATTTCCCATAATTGCACTGACGGAATCATTCAAAACAGTTTTAGGATTATCGCCTCGATTAGCCAAACCGGCCCTGGATTTATTAAGAATTTCTTTCACAACTGAAGTATCTTTTCTTACGGCGGCGAAGCAGCCGTAGACTAATTGCATGGCAGTTTCGATATCTTTTGGAGTGATATATCCATTAATACCCTCGGATCCCTCAGAAATGCAAGCATATGTGCCGGATTCTTTATCAGACAAAAATTTATTTAACTCCGTCTGATTATAATTTCCAAGTCCTCCTGAAGATAAAAGAGCCGCAGCATTTACAGCAGATTCATAGTCAGCGTCACTACTCAAAGAGGTTCCTCCCAGAGCGAAAGTGGAAAATAAAATTTCATTATCTTTAAAATCTGTAGATTTCAGGATCACTTTTACACCATTGCTTAAAGTGAGCTTCGTTATTTTCAAGTACCCATCCTTTTCAATATTACTGATAGATCCTAGTTTGCGTAATGTCGACAAAAGGGGAAGGTCTAAATATGGCGAGCGCAAAAAGCTGACTACCGATAGCCATCTATAAAAAAGAGGCTGTCTCAAAAGTCTTAAATATAGAAAGCATTCAAAATAATATTTGGCGCCTGTGATCTTCGTGTCTTCTTTGCGAACTCTGCGGTTTCTTTTTAATCACAAAGCACGCAAAGAAGAGTACAGAGAAGCACGGAGTTTTTATTATCCAAAATTTAATTCTGTTCTACTTCTTATGATTTTACTTTTGAGACAGCCTCTTTTTTATAGATGTTTTAAAACAAATTGCCTGACATCGGCGGCCTTAATAAACAAACTGTTTACCCGGCTGTAACGGGCAATATTAATACCGCAGAAATGATGTTGCGTGTCGAAAACAGGCCCACCGCATTGCCAGGGTCTTAAAATCAGGTCGCTTGTGTAGATATGCTGAAAACCGTCTCGACGGCGGCTTTTTCCGCCAGCAAAGTGTTCTGCCGGATGATCGTGTATAATATCAGGCAGGTAAGTCAGCACAATTGTTTTTTCAATTTCCTCCGCTCCCCTTTTAATTTTTATTTTCGTCGTATCGCCGGGCCAGGTTTTAGACATGACATCGGCAAATCCGTCGGCATCAGTTATTGGCGCCCCGTTTAGCATCGTAATGACATCGCCGGTTTTGACCTGGTTCAATGCCGCAGGCGAGCCTGCCCTAACGAAATAGATTTTAGCCGGGCTGCTATTGTGCATGGGCGTTGCACCGAGAAACCCGGTGCTATTGGTCTTAGGCAAATCAAGCGGACCGCCACTTATGATGCCACAAACTGTCGATGTATCAGCCAAAGGCGCGAACAAAAAATCACCCGTTTGCATCCCGCTACCAGTTTCTTCAAGTTCAATGCCGCCTGTTAGCTTTGCGGCAGGGCGCAGCAATACCAGGTCAGTATTTAGATCGCGGGCAATGATGCTAACCGTTGTTTTGCCCATCATTACAGCGTTGCCTATCAGCGAACTTTTGGAGACAATAAGGGTTTGCCCTTTGTATGAAAATACGGCACCCATTACCATTTGCGCTTTAGCATCAAGACGGCTGCTGAGTTTCACACACGTACCGTCATAATTGCCTGGTTTAGGCCGGTCAGTCAACACCGGCAGGACTTTCGCGGGTTTGATATTTGACACGGTTTCAGGCCAGTTATGGTAAACGACAGGCTGTTGCAGCGCTACCCAGTATTTTTGATACAGATCAACCGGCACATCATAATTATCAGCCTCGGGCACTTCAATGGCGCTGTGCAGGCCAATAAGTTGGCCGGCGAGATCAAATAACGGCCCGCCAGAATCGCCCGGCTCCATCAGGCAGGTAGAATGGATAAAACCTCTGCCATTCAACGGATCGGTCACTTTACCCAAACGTACGGTTGGTTGCCCCAGGTTTAAACTCTCGGGATAAGCTATACTTAAGCAGGGTTGTTGTTTTTGAAGCGCTGCAGAACTACCAATTTCTACTTGTGGCCAGTTGCCTTTCAGAATTTTCATCAGGGCTACATCAGGCACGGTCTTGTCATCGGCCAGTTCGATCTTACCCAGCGCGATAGCAATTGTTTCACGGCCATCAGGAAACATTACTTTGTAGGTATTTCCGGGTATAATGACGTGAGCCGCGGTCAATATATAGTTATCTTTAACCACTACCGCGCTAAACTGCGCGCTGGTGCGTACTTGTTGCAGCGTATCAAATCCCCACAACCTAACACAGGCCGGCGTTACTTTGGCTATCGTTTTTTCGATTGCCGCCTGCAAACCCTGAGCCGCTGTGCGCTGCGGTATCCACGATACCAGCAGCGCAAGGGCAATAAATAAACGATGAAACCGGTCCATCGTTAGTCTTTAAATAATTCGCCAAGTTTCTTATTCAGGTCCTCGCCCCGCAAACCGGTTTGAATCAGGTTACCGTTACGGTCAACCAGGAATGTAGCAGGGATAGCAGAAACACCGTAAAGGCGGGCAACGGCATTGTTCTGTCCGTTCAGGTCACAAACCTGTGCCCATGGCATCCCTTCCTGTTGTATGGCTTTAAGCCAGTTATTGCGGCTATTGTCTAACGATACGGATAAGATCTCGAATCCCTTGTCTTTGTACTGTTTATATTGAGTCACCAAATTCGGGATCTCCTGGCGACAAGGCGAGCACCAACTTGCCCAGAAGTCGATCAATACCACCTTGCCTTTATAAGCAGAAAGCGAAACAGGCTTACCTGCCGGATCTACCTGCGTGAAAGCCGGTGCAGCGCCGCCCACCTTCAGGCGGTAATGTGCAGCAATAAATTCCTTGATGGTTTTTCCATTTTCAGTAGCCTGGATCTCCGGACTAAAAGTTTTGAAAATCTGCTCGGCTATGGTAACGGTCTTGTCATTGGCTGCGGTGCCAAATAGCGCTACCGGTGCGAAATAAGAGGCCGGATGCGTTTTAGCAAACTCCAGGTTATGCTTTTGGAAATCAATTATCATTTGATAGTGGTGCCGCGCTACCTGGTTGGTAAAGGCTGTGTCCTGTCCTAATTCAGGCGCTGCCGCTATCTCAGCATTCGAGATCTTGTCTATATCCCATGGCATAGGCCCTACCGCTTTGGCATAAGCCGCATATTCTTCATACGTTTTAGAACCGGTAATCTGCGCGTTCGCCAGAGAATCTTTAGAAGAAATGTTTAGTGTTTCATCGCCAAAATGGAAATAGATCACGTCGCCGCCATGGGTAGCATATTCACGGCCAATTCCTTTATGGTCAATTGCCATGCGTACCGAGCTGTAAGGGCTCATGTGGCCGGTGAATTTAAAAGCACCGTTAACCAAAGTAGCAGAATCTGTATGATCATGGCCATCGGTCATAAAACTTAAGTAAACTTTAGCTCCGTTAAGGCTGCCTATTTGCCCGTTGACCGTAAAACTTGATTTTGGCGTTTGCGCCGCAGCCATTAAGCTAACTGCCGTTAATAAAAGGCTATTTAATATCGTTTTCATTTTAATATACTTGTTTTTATAGATAATGTTTTTAGTGAATAACAACGTCGACAGGCGCGCCCGGTATGCCGGTTATTGTCTTGGTAATGTTTCCGTTTTTACTTACGCTGACATCCAACGTGTACAAAGTACCGGTGGTGCCGGCAGTAAGCGTATTGCCATCGGCGCTTAGTTTGATCATGGTCACGTTTTGCCCGTTAAAATTAGCGTCAAGCGTGCGCAGGTCTTGATTAAGCGGGTTATAGCGGTAGATCTTATCAGCCGAAGTAAAATAAAATATGTTGACGGTCGATTTTTGCCATTTTGTATCGGCAGTTACAAGCGAAGCGCCTTTAAATACGCGTTTGCCGTAAACATGAATTGCGCGCGCGTCATAATTATCCATATCAACATAGAAAGACAATTCATACAATTGGTTATCGGTGCCTTTAACGTAAGCATAAGACTGGCCCGACTGTGCCTGCATAAACACCATATTACCGGTGCCTATGTGTTTAGGATCAAAAGCGGCCCCATCGGCAGTGAAGTCATTGCCCATGTAATTGCCGCCGCCATCAAAGCTGATAAAAGACTGCGCTACAGGGTCGAAACCAAAGAAATAGCCCGGTGTACGGGTAAAGAAATTAGATAGCGTATAGTTGCCTGATTGCGCGCTTGAAAACTTGCCAAAATCAGGCGCGAACGGTGCCGTACTGGTTACCGACAAATACAGTTTGCCATTGATCACGCCGGTGGGTATGCCCATCGAGGCTTCAAAATGCCCCAGGTTGATGGTAGACGGCGCTGTAAAAAACTGCTGGTTAAAGTAGTTTTTTCGCAGCATGGTGTTACCATCTATCACTACGCTTTGGTGCGCGGGGTCCTGGGCCACCACCCAATAATTTTCAACTGTTCCGGGCTGGTATGCCAAAGGCTTGGCAAATAATTGGGTCGGGTTGGTCGGCAAATCTTCACCGTTTAAAGACCTGTATAAATTGGGTAGTATCGTATTATCAGGCTTGATAAATGATAATTTGGTTACCCCATTGTCCACACTCAATACGGCAACGCCTGCTGAAAATTGCGTGCCGCCTAAAATTTTAAACGGGAAGAAATATTTGATGCCGTTACGCTTATCAGTAATAGTAAGTTTGGCATCACGCAGTTGTGGCGCAAGATTGTAAACGATTTTGAGCGGATAACCGGTGTAGGTATCGGTCCGCGCTTCGTCGGCCACGTAAATATCCCATTGGTAGGTCAGATCGGTTAGATAGTTTGCCCCCGCGAAGGCAACTTTAGGCGCTAATTTCAGGGTATCGCCTACCAAAGCGTTAAAGGTCGAATCTTTAAATGCGGTGACTATTGGTTCGCTGGGTGTATGATAGGTATAGTTGCCCAGGTCCTTTTTGCAGGCGCCAAGTCCAACTATGGCCAGGGTCAACAGTAAAAAAAGTTTATTTTTCATTGTGCTGGGTTCTTGATTAAATGAGGATTTGGTTGCCGGTCTCGTCAATGAAAATGAGTTTATTCACCGATGGGAAAAATTTTAGCCAGAATTTTTTGCCGGGCGTACTCAGATTATAAAAATCATAGTCGCCGCTATTATCCGTACGCTTGGTGAGCGTATAGCCTGCCGTCGGGTTTTGCTGAACCCAGGTAAAAGGGTCCTGCAAAAAATCATGTACATTTTGAATATAATACAGGCAACGAGGAATATACAGGTAAAAATTCGGGTCTACGGCCGGGTTAAGCTGCACCAGGTCGCGCGTACCTGACGAGATCAGGAACAGCTGATGTTTTACACGGCTGTAAGCCCCCAACTGACCCCAATATGGCCACCAGGCTGGCTCTTCCAGTCGATTGGAGAACGTAATTTGTTTAGTACGCATTGCCGGCGGCAAATTGGTACTGAACCCTGTTCCGCCGCTTACTATTACCGACAGTTTAACTGTTTTATTTTGCAAAGCAGTATCGCTGTTAAGCAGAATTACCGGTATATGCACCACGCCCGAATCGGCCGGCATGGTATAGGTAGCTTTAAGCGGTTCATAATGTTGCGCGGCCACAGCGGTTGTATTTTTCGGGTCTGCTGACAGTACAAAACTGCGGGCCTGGTGCGCACGCTCGCCGGAAACAGTCACTTTCACCCAAACGGTGTCGCGCAGCTGGGCCGGCGAATAAGCAAAAGTATAAGTATAAGCCGCGGTATCGGCAGTTGCTGCACCCAGGTATATGTTATCCTTACCACCTGGCGAGCTATAGGTGGTGAGGTTTTCTTTTTTACAGCCCCCCAGCATAATTGCGCCGGCAAAGACTAAGAGTATCGTTGAAATTTTCATGTCCCTTTTCATTTAATTGGTGCGGTAAGTAAGTTCGTCCTGCGGTTTGGGGAATACAAAAATGCTGCTGGACGGAAGAATGTTCTGTGTTGAAGACACTATCACCGCATGGTTCAGTCGTTTGTACATATAAAATAACTGGTTTTCGCCATAAAACTCTTTACGGGCCTCGGCCAGCAAACGGGTGATGAACACGTCTTTTGCAGGCGCAACAGTTAACGTGTTGCCAATACCACGCTTGGCGCGGATGGTATTATAATAATCGAGCGCGGCCGACGGATTGCTGTCAAAGCTGGCCTCGGCCGCTATGTAATACATTTCGCTTAAGCGGATAGCCGGCGCAACCAGTGGGTGCAGGTTTGCTAAAGGCGCTGGATTTTCTGTATATTTTTGCAATACAGCACGATTAGCGCCACCGGTTACTGACGCGGTAGACAGGAACCATTGCTTGTAACGCCAGTCCTCAGCGCCATCACCGCCCAATTCATAAATATCTGATACCTGGTCTACAGTACCACTATAATATGGATTAGAGTTTGTATAAAGCCCTTGCAGCAAACCCACCTCGTTGCTGTTATCGATAAACCATGATGCTACCAATTCAGGATAAAAAATGCGGTCGCGTTTCTGCGGATCACTGGCAAAGAAATCATCCTGTTTGGTAAACGGAAACTTAAGCGATTTGATCACTTCCTGGGCATTGCTCAAAGCGTCGGCATTATCCCCGGCGTACAGGTACACCCTGGCCAGCTCGCCGCAAACCGCATAGTAATTTAAACGTTGGCGACGGTTCTGCGTAAACAGATCGTTCGAAGCCAGTTCAGTTGACGTGTTTGACGGTGGATTACCAACCGGTGGATAACCAACGATATAACCGGCAGAAAGAATAGGGTCGGATTTCAGCAAGGTTTTGGCAGCTTTCAAGTCGGCTATCAGTAGGTCGACGGTTTGTTTTACCGTTGAATTTGGTGTGCTTTTGGTGCTCACCTGCGTTACATATGGGATGGCAGTTTGGCCCGCACCTGTAACAAAAGATGGCGCAAACATGCGCAGCAGATCAAAATGTAAATAAGCACGTAATGCCAATGCCTCGCCTTTTATCAAGTCGCGGTCTGTGCCATTAAATTGCACTTTCTTATCATCAACAGCAGCCAGCAGGTAGTTGCAATTGGCAATAGCGCGGTAACCAGTGGTCCAGGTATCATAGTTTTTGCTGACCACCGAAGGCAGCGTATAATTAAAATTGGCGGTCTGCTGTAAAACAACATCGTTGAACTGATAGTTCTGCGAGAGGATGTCGTTCATAAAAGTCAGATTGGCGCCGTAAAGCGACGTAGACGAGCACAATGTATAAATACCGTTAAGTGCCTCTTCAAAACCTTGTTCTGTTTTAAAAAGATCGTCTTTATTGATCTGCGACGCGGGTTTAACATCCAAAAACTTGTTGCAGGATGTTAAAGCGATCAAAATGGTTATGTAAAATAATTTTTTCATGTCAGATAATTAAAAGGTTGCCTGTAAAGAACCGGTTAAACTACGTGCGTAAGGATAGTTTATCCCCCGCTCCTGCTGTATGGTCGACGAATAAAAAGCATCGTTTACCGTCAGCGTGGCGCGTAGCGATTGCATGCCTATCTTTTTGGCAAAGCTTTTCTTAACATCGTAAGACAGGGTTACCGATGGCAGGTCAATGGTGTTTTCGCGTTGCACAAAACGTGAGGTCGCGTACGAAGTGCCCAGGTCGGCAATGTTTTTAAACAAGGCCTGGTTGCCCGGCTGTTGCCAGCGTTGGGTTAGCGCGCGGCTATCCACGTTAAATCTCGGGTCGGCATTTTCCACACGGTCAATCAGGGTTTGGTTAAAGGCCTGGCCACCAAACTTGTAATGAAACTGAAAGCTTAGCAAGAACTGCTTATAAGTAATATTGCTCCCGATAAAGCCTTCGGCTTTTGGTTGCATATCGCCAATTGGCTGCTGGTCTGCAGCGTTCCAGTCATAGGTTAGTGTACCATCGCGTTTCACCAACAGCTCTTTCCCATTTTCCGGATCGATACCTAATGATTTCACGCCCCAGATAGTGTACAAAGACTGTCCTTCCTGGTAATGCAGCAAGGGTACTCCCTGCGCGCCATTAGCCGTATTTGCCTGGTAAGCGTTAACAGCATCGTTATAGGCTTTCAGCGAGTTTGAGATCTTTACAATGGTATTTTTATTATGCGACAAGTTGCCAATGATATTGATATTCAAATCCCTGGCTTTGTAAGCATTAACGGTTAAATACAACTCGTACCCTTTGTTGCTCATATCGCCAAGGTTGGCATCATAGGTTGTGAAACCGGTTGACGGGGCTATATTGATACTGTTTACCAAACCCTTGGTAAGCTTATAATAATAATGCGGGTTGATCAGAATCCGGTCATTGAATAAACCCAGCTCCATAGAATAATCGTAGTTCGTTGTTTTTTGCCATTTCAGGTCTTCGTTACCATAAGCATTCACCACCGCGCCAACACCGGTTGAATACCAGTTAGAGGTTTGGTAACTATAAGTGGTGTTAGCTAATGATGGCGGGAAGTTAACCGAACCTGTTAAACCCGTGGTAAAAGTGAGCTTTAAACGCGAAATTGACGGGAAATTAGTTTTCATAAAATCCTCATAATGCATGTTCCAGCCGATGCCCGCGGCCCAGAAAGGCGCGATGCGCTGATTGGAACCGAATGCCGATGACCCATTGGCGCTTAGCGTTGCATCCAGCAAGTATTTGTTTTTATAAGCATAGTTACCCGTCAGGAACTGCGATATGGTTCTTGTAGTAGCGATGTCGCCATAAGGAGCCGAATTTGGCGTATAGGTACGTGCGAAGCCGATATTGGTAAAACGGTCATTTGAGAAACCGCGGGCCTGGAAACCTTTAAAATCTTCGTTCGAAGTGTAAACCTGTGAATTCAGTACCGCGTTGATAGAGTGATCGCCCAGTTGTTTATTGTAAACCAATTTCAGGTTACCATTCAGTGTTAGCAGGTTATCTACCTTATAATCATAGCTGCCGCGATTTTGGATATCACTGGTAGGCCCGTAATAAAAGCTGTTACTTAAAGGTGATACAAAGGTATCGTAAGTGGTTTTTGCATTAAGAATACTAAATAAACCGATGAGCCTTAAACCTGATGCGAGTTTCCAATCAGCAGAAAAATTATCCAAAAACTCCAGGTAACCTGACCGATCAAAACTGCCCAGTGTGGATTCAAATAGTGGATTGTAAACCGGTTCATTTTGAATTTGATTAGGTCCGCTTTGGTGCGTATCCACGCGCCAGTTAGCAATCTCGCGCAGATAATTACCGTTAGGGTCACGAATTGGGTAATACGGGTTCATGGCCACGTAGGTTGAAAAATCGCCATATTCGGTATTGGTAGACTTGACCTGGCTAATGCTTACTTCGTTTTTAACCAATAAGTTTTGGGTTGGGCTATAAAAGAAACTCATGCCGCCGGTATAACGGTCGCGGCCCGAGCCTTTCATTACACCGGGCGCGGTTTCATAACGTAGGTCAATACCGTAACGAAAGGTAGAGTCGCCACCTTCGGCGTATAAAGAATGTTTCATGCCATAGGCATTTTGCAGCGGTTGTGATAGCCAGTAACTATTAACGCCGCTAACTACATTACGCAGCTTATCATAATATTCCAGGTCAAGCTGATCCTGCGATTCGGCAGTGCTGTTTACAGCGCTGTACAAACCGGCCAGCTTTTCATATTTTAACTTGTCGGCAGCGTTCAATACATGGTAACCGGTCAGGTCGGGTGCCTGTACCTTAAGCTCGTAGTTATAGGTCAGTTGCAGCTTACCGGGGATAGGCGCGCGTGTTGTGATCACGATAACCCCGTTGGCGGCTTTCGAACCGTAAACGGCGGTCGCGGCGGCATCTTTCAGGATATTCACTGAAGAGATCCGGTTCATATCCAGATCGACCACTTTTTCTAACGAAACTTCAAAGCCGTCCAAAATAAAAACAGGCTGGTTATAACTGCTTGACAGGTTGTTTCTGTCGATGATGGAACCGTTTACGGATGGCAGGGTTGTTGAACCGCGGACAGTTACCTTTGGCAACGAGTTAGGGTCAGACCCCAATAAATTGTTATCCGCGATACGAAACGATGGATCAAAGGTAGCGATACTCTTGATCAGGCTTTGAGGGTTCACTCGGCGCAGATCTTCGCCTTTAATGGTGATGGCCGAACCCGTGTAATTGTCCTTTTTGATAACCTGGTAACCGGTTACTACCACATCATCCACATGGTTACTGCGCACAGAAAGTTGAATAACCAGGGGCTTGTTATCAATCAGGGTTATTTCTTTAGGGTTGTAACCTACATAGCTAATCACCAGTACATCGCCCGCGTTAGCGGCCAGCCCGAAATCGCCGTTGGCATTGGTTTGTACGTGTATGGGCTTATTTTTAACGCTGATGTTTACGCCGATCAAAGGTTCGCGCGAGGCGCTGTCAACAATTTTACCCTGGATGATCAAGGGCGCGGCTATAACAGAAATGGGTATGGGCTTTTCAGCCTTTGATGGTTTAGCCGGGCTGATAACCACAGTTTTGTCTACAATGGTAAAGTCGAGCGCCAGATGCTGCAAACAGGCCCGCACAGCTTCAGATAGTGTCGCGTTTTTCAAATCAACATCCTGCGTTTGGCGGACATTGATTTTTCCGGTATAAAAAAAAGTATAACCGGTTTGTTTTTTAATGTCCTTAAACAAGGTTTCAAGTGAGGCGTTATGCCTGAAAATAGTCACCGTTTGGGCAAAACCCGCAGCGGAAAGTTGGAGGGCGCCTATTAGTAACAAGATGGTAGTCAACTTCATAACTACATAAGTTTTGCGCTTCGCCGTCTCTGAAAAAAACACAGAGCGGCAAAGAAAAATTAATTTCATATTTTTGAAAAGAATGAGGTGATTAAAAAGCAGCAAAGTGTCAACGTTGGCTGCTAACCTTTTTACAGCCGGCGGCACGTCAAATGCCCCGGCTTTTTTGTTTTCTGAAAAGTCTTAGTCGAGTTTCTGCATAGTTTATGGTTTAATTAGTTAATAGTTCAGTTAATTAGTAGTTCTTTATTTGCCGGGCGTATAGGTAGCTGTAAGGTGCCGGCCATCAATGTCAAAATGAATGTTATTGAGTTCCATGATGCGGAGCACATCCGCCAGCCTGCTGGAACGTGTTATCTCGCCATAAAATTTCTCGTCAGGTAAATTGCCGCTATAGCTTACATCAACATCATACCAGCGGGCAACTTGCCGCATAATGGTTTTAAGGTCATCGCCGTCAAAAGAAAACAGTCCGTTCTTCCAGGCAACTTCTTTATCAAGGTCAACACTCTTTTTTGAAAACTGCCCGTTAGGGGAAAGAATGGCTTGCTGGCCGGGCGTTATTTTAGTTTCGGCACTGCCGGCTGTTACGTCTACAGAACCCTCCAGTAAAGTAGTTTTTACTGTAGTCTCGTTATCATAAGCATTTATATTGAAATGGGTACCCAATACTGTAACGGTTTGCAATCCCGAGTTAACCTTGAAAGGATGTAATTTATCTTTAGCTACTTCAAAATAGGCTTCGCCGGTTAGCTGTACTAAACGTTCGCCGCCGCTAAATACTACAGGATAGGTTATCGAAGAAGCCGCATTTAACGTTACCTGCGTGCCATCAGGCAATACAACCTGGTATTGGCCACCTTTAGGTGTAGAGATGGTATTTTGCCCGGTTAAACCACTGGTATTGTCATTTGCATCAATCGTATATACAATAAGCCCCTGCGCGTTTTTATGAATAGAGATACCGGCTTGTTTGGCAATAACGCCATTGTTCGCGGTGCTCAGATCAATTTTTGAGCCATTAGCCAGTTGCAGTGTAGCGCGGTTGCCGCCGGGCCCGATGCTGTTTTTGGCCTTCAGATCCATGGCTGCCTGGTCGATCGGCTTATGGAAAAACCAGATGCTGCCGCCAATTAGTAAAAGTAATGCAGCCGCGGCCGAGAGCCGTAATAACAAACGGCGATACACAACGCGGTTTGGTTTGATCGCCTCATTATCTATGCGCGCATCAAGGTTATGCTTCATACGCTGCTGTATGTCGCGGAACATCGCTTCGTTATCCTCGGTGATCAGTTCGTCATTAACGTCAAACAGATCGTAAAACGATTCCAATAGCTGAATTTCTTCTGCAGAGGCGATACCTTTGCGGTATCGAACCAGCATTTCACGGAAATATTGCTTATCTATATCTTTCATATTAAGCTTTTATAACTAAATGATCCGAAAAATTGCGAAAAGCCCAGTCGTTTTTAAATTTTCTTTAAAAAAATGTTAAAAATTGGATTTAAAAAGGCAATAAGTCGCAAAAGGACCTAATCAGGTTAGCGGCGAAGCAGAAAAAAAAGCAAATGAGCAAATAAAAGCGACTCGCGGCAGGTAGCTAAGGCCCGGCCCAGGTGATTGCGAACGGTTTTTACCGATAACTGCAACTGGTCTGCGATCTGTTGGGTGTCGAGGCCATCTTCGTAACGTAAGCGAAATATAATACGCTGCTGTTGTGGCAGGCTATCAATTAGTTGGTCAAATGATTGGAGAAATTCATTATAAAGCAAATTGCTGTCGGCGCCGGCGTGCAGGGTTTCCATCTCAAAAACAACGTCTGACAGCGACTCATATTTACTTTCCTTTTCAAAATGTTTAAAGACGGCGTTGCGAACAGCGACAAATAAATAAGCAGGCAGGTTGTCAATAACATCGCCCGATCCTCTTTTCCAAAGCTGAAAAAAAACCTCTTGCGCTACGTCCTGGGCGGCGTCAGTATCGCTTAATCGCTTGTTAGCCTGGTTAAGTACCTGTTTCCAGTAACGGCTGTATAAAGCGTCAAAAGCTTCCAGGCTGCCTTGAGCGAGCGATTCCAGTAGTTCCTGATCAGTTAAACCTGTTAACAATACTTTATCCATCCAATGTGCTTTCTTCTCTCTTATAATCAGGCTTGATAACTGGTTTGCGACCTACCAAAATAGCATAAAATTTTTGAAATGAAAAGCTTATGGGCTGTGGGCCGTTCAAACTACGGAATTTCTTCGATAAACACCGGCTTATCCAAACACCAATCCACAAAAAAAAGCTATGCCTAGGCACAGCTTTTTGGACTGAAGGTTATTTATAAGGCTTAAACTTTACAATAGAATGCCTTTGAAATGGCATTTCATAAACAATTTTTAAAGCTTTAATAGCTGGACGAAAGAAGCAAAAATATAGTCAAACAAACCGGATGGAGCGTTGCCGAGATCTCTTACACGCCGGGCTATGACGGACTCTCGCACTTTCTAACTCTTTCAAGAAACAGGGCGCCGAAGTTACTTTTCTTATTAATCATTATTTTTTGATCCTTATCTGTTCCTCGAAGCGCCGTGTGTTTCTCATTTTAATTCAACCCAAATGTTTCTGACTATGAATCTTATTTAATTAATTGAATAATAAAGCCTCCTTTAGGAGCCAGCGTGTACGGCCAGGCGGAACTGATTGGATACACTTGAACGTTAAATTCCATTAATTGATCCTTTCCTTCTGATATTAATCTGAACTTAGAAAATCCCTTACCCCATTTTTTGAGATCAAGTTTAACGGGTAGTTTATTGTTAGTACCATTTATACCTACAATATAATGAAGTGCATCTTTTTGCCGAGAGAGCACTAATGCTTTGCCGGGTTCGCCTATAATACATTCTGTTTTGTCCCATGTGGCAGGCATCTCTTTAAACAAATTCTTAACTTCAACGGGAAGTGAATCAAATACCTCCTTTGAATCTGCAAAATGAATGATCCCCGATGTGTATGTCATGGCAGTAGCAAGCTCATGGACTGCAGAGTTTAAACGAGGATACTTTCTTATGGTTAATGCAAAGGGAGTATAGTCAACAGGGCCGGCTACATTTCTTGTAAAAGGTACCACAGTGTTCTGCTCTGCAGCCTTTTCAGGAAATCTTGGCTCATAAAAATAGCTCTCTGCTCCCAATGAGGCTTCGGCTGTTATATAATTGGGCCAGGTCCTTTGCCAGCCCCTCGGAACGGTAGTACCGTGAAGGTCTATCAATAAGTGTTCTTTAGCCGCATCTTCAAAAACCGATTGCAGAGCTGCCATTACCTCCTGCCTGTCTGAGCACCAAAAATCTATCTTAACCCCCTTAACCCCCATTTCGGCCAGCTGCTTGAACCTTTTCTTTCTTTTGTCAGCATTAAAATACTCTGATGAATAGCCCCAAACCAATGGTTTAACCCCTTTAGCTATGGCATGGTCAATGATCTTTCCGTCTCTGTTAGCTTTTTCCCATCCGGCGTCAAATAGCGTATACTTAAAGCCAAAGGAGGCCGAAAGATCTGTAAATTCATTATAAATTTCTGGCGAATGATCATCGGGATGTGACCACCATGACCAAGCAGCCTTACCCGGTTCTATCCATGAAGCATCTTCAATTTTTGAAGCAGGCGCCAGGTCAGTGATCAAAGTGGACAGCAATATATCTCCGGCCCGGTCTCCTATAATAATATTTCTCCAGGGCATAACCCATGGCAAATTTGACTCGGGGTAAACATGTTCTTTCTCGGCTAAGGGGAGGGTAAACTTCTCGTCTTTTTCAGCAAATGCGATTCGATAGACCCCACCTTTAGAATCTGGTTGTAAATGACAGCCAGGGTAGGAACCATCCGTTCCGGATTCTGCAATCAATACCCAGTTTTTATTGTCATTTACGTTGAAAAGGGCCGGCATACACCAGCCCACAGATGGATTGCGTGACCCAACGATAGGGTCGCCAGAATTTACATTCAGGTAAAAATCTTCATAGCCTGGCGTATAAGGGCCCGCCTTATCGTACGGCTCCAGCCAGCCTTTTGCATTTTGTGCTACATGAAAACCTGTAAGCTCATCTTTTATCAACCGCACTTTGTTGTCGCCACCCTGAAACCGGTAACGAAAAGCTACACCTTCTTTTCCAGCAACCAGGTCCAGTATCATCAATGCTCCTTGTCCATTTTTAAAAGTTACGCTCCTGGTTTCAAGAACGTGGTCTACATTTTTGTTATTGGAAACCTTTAACTCATATTGTTCTCGTTTTTTTTGATTGGGTGAAATATCAACAACTGATAGCCCGGACGTAAAATTCTGATCGTCGCAGCTCAGGCCAAGAGGAGAGTCGGCAATTATTATTTTATTCCTCCTGGTTACGTTATAAGATAACTTTCCATCGCCTGTTAGCGACAGGGTAATTTTATTCAGGTGATCATCAGACCGTACGTAGAGCGCTTTTGTTTGAGCAAGGCAGTTAGCGGTTAAAAAAAATACTTCAAATGCTATCAGGCTTAAAGAGCAATAAATAAATCTGTTTTTCATGTTGAGTGGCTTATTAATTAGGAAGTTAAATTAAAAGAACTGTGATCATAAAAAAAATGGACAATACGGCCTCATCAATGGACTTTATTACCACTGTGAATTTAACGCGGAAGTCTTTGTTTTTCTGTGGGCAGACTTTAATTATAAAAAACCATTTCTTTTATGATTTGAAGAAGCTGGCAGATTTAGACCTAAATTAAAAATGTTTCAATTATTGGAAATACGGAGCATTTGGCCAGCCAGTTCTGAAAATTTGGTGCAGGTTATTCCGTTACACATTGATCAGCTTAACTTATTAATTGCTAACCGAATTTAATTGCACATGCCCCACTACTGTATGTTTTATTGTACATGAAGTTTCCTGGTTTACAATTATGGATATCCATAATTGTCGCCTCAAATTTAAGAGGGGATTATTTACAAAAGAATCAGTCTCAGTATTTAATAAATAATAAAAACAGCCCATAAAAAGAGTCTGCTCACTCCGTTAGCAGACTCTTTTAATTAATTAACTAATATCTTTTCTCATAACTGTATGAAAAAACTAAAGAACGGGAGTATTATTTAAAATCGATTCTGTCGGCTGTATCTTACAAGTGATTAATTGTTAAATGTCTCTGATACCATCCCGCAATCTTGCATAGGGCTATCGTAATATGGATTTTTTATACCCTCATCAGCAGCTAACCAATAGCTCTTCTTCATAGGACAATAGTCATAGTAAATAGGCTTATCCGAAATTTTTATGGCCTTAGCCAATTGATAAAAATTAGTAGAAAAGATTGCGAAACGAATACGTTGATAAGCCAGATCCGTACTTTTTGACATGTAGGTAGCGTCATCCGTTAGTTTCTTTTGAAGCTGCATGAATTTTTTCATTTCAGCAACGGGGGCCGCTTTCATATCTGCATTATTAACGGTTTTCAAAAACTCGCCGGCGTGGACGGCAACAGCTTTACTATTGGATTGGACAAGGTCGCTCTCTATAGTATAATAACCCACTAAAAGTGTTTTAAGCACGGACTTATTAGCATCCTGCGCAAATAAAAATTTAGGAGAAACTATTACAGCAAACGCTATTATTAAATATTTTTTTTTCATGCTTTTAAGTTTAAAAGTTCTAAAATTCCTTCGTTTCGTATGATCATCATACCCTGCCTGTCTTCGGTAATACCTTGTTTTAGCTGATAAGTATATTTAGGAACAGCTCCTTCCATAATCGTCGGCATATAAACAAATTGAATGTTGCTATTGCTTTTTAAGGCCTCGCCCACTTCGATAATATGTGTAGATACGATGAACAGGCAATCTTCATACCCGGCAAACGCCTGTGTGACAGCCAAGGTACCGTCGTAGGCGTCTTTCACATTAGTACCTTTAAACAACTCGTCAAACATCAACAACAATCTTTTGCCACTGGCTGTAGCTTCGGCTGCTTGTTTTACCCGCACCACTTCGGCATAAAAATGGCTATAGCCCAAATCGATATTATCGGCTACGTTAATAGAAGAATAAAGTCCTTCACGTACTGAAAATTCCATATGCTTCGCGGCAACCGGGAAACCCATATGGGCCAGGTACAAACCTATGCCAACAGATTTCATCAAGGTGGATTTGCCGGCCATATTTGCTCCGGTCAGGAACAATACATTACTGTCCTGCCGCAAATCAATGGTATTACCTACCGCACCATTTAGGCACGGGTGCGCTAAACCTATTGCCGATAGCACATTTGCTGCCGGCGATAATGCAGTGGCATAGGTAAACCCCTTTTCTTTGGATACTGAACTAACGGCTATATTGATATCTAACTCGTAGATAAAACCAACAATCTCTTTCATCTCTTTATACAAACCGCTTTTGAGCAAATGATCATAAAAAGCGAGAGTGCTTACCTGCAATTCCTGGTAAATATCTATATCCCGTAATTTCTCCAGTTTTTTGTCTGATAATATGGCATGAATAGCTTTAAGCCTGCTTGCATAAGGGCCCATTGTACTTTGCATGGCACCTACAAAAGCATAGCAATTATTTAGTGTGACTATTGTTGCCTGCAACCCTTGTATGATTTTTTTATAACGCTCGTCGCGGATCAACGCGGCAAGCATTTTATTTTTCAATATGCCTGCCAGTGTACTCAACGCGCTTTTACCGGTGTTTGTATCGAGGTAGTCGCGCATCAGACCAATCTGCTGCACATCAAATGGAAAAGCAGGTTGTGTTTCTTCAAAAAATTGAAATATCGAACTCCGCATATTAATGGCGGATGATTTTTCCAGCGGATTATTAAACATTTCGTTCAACAGCCGCTCACCGCCGCTTGTCTTTACTTTATTAAACAGCCCGTATACTGAACCTTGCTTGAATTTGCCTAACAGGTTCAACTCATCGAGTGTTTGTTTATCTATATTAAAGCTCATAATTGCTAACTTTTAAATTGCTGCGATTTTCTTTTTCCGTCCGTTCTCCAGAATTTCAAGGATACCTTCGTTACGAATAATGATCATCCCATGCCTATCGTCTGTGATACCTTCTTCAAGCGTATAAGTGTATGCCGGCACATGGCCATTCATTTTAGTTGGTAAATATTGAAAGCCAATGGTGGGCTGCTTTTTCAAGTCTTCGCCTGCTTCTACTATGTGCGAAGAAATAATAAACAGGCTGTCACTTCTTTTGGCAAAGGCCCGGGTAACATCTACGGTAGCTTCGTGGGCATCCTTAACGTTAGTGCCCCTGAACAATTCATCAAAAACGACAAATAAAGATTTGCCATGGCTCAGCTCCACCGCCATTTTTTTAACCCGCAAAACTTCGCTATAAAAATGGCTTGCCCCCATACCCAGGTTATCAGGCAGGTTAATGGTGGTGTAAATACCATCCATTACCGCAAATTCCATAGCTCTCGCGGCTACCGGGAAACCAACATGCGCAACATAAAGTGCCGTACTTATA
>JAQBOP010000352.1 GCA_028287975.1 Mucilaginibacter sp. | reverse complement strand
AATAATCAGCTCCATCTGCTATTCAGACGAATAAAAACTGTATCTTTGCGCCAATAAATACCCGTTAGCTTTACGGTTTTGATCACCGACAACTCTTCAGATCCGCTATGCAATCGCGTTAGCACATAATTATAAGATACAATACATGTCATTCGAAAATTTAAATTTAATTGAGCCGATCCTCCGGGCTTTAAAAACAGAGGGATATACTACACCCACGCCTATACAAGAACAAGCCATCCCCATTGTACTGCAACGCCGCGACCTTTTAGGCTGCGCGCAAACCGGTACCGGTAAAACAGCGGCTTTCTCTATACCTATTTTACAACTGCTTTACCAGGACAGGCTGCAACATAAAGAGCAAAAAACCATTAAGGCGCTGATATTAACCCCGACGCGCGAACTGGCCATACAAATAAACGAAAGCCTTGCCGCTTATGGCAGGCACACAGGTTTAAAACATTTGGTGATCTACGGCGGCGTGTCGCAAAACCCGCAGGTTGATGCGTTGCGTCGCGGCGTTGATATTTTGGTTGCCACGCCGGGCCGCTTGCTGGATCTGATGAACCAGCGTTTTGTTCACCTTGACCAAATAAAAATGCTGGTGCTTGATGAAGCCGACCGTATGCTGGATATGGGTTTTGTTAACGACGTTAAAAAAGTAATTGCCAAGGTGCCCGCAAAAAGGCAAACGCTGTTCTTTTCGGCCACTATGCCGAAAGAAATTCAGCACCTGGCCGATTCTATCCTGAGCAATCCGGAAAGGGTGGAAGTTACCCCGGTATCGTCAACTGCAGATACTATTGCACAGGAGTTGTACTATGTAGAAAAGAACGACAAACGCTCGTTACTGGCACACATATTAAAAGATAAAGAAATTAAAACAGCTTTGGTATTTACCCGCACCAAACACGGCGCCGATAAAGTGGTAAAGGATCTACAAAAGCTGAACATTACAGCCGAGGCTATTCACGGTAATAAATCGCAGAACGCGCGCCAGCGGGCTTTAACTAACTTTAAAAACCGTACCACACGTGTTTTAATTGCTACCGATATTGCAGCCCGCGGTATTGATATCGACGAGCTGACGCACGTAATTAACTACGAAATTCCTAACATACCCGAAACCTATGTGCACCGTATTGGCCGTACAGGCAGGGCAGGAGCAAGCGGCATAGCATTTACTTTTTGTGATGCCGAGGAAATTGAATTTTTAAAGGATATTCATAAGCTGATAGGCAAGGATATCCCGGTTAACGATGCGCATCCATATGTAATGAGCCCGCAAAGTATTGTGGCCAATCATGCCGCAAGCAAGGACAAACCAAAAGGAAAAGGCGGCGGACAAAAAAGGGGCCGTGCTTTTGGCCGCTCAGACAGGCCGGGTCGCCAGGGTAGCGGTGGCGGTAATAACCGCTCGGCCGATGGCAACTTAAGCGGCGGCAGCCGCGCTGGTGGGAATAGACGGTAGTTAGCGATCGTTCATTGTCATTTCGAGCATGGCGAGAGATCCATACACGAGCAAGTAGCAAATGTATAGATCTCTCACTACCGTTCGAGATGACATTCGTTTTTGTTAACAAGTTAATAAGCATATTTGCATTGGTTAAATTTTTTAAATAGCTTTAAATAAAATTACAGTTCACGTTTATGCAACGCCTGATAGATCTTTTCAGAAATAAATTTTTCCTGGTAACGGTAGCTTTTGTGGTGTGGATGATTTTTTTTGATAAGAATGATCTGCTGTCGCAATACCAGTACCACCAGGAGGTAAGCAAGCTAAAACAGGAACGCGATTTTTATAAAGAGCAAACAACAAAAGTCGCCAAAGACCTTGACGAGCTTACCACCGACCCCCAAAAGCTCGAAAAATTTGCCCGCGAAAAATACCTCATGCGTAAAGATAATGAGGATGTTTTTGTGATCGTAAAAGAGAAAAAAGACTAGGCCCCACCCAACCCTCCCCGGTAGGTAGGGCTTTAAAAAAACATTAAAAAGTCTCCCCTTCCGGGGGAGATTTAGAGGGGGCGAATTTCCCTCCAAATTTCTACATTTGAACCATGAGTATCAGGGTTGAAGGCTTAACAAAAATTTATGGCGAACAAAAAGCGGTTGATAATATCAGCTTTGAGGCGGAGCCTGGTGTACTTGGTTTTTTAGGTCCAAATGGTGCAGGCAAATCAACTACCATGAAGATCCTGACCTGCTTTATTCCGCAAACCAGTGGTAAAGCTGAGGTATGCGGTTTTGACATAAGCACCCAGCCGCTTGAAGTTAAACGCAATATAGGTTACCTGCCCGAAAGTAATGCGCTGTACACCGACATGTATGTAAAAGAGTCGCTGGCTTTTGTAGCAGGTATCCATCAAATACATGAGCCGGCCAAACGCATTGCTGATATTATTGAACAAACCGGCCTCGGGCCCGAGCAACACAAAAAAATAAGCCAGTTATCTAAAGGCTATAAACAAAGGGTTGGCCTGGCGCAAGCTATATTGCATGATCCGCAGGTATTGATCTTAGATGAACCGACGTCGGGCCTTGACCCTAATCAACTGATCGGTATCCGCCAGTTAATACTTGATTTGGGCAAGACCAAAACCATCATCTTATCCACCCACATCATGCAGGAAGTGGAAGCCGTTTGCAACCACGTCATCATTATAAACAAAGGGAAAATTGTAACAAACGATACGCTGGAAAATCTCAAGCGTAAAAACAATGTTAATTCATTAGAAGAAATATTTATTAAATTAACAAACAAATAACATGATTTAAATAATGTTTTTACATTTGTTTTAACAATTCACAATTTTTAAACCTTTAATTCAGTTTGTTATGAAAAAAATTCTATTAGCAGTAGCATTAATTGCCGGTGTTTCAGTAGGCAGTTTTGCGCAATCAAAATCAGAAGATGGTGGTAAATTTAGTGTTGGTGTTGAAGCCGGCATACCTGTAGGTAGTTTTTCAAATGCCTACAATTTTGTTATTGGCGGCTCGTTAAAATATGCCCAGCCTATAGCAGATGCAACGGCGTTTACTATTTCTGCCGGTTATTCGTCTTTTATGGGTAAAACCGTCTCTGGATTTAAAGTCCCTTCGGCTGGTTTTGTTCCGGTAAAAGCAGGTATCAAGTACAATTTTGCAGAGGCATTTTATGGCGAAGCACAAGTAGGTGCTGCTTTCGGTACACAAAGTGGCGGCGGTACTGCGTTTGCTTACTCGCCTGGTATTGGTTACAATTTTGGCGGTGGTGTTGACCTTGGCGTTCGTTATGAAGGCTGGTCACACAGTGGCAATACTATTAGCCAAATTGCTGCCCGTTTAGCTTACAGTTTCTAAAATATTACAGATTTTTATTAAAAAGGCTTCCACTATTGGAGGCCTTTTTATTTACAGCATTTTTATAAATTGCGCTCACAATTTAAATCTTTAACTATATGAAAAAAACGCTACTAACATTAATCATATTAATTGGTGTAACATTAAGCAGCTTTTCCCAAAAAACAGAAGGTGGTAAATTTAGCATCGGTGTCGACGCAGGTTTACCTGTTGGCGATTTACGCAGCATAGCAACTTTTACTATAGGCGGTTCATTAAAATATGAACACCCAATATGCGACAAATTATGGGCCACCGTTTCGGGCGGCTATACTTACATCCCATACAAAAATGATATTCTCATAGCAAACTTAGGGTACGTTAAAACAAATTCGGGCGAAGGCTTTATACCATTGAAAGCAGGTTTAAAATACTTTTTCAATGATGTGATTTATGGCGAAGGTCAGGTTGGTGCCGCAATAGCTACACAAAGTGGTGGCAATACAAAATTTGTCTATGCGCCAGGCGTAGGTATTATTTTCGACAAAAATATTGACATTGGTATCCGTTACGAAGCATGGGCACAAAGTGGCGGCACGCTTAGCCAGTTTGCCTTAAGATTGGCATATTGTTTCTAAATTTAAATAATTCATTAAAAACGGCCCCTGATCACTAGGGGCCGTTTTTGTTTACGGCTTGTAGGCAAATAAAAAATTGAAACTGCCGGGTCGGTTGTAGCTACATCATTAGCAAATAATATTGTAATTTCGGCGTTCAAGGTTTTGTAGTGTATCATATCCTCAAAAAAGAAATAACAGCTTATCTCAGTTCATTAGTAGCGTATGTTACTATCGGTGTGTTTTTGCTGGCACTGGGCCTGTTTTTATGGGTATTCCCCGACTCGTCTATTTTAGATTATGGCTATGCCGGATTAGACAGCCTGTTTAGCACAGCACCTTACCTGTTCATGTTCCTGATCCCGGCTATCACCATGCGGTCGTTAGCCGAGGAGCGTAATTCCGGCACGTTCGAGTTTTTATTAACCCGCCCGTTAACCAACCTGCAAATTGTGCTGGGTAAATATTTCGCCGCGGTATTACTGGTGTTTTTTGCCTTGGTGCCTACGTTTATATATTACTATTCGGTATATATATTGGGTACGCCACAAGGCAATATTGATAGCGGAGCGGTTATAGGTTCGTATATCGGTTTGTTTTTGTTGGGGGCGGCGTTTACCGCGATAGGCCTGTTCGCATCGGCAATAACCAAAAATCAGATCATCGCTTTTACCGTCGCCATTTTTCTTTGTTTCTTTTTTTACAGCGGGTTTGATTCGCTAAGCGGATTGCTTTCTTTGCAAAACCCGGGTGTACAAGGTTTGGGTATTAATGAACATTATCAGTCCATCAGCCGTGGCGTTTTAGACACGCGTGATCTTGCTTATTTTATTGTTTTAACGGCTGTATTTTTATGGCTTACGTTATTCGCGCTGCTAAAACAGCAGCAAAAAGGCCTCGATAAAAAAATAACAATGGGTGCAGCCGCTATTATACTTTGTGTGGGTGTGTTTACCAATTTTGCTTTTACCCGCATAGATTTTACTAAAGAGGGCCGTTATACCATATCGCCCATCAGCCGTAAAATATTAGACAGCTTGCCGGCACAAATAAAAGTAACCGTTTACCTGCAGGGCGATCTGACCGGCGGCATGAAACGCCTGCAACGCGCCACCAATGATATGCTGAGCGATCTGCAGGCTTACAGTCACCATAAACTGCAGTTTGAGTTTGTCGACCCGCTTAAAGGCATAGCACCCGAGCAGCAGGATCAAACCATTAACGAGCTGCAATCGCGCGGGATCGAGCCAACGGCATTAAGTGTAAAAACGGATGACGGGGTAACGCAAAAAACCATCTTCCCGGCGGCTATGGTATCTGCCAGTGGTAAAGAGGTCGCGGTTAAACTATTGTACCAGCAAACCCAAATGGGCCTGACGGCCGACGAAGTTTTAAACAATTCTATTCAGAACCTGGAGTACGCTTTCATATCAGCCATAAAAAAAGTAACCAGGGGCGGTAAGCCACAAATAGGCTTCACCACCGGGCATGGTGAGCTGACCGACGTGCAGTTAAATGATGCCATGAAATCCCTGTCTGACGGGTTTGAGGTGGGTAGGGTAGAGCTAAAAACCATTCCGTTTGATAGCCTGATGAAGATAAGGCTGGTGATTGTGCCCAAGCCCAACAAGCCGTTTACCGAAGCTGAAAAATTTAAACTGGATCAGTACCTGATGCGGGGTGGTAAAATAGTATGGACAATAGACCAGGTCAACGCCGAACTGGACAGCCTGCGCGGCCATGGCGGCGAGGAACTGGCTTTCCCTAAACAATTGAATTTAGATGATCAGCTATTTGTTTACGGCATCCGCATTAATTATGATTTGATAGCCGATATCAGCGCGGCACAGATCCCTATCAGTACCGGTAATATTGGCGGGCAGGCACAGATCCAGATGGTGCCCTGGCTGTTTTACCCCATATTTATGCCATTGGCTAAACATCCCATTGTGAAAAACCTGGATGGCATTGCAGGGCAGTTTGTAAGCACTATTGATATACTGGATACCCGCAATGTCGAAAAAACGGTGCTACTGGCATCATCCCCATACAATAAAAAATTAAAAGCGCCACACTTGTTATCGCTGCAAGCCATTGAACAGGAGCCCGATCCCAAAGCTTTTCAAAGCGAGCCAAAAGTTACGGCAGTTTTACTGGAGGGCAAATTCATGTCTGACTTTAAGAACCGGCCGGTGCCCGATAGCATTGGCGAAGCGGTGGCTATAAAGCCCGAGAGCCAGTCAACAAAAATAATAGTGATAAGTGATGGCGACGTATTTAAGAACCAGGTAGCTGCTGACGGCTCGCCATACCCGTTAGGGTATGACCATTACACACGACAAAACTTTGGCAATAAAAGTCTGCTGCTTAACATTGCCGATTATATGACCGACGATTCGGGCCTGATATCGCTGCGTAATAAAGAAATTAAATTGCGCCTGCTTAACCATGCCCGTGTGCGCAATGAAAAATTATACTGGCAGATCATTAATACAACTACACCCTTGCTTTTAGTGTTAGTATTTGCTATTGTTCAATATTATACGCGTAAGCGAAAGTATGCTCATTAATGAGGAATAGATAAGTTGCTAAAACACATAAAAAATAGTCGTAAATATTATTAAATATACAAAAAGCTGTATATTTGAATATAATGAGCGATAAAGAGATCAAGGTAGTTGTTAGTTCCATTATAAGGAATGGAAAGAAGATATCGAAAGATAAAACTAAAACAACTCTTTTTCTAAAAAAATTAGGTATTCTTACTAAAAATGGGAATGTGTCTCGTGCCTACAAAGAAATATGTATTCCGATAGGTCAGGACTAATTCTTGCTTTTCATGGATGCGATATTAAAGTCAGAGATAATGTAATTGCTAATAAACAGCAATTAAAAAGCAGCAACAATTCTTACGATTGGCTTGGAAGCGGAATATATTTTTGGGAAAATAGCCCGGCGAGAGCTTTAGACTTTACAGAAGAACTAAAAGCAAGTACTAAAAAACGCGTTCAAAAAATTGAAACTCCTGCAGTTTTAGGCGCTATTATAGATTTAAAACATTGCCTTGACCTTACAGAATTTAAAAATTTACAGATTCTTAAGAGCGGATATGATACTTTAAAGGAAGTGTTAGATACGCAAGGGCTCGAATTGCCGGAAAATAAAGACATAGGAAAATCAAAAGATTTATTAATGCGTCATTTAGATTGCGCTGTTATTGAAACTATACACGCAAATAACGAACCTACAAATCGTTATGACTCCGTCAGGGGAATATTCGTTGAAGGAGATCCCGCATATCCAAAGGCAGGATTCAAAGAAAAGAATCATATTCAAATTTGTGTGAGAAATCCAAATTGTATTAAAGGATACTTTTTACCAAGAGAACTAGTGAAATTTTAAGTATTTGATTACTCGCTCTAATACTAAACAACTATTCTATACGTCAAATTTTAACATACTAACTTGTTTGCTTTTAGTGTTAATATTTGCTATTTTTCAACATTATACGCGTAAGCGAAAGTATGCTCATTAAATTTTATACTTTTGACTAATTAACACCAAATTTATATATGAGATTCATAGTTTCTACATCAACATTCCTTAAGCAATTTCAGTCTGTAAGCGGTGCAGTGAGCAACAGTACCGTATTGCCTATACTGGAGAACTTTTTGTTTGAGATAAAAGATGGAAACTTAACCATTTCTGCTACCGACCTGCAAACCAGCATGACCACATCTTTAACCGTTGAGGCTAAAGAGAATGGAAGAATTGCTATCCCATCACGGATCTTGTTAGAGACATTAAAATCATTACCAGAGCAGCCGGTGGCTTTCTCGGTTGATGATGCTACGTTTGCCATTGAAATAAATGCAGGCGACGGAAAATATAAACTAAGCGGCGAGAATGGTGAGGACTTCCCGAAGATCCCAACGGTTGAAAATGCTTCATCGGTAAATTTACCGGCATCGGTATTGGCCGAAGCTATCAACAAAACTATATTCGCGGTAAGTAATGACGAGTTGCGCCCGGCCATGACAGGTGTTTACTGCCAGCTGTCAAGCCAGTACCTAACCTTTGTAGCTACCGACGCGCATAAGCTGGTACGTTACCGCAGGTTAGACGCAAAGGCAGAGTCGACCACATCTTTCATCCTGCCTAAAAAGGCGTTGACATTGCTTAAATCGGCGTTGCCAACCGATGATGTGAATGTATCTGTTGAATACAACAGTACCAGCGCGTTCTTTAAATTTAACAACATTAACCTGGTATGCCGCTTAATTGACGAGCGTTACCCGGATTATGAAGCGGTT
>JAQBOP010000412.1 GCA_028287975.1 Mucilaginibacter sp. | reverse complement strand
CGGCTGTCGACCAGGTACATCCCGGCGTTGGTGGGCACCACCGCGCTGCCGGGAACCCGTCCCGCGTCCGGGAACAGCTCGTGGATCCGCTCGAGCCCGGGCTTCTCGACGAAGCCCACGACCCGTCCGTCGGCGTCGGTGCGGACCACCCCGTACTTGCCGGCCGCCGCGGCCGGCGAGCGGGCCACCACCGCGACCGTGACCAGGGCCCCGCTCGCCTCCTGCACGGCCTGCAGTCCGGCCAGCGAGAACTCGAAGATCGAGTCGACCGGCAGCACCAGCGCCTGCTCGGTCAGGTCCCACTGCTCCAGGTTGTGCAGCGTGGCGGCACCCGAACCCACGTTGTAGCGGTCGAACCTGGCCCGGGAGTACTGCACCTCGACGCCGAAGCGCTCGCCGTGGCCCAGCAGCAGTTTGATCTGGCTGCGGTTCTCCAGCCCCTGGGCCACGACGTAGAACCGGCGGATGCCCTGCCTGCGGCAGGCCTCGACCAGCCACTCCACGAGTGGCCGGCCGGCGAAGGGGATCAGGGCCTTGCTGCGGATGTAGTCCGCCGACTCCAGTGTGATCGGCTTGGCCCGCTCCCCGCGCCCGCCCGCCAAGATGATGCCGACGGTCTCACGTCCAGACCCAACCATCCCCTGCTCCTCAGGTCACCAAGTCACCACACCTCATACAACAACCTCTGTCAAATAGAGTCAAGTGCTTAGTAATTCAGAATGCGGAACTGCCCGCCCCCCTGGGCCCGTCCGCGTCCGGGTCCGCCACCGTCAGGGGCGGCGGTACTAGACTTCGACCGGGTCGAACGGGGAGGGACGACATGGACGGTTCGGTGTGGTGGCTGATCCCGGTGGTGCTGATCGGCGGCGGGCGGCTCAGTGAGGTGGGCCGGCGGGCGCTGGTGACGCGGCATCAGCGGAAGCTGGAGCTGCGGAAGGCCGACGAGCAGAAGCAGTTGGCCGTGGACGCCGCGAACCGGCCGCCGGAACCGGTCTGCGGATGCACCCACCACCTGGCCAAGCACGACCGGACCGGCAAGTGCCATGAGACGGTCGAGGCGCCGATCGCCTGGGACGCGGAGCGCAAGCCGCTGCGGTACGAGTCCCGGCCCTGCAACTGCCAGCAGTACATCGGCCCGGAACCGCTGGGGATGGTCTTCGCCCAGGAGATCACCGACCGGCCCTGATCCCGGTCCGCAGACCGACTCCGAAGGGATGTCCGAGGATGCCCGTGCCCGAAGTCACCGACCACGTCTCCATCGCCGACGCGATGGACAGCCTCCGCCAACAGGTGCTGGAGGCCTCCGTCCTGGCGCAGAACAATCCGCTGCGGTTCACGGTCCGCGAGATCGAGGTCGAGTTCCAGGTCGCCCTGACCACCGAGCTGCATGGATCGGCGCAGGTGAGCATCTGGAGCGTGCTGACCCTCGGCGGCGGCGCCTCGCGCAGCTCCGAACGCACCCACCGGGTGCGCCTGGTCCTGGAACCGCACCGGTCGACCACCCCGGCCCCGGCCACCGGCACCGTGGAGCTGCAGGACGCGGACGGCTGACCTCCGGTGCAACCGGCCGACCGGCGCGGGTCAGTTGCGGCGGGTCAGTTGCGGCGGCTCGGGACCACCAGGTCGGAGACGTCGTCGTCGGGACCGCCGTCGCGCGCCAGCGCGACCAGGTCGGCGTCATGGGTCGACGAGCGCAGCACGATCTCCTCCATCGGCAGGTGCTCGTACACGCACAGGGCCGTGCCGGGTTTGAGCTGGCGGACCGACCTGCGGCGGATGCCGCTGCCGCGCTCGTCCATGAAGATGCGCTCGGCCAGGTTCATCGTGGCCGCGTCCCTGCTGCCGGGCAGGATGAGCAGCGCGGAGTGGTTGTTGACGATGCTGTCCGCCCGGTCGTGGCCGTAGACCGCGGCCATCTGCGACACGTCGTGGAAGGCGGTGACCAGCTGGATCCTGGTCCCGGCCGCGGTGGTGGCCACCGTGTCCAGGTTGTCGATCCTGGCGATGTTCCCCGCCTCGTCCAGCAGGAGCAGCAGGTCGAGCGGGTCGCCCTGCCACCGGTAGGCCTGCATGATCACCGACCGGACCAGGGCGGTGAAGACCGGTGCCAGCCGCTCCTGGTCCTCCGGCGGGGCGCACAGGTAGAGGGTGTTGGCGCCGTCGAAGAAGTCCCGCGGGTTGAACCCCGGCCGCGAGGAGCGCCGCACCGCCTCCGACTCGTAGGCGCGCAGCACATTGCGAGCGGTCGCGTAGACGCCGTCTCGGGTGGCGTCGACCATCTCCGAGAAGGACCGGAACAGGTCCAGGGCCTCCCGCGCGCCGCCGGCCCGGAGCCGGGCGATCACCTCGGCCCTGGTGGCGGTCCTGACCCAGTGGCTGACCGCGTCCATCGAAAGCCCCGACAGCGCCGCCGCGTGCAGCAGCGACTGGAGCAGCAGGCACGCCTGCTGGTACCAGTAGACGTCCCGGCTGTCCCCGCCGGCCCGCATGGACTCGGTCAGCGCGTAGGCCGTGCTGACAGCGGTCTCCCACACCTCGCAGCCGTCCAGCGGGTTCCACGAGGCCAGCGCGCCGCCCCCGGAGAACAGCGAGCCCATGGGTTCGAACACCGACACCCGGCCCATCCCGCTGCGGCGGCGGATGCTGCCCATCACCACGTCCGCGCGCACCGACGTGACCAGCACCGGGCCGTCCCACTCCAGCAGGGTCGGGACGATCAGCGAGGTGGTCTTGCGGCTCCGCTGCGGGCCGAGGACCAGCACCGGACGGAAGTCCCTGGCCGCCACCTCCTCGCCGCGGAACCGGCCGAGCACCACCCGGTGCGGCCC
>JAQBOP010000117.1 GCA_028287975.1 Mucilaginibacter sp. | reverse complement strand
AACACTATGCTCTGCCACGATAATCATCATCGCTATGCCGCGTATGGCATCTATAAACTGGTAATTTTTCTTGGCAGGTGCTTCGTTAACTAAATTCTGCATAGGCGGCAAAGTTACAATTTGCGATAATTAACGTTCGTCACAATTATATAGTACTTATAAAAGGGGCTAAAAATGCTGTAAATAAAAAAAGCCACCCTATGCAGGTGGCTTTAGCGTTTATTATTTATTGAGATCAGTTTAATAGTAAAGGATAATTTTAATGAGCAAAACTGTTGTAAGCAGCGTTAGCTTATTAAGCAATTAGCGTTTGTATTTTCTGCAATCAGGGGAAATTGGAGTAACCAAGAGTTAATTTTATCTTCAATAGCTTAGATATATAAATATACGTTAATTAATAATAAAAGGTTGCAAATTTTTTTAACCATTTTAATTTACTTTTGATTTATGCTGCCAGTCAAAAAATATTCAATACTAACGCTACTATTTATCTTTAATCTTTTTGCTTTTAATGCCTTCGCCCAGCAAGATAATTATATACAAATGTTGGGCAAACAAAACCATTGGGTCGACTCTGTATATAATAAATTGAGCCGCAGGGAGAAAGTAGCCCAGCTGTTTTTTGTACGTGCGCATTCCAATAAAAGCAAGGCTTTTGAAGATTCGATATCACGCGTGATACAGGATGAAGAAGTTGGCGGGCTGGTGTTTTTCCAGGGCGGCCCTGTGCGGCAGGCCAACCTGATCAACCGTTATCAAAAAGATTCAAAAGTGCCGCTGCTTATTGCCATGGACGGCGAGTGGGGTTTAGGCATGCGCCTGGATTCGACGATCTCTTACCCATATCAAATGACCTTAGGCGCTATACAGGATAATAACCTTATTTATAAGATGGGTCAGCAGGTGGCGTATGATTTTAAGCGCCTGGGGATGCAAATGAATTTCGGGCCGGACATGGACGTGAATAATAACCCGGATAATCCGGTGATCAACTACCGGTCGTTTGGAGATAATAAATATAACGTCGCCAGAAAGGGTATTGCTTACTTCAAAGGGATGCAGGATGCCGGTTTACTAACCACAGCAAAGCATTTTCCGGGACATGGTGATACCAATGTCGATTCGCATTTAGAGTTGCCTTTATTGCCATTTACGCGGCAACGATTAGATTCGTTAGAAGAATATCCGTTTAGAGAAGCGATAACCGAGAACATTTCCGGCATTATGATAGCCCACATGAGCATCCCGGCGCTTGACAGTACAAAAAATCAACCGTCAACCCTATCCAGGAAAATTGTGACGGGGGTACTGAAGGATTCGCTTAGATTTAAGGGTTTAGTTGTGTCTGATGCAATGGAGATGAGAGCCGTAACCAAATACTATCCTAATGGTGAGGCAGAGCTTAAAGCCTTTTTAGCAGGAAATGATATTATAGAACTATCACTGGATTCAAAAAAAGCTATCCTTAAAATAAGAAAAGCCGTTCGCAAAGGATTGATCTCAGACGCCGAATTTGAAGCAAAAGTTAAAAAGGTGCTTGCAGCCAAATATTGGACAGGCTTAAATGTCCCCAAAGAAATTAAAACCACCAATTTAGTTGCCGACCTTAACCGCGAACCGGCGCGTGACCTTGTGCAGCAGCTAAGCGATGCTGCCATAACCCTGGTAAAAGGCACCCCTGACGCCATCAGGTTAAACCCGCTTGAAAAAACCGCTATTGTAAGTATCGGGGTTGATCAGCATACAGTTTTTCAAACCGAACTGGCAAGATGGTCCAGCGGTTGTCATTTGTTTACCATTAATAAAAGTACGCCCGTAGCCGACCTAAACCGCATACTTGAACTTTTAAAGCCATACAACCAGATCTACGTAAGCATAAACGATACCCGCACACGCCCGCAAAGTAAGCTTGATTACAGCAATGGTGTAAAAGAATTTATAGCAGCTATAGCGGCACATAGCAATACGGTAATAAGCGTTTTTGCAAATGCATATACCATTGCCGGCCTGCCGGGAATAGAAAAAAGTACAGGGGTGCTGGTAGGTTATCAGTATAGTCCGGAACTGCAACGGTCGGCAGTAAGGGCCATCACCGGACAATTAAAGCCAATAGGAAAATTACCGGTAAGCGTAAATGTTTATTTCCCTACGGGGACAGGGTTGTAGAAAGTTAGTCTTACTTTTTTCTGGCTTCTAAAGCCTGATCTGCCAAGACGATTACTTCATCCCAAGTATAAGTTTTGCCTATGCCGTTTTTATAATCACTAAATCTTCTATCCAATTCTGCTTTTTGCTCATCAGTAGGCTCGTAATCATTTGAATTACCATCAAGCGTCATATATCGATAGTTTTTTAAGTTTAAAATTACATCCTTAAGCGTAAGGATACGGAGCGGCCAAGGGCCTGTATTAATTCAGGGTCGATAGTGTTGCCTTGATCTTTTTGTACCCAGGTTTTTTTATTATCCATCACCAATTCTACCTTTTCGCCGTTAAAAATTATTTCTAATTCGGTGGTATCCTTGTTTATCAGGTTGGTGTTAAGTATCTGATAAGTATAGTCTTTATCGTCAAAAGTTATGCGTAGCGGTAATCCCATAGTCTCAATCCTCGGTCGTAAAGATAATAGTTATGTTGTTATTGTCATTTTATTAATTGTTAAAAATTGTGAATATTTCTTTAAAATTTCTTTTTTAACGGTAGTTAATACAGTCGGGGAAAGTGAAAAAATATTTTTTCATCAAAATAAATTCATTATCTTAGAGAGAAGCCCTTCATTTTTTCAAACTTACAAAGTTAAGACCATATGCCTGTTAATGAATTAGAAACACACCCATATTTATTTAATCTAAACTTGCCGCAATAAATATAATCATGCAATCCAACCCCAATAAATACAATCAAAAATTCCGCGAAGCACTTGCCGGATTAAACCCCGAACAGCTTGCTGCCGTAAATAAAATGGATGGCCCGGTACTGGTTATTGCCGGCCCCGGTACAGGTAAAACACAGATCCTGGCTGCCCGGATAGGTAAGATCTTAACCGATACAGACGCTCTTCCCGGCGAGATACTATGCTTAACCTATACCGATGCCGGTGCAGTGGCCATGCGCAAGCGTTTATTTGAGTTTATTGGTCCGGATGCATACCGGATCTATATTTATACATTCCATGCTTTTTGTAACGAAGTGATCCAGGAAAACCTGGAATATTTTGGTAAGCTTAATCTTGAACCATTGTCTGATCTTGAATCGGCCATGCTGTTCAGGGAGTTGGTTGATGATTTTCCGAACGATCATTTACTGAAGCGTTTTACCGGCGATATCTATTATGATGTGCCAAGATTGAAAGGCCTGTTCTCCACCATGAAGCGTGAGAACTGGAATGAAGCATTTATAGAAAACGCGATAACCGAATACCTGGAAGATCTGCCCAATCGCGAAGAATTTATCTATAAACGTGCAAATGCCGCTAAAGGAATAGCCGTTGGCGATCCAAAACAAAAAGATATCGACGCCGCGCACGACCTGATGAAGAAATTGCTGGCAGCCGTAGCAGAATACCAGCGTTATGATGCCAAAATGAAAGCGCGCAGCCGCTATGATTATGACGATATGATCATTTGGGTGCTGAAAGCTTTCCGCGAAAATGAAGAGATACTGCGCCGTTACCAGGAACGCTACCATTATATTTTGGTAGATGAGTTCCAGGATACGAGCGGATCACAAAATGAACTATTAAAATTCCTGCTTAATTATTGGGAAACGCCAAACGTTTTTGTGGTGGGCGATGATGACCAGTCTATCTTCAAATTCCAAGGCGCTAACATGAAGAATATATTGGATTTCGCCACTGATTATGTAAGTACGCTGTCTACCGTGGTGCTTAAGCATAACTACAGATCTAACCAGCATATTTTAGATATATCCAAGGCGCTAATCAATAATAACAACGAGCGCCTTACTAAGCAATTATCACTTGATAAAAGCCTCAAATCATCGCATTCGCGATTTGATGAGCTGGTTGTAAAGCCCGTGATTCGTGAATACGAAAATCCCGACCAGGAAATGGTTGATATCGCTGTCGGCATAAAACACCTGGTTGAAAGCGGTGTAAAACCCGGCGAGATAGCGGTGATCTACCGTAACCATAACCAGGTTGAGGATCTGATCCATTTCTTGGATACACAAAAAATAGCTGTTAATACGCGCCGCAAAATAGATGTGCTGACTATGCCTTTTGGCGAAAAGATCATCAACATCCTGCGTTACCTGGCTATGGAACTAGACTCGCCTTACAGCGGCGATGAGCTGTTGTTTGAGATCCTGCATTATGATTTTTTTAATATCCCTCCGATTGAAATTGCCAAGGCCAGCATAGCGGTATCAAAAGAGAATTTTGTGACCGCCGCCAATAATATGCCTAAAACGTCATTGCGACGATATATCCATGAGATCCGTACCCCGGCACAACCCGGCCTGTTTGATGCCGCGCCTAATACCGAGATGAAATATCTGTTAAATAATATAGATTTTCTGTTAACCGAGGCCATGAGCGTAACACTGCAGCAACTCTTTCAGCAGGTTATTGGCAAGATGGGCATACTGCGTTATATCATGCAGCAGGCAGATAAAGGTACTTATATGCAGGTGCTCACCAATTTCTTCGATTTCTTAAAGGATGAGAGCCGCAAGAACCCCGAAATAAAGCTACCCGACCTGTTAGCGACGATAGACACCATGAAAGAACACCATATCCGGCTGGATCTGAACCAGGTTATCTTTTCGGACAATGGGGTTAACTTCTTTACCGCGCATGGCTCAAAAGGGCAGGAGTTTGAATATGTGTTCTTCATAGGCTGCGATAAAAAAACCTGGGACAGCAAGGGCCGCAACACAGGCTTTAGTTATCCGGATACTTTAACGCAGGCAGCTAATGATGATATTGCTCAGAAAGAAGAGTCACGCCGCTTGTTTTATGTGGCGCTCACAAGGGCAAAGCAATATTTGATGGTGTCCTATGCTAATAAAGACAAAAAGGGTAAAGATCAGGAATCGTCGCAGTTTATCGGCGAAATATTAGCCGAAACGGATATGGAAGTAGAACACCCTAAAGTTGCCGAAGCGGCTATGCTTGAGTTTTATGCCACACAATTCAGCGAGGAAGATAAACCAAAAGTGGAGCTGCTGGATCATAACTATATCAATCAGCTGCTGCAAAACTACACGCTGTCTGTTACCCATTTAAGCAATTACCTGGATTGCCCGCTACGGTTTTACTTTCAATGTTTGATAAGGGTACCGTCAGGCAAGAGCCCGTCGGCTACATTCGGGCAGGCAGTACACTGGGCGCTGAATAAAGCCTTTAGGTGGCTAAAGGAAGATGACGATAATTTACCGTCGACCGAGCAGATTATGAAGGAGTTTAAATGGTACATGTACCGCAACCGCGACTCGTTCACCAAAGAAGAATTTAAACTGCGCGTGGATTATGGCGAAAAAATATTACCGCCATACTACGAACAAAACGTTACGCAATGGAACAAGGTAGCCGTTACCGAGCGCAGTATAAAAAACATTGAAATTGATGGTGTACCTATTAAAGGTAACCTGGATAAAATAGAGTTTGACGGCAAGCTGGCCACTATTGTCGACTATAAAACAGGTAAACTAAAAAATGCCAAAGAGAAGCTGTTACGCCCGGTTGACGAAGACGACAATGGCGGCGACTACTGGCGCCAGGCTGTATTTTATAAGATCTTGATAGACAATGACCGCAGTAACGACTGGGAAGCAACCACAACCATTTTTGATTTTGTTGAGCCGATAAGCGACGGCGAATACCATAAGGAAAAGATCGTAATAAGCCCGGCAGATATAGAAATTGTACAGGGACAGATCACCACGGTTTATCAAAAAATAATGGCGCATGATTTTAATACCGGCTGCGGTAAAAAAGAATGCGACTGGTGCCATTTTGTACGCAGTAATTTTAAGCAGGTAGATGATATGCTGGTAATTGTGGGGGATGAGGAGGGTGAGTAACAATATAATGCAGGTACGTCGGATTTTACGTCATGTTTTGTATCTTTTCGATGTTTTATAAATTATTACCTATGAAATATCTAAAACTCCTCATCCTCATAACATGCACATTCCCCGCGCTGGCGCAAACCACTATCCGCCAGGATGCCAATATCAAGGGCATGGTTGATGAAGTCTCATCAAAAAACATTGAGGCCATTGTACGTAAGCTGGTCAGTTTTAAAACCCGCAACACGCTTAGTGACACCACCAGCAAAACCGAAGGTATTGGTGCCGCACGTAACTGGATAAAAAGCGAAATGGAACGATACGCCATTGCTTCGAACGGCAGGATGAAGGTGGAGTTTGATAGCTTTGTACAGCCAGGCGGTGGCCGTGTTGCCAAACCTACGGTATTGAAAAACGTATTGGCTATACTTAAAGGTACCGACCCGACCGATACGCGTATATATGTGGTATCGGGCCACTATGATTCTCGGGTGACCGACGTAATGAACGCCAACGCGGTAGAGCCAGGTGCGGTTGATGATGCATCGGGCACGGCGGTATCAATGGAGATCTGCCGGGTGATGGCGAAAAGCTCTTTCCCTGCCACAATTATTTTTATGACCGTACCGGGCGAGGAGCAGGGCCTTAACGGATCTGCCCATATTGCTAAACGCGCCAAAGACGAACATTGGAACGTTGATGCCATGCTGAACAATGATATTGTAGGCAATACCCACGGCATGGACAACGACCTGAAGGATAATACCCACGTGCGCGTTTTCAGCGAGGGGATCCCGACGATTGATGTGGCCGCTAAAGGCGATACGTTAGCTGCCAAGCGTGCCGCTGCCGCGATAAGCGCTTTAATAAATAACGGCGGCGAAACCGATAGCCCGTCGCGCGAATTGGCGCGGTATATTAAAGAGACCGGCGAGCGCTATGTAGAGCATCTGGATGTGAAGCTGGTTTATCGCCGCGACCGTTTTTTAAGAGGTGGCGACCAAACCTCTTTTCAGCAGCAGGGTTTTACGGCGATCAGGTTTACAGAGATGAACGAGGACTTTACCCACCAGCACCAGGACCTGCCTACAGAAAACGGTATCCAATACGGCGATCTGCCCGAGTTTGCAGATTATAACTATATCCAGAAGGTAGCCCGGATGAATTTATCAGTATTAGCCAATCTGGCTTCGGCGCCGGCATCGCCGGTAAATGTTGGCGTCACCACATCGGGCCTAACTAATAACACTACCCTAAAATGGGAAGATCCCAAAATTGGCCGTAAGCCTGCCGGTTATTATATACTGATGCGCGAAACCACCAGCCCGTATTGGGAAAAGAAGATTTTTGTAACGGGTACGGAAACGACATTGGGTTACTCAAAAGACAATTACTTTTTTGCAGTGCAATCGGTAGATGCAGAGGGGCATGAAAGCTTACCGATATTCCCGAAACCGGTTAGATAACGCCATTGTTTGTTTCACGCGAGTGTGAAACAGATGAAACAAGTGAAACAAGATTTTGAATTAAGTGATTGATTATTAGTTTTTTACTAAAAACCGGTGAAACAAAATGAATCAACTTATTCGTCTGTTTTTTTAGGTGTGATTGCGAGTTAAAATTTTGACAATCAAATAATTGTAATTATTCGATTGTCAAGTGGTTGAAACAAACTGGCGCAGGTGATTTATTCCCCGGTTATATTACCAAACATCCTGTTTGCTGACAGAGCAAACAGCTTTTATTAAATTAACACCTTTAATAAACAACGAAGTTGCATGTACCGTAGTCGCGGCAACACTTGATGCTTCATGCTTTCTTTGTTCAAACTGGTAACTCACGCCCATAATTAATGCAAACATTACCGGAGCAAGTAACAGTATAAATGGATTTGTGTTTGTAAATAGCTTTTTCATTGCGAGTGATTTTTGATACAACAAAGAAATATCAAATAATCGGCCCCCTAAAAAGATTTATACCAACCCTGCTAATTTGTAGATAAACGCCCGTTTATGAATATTTACCCGTTCGTCGAAGATAAATGCCAGTTTATCGATAAAATATTCGGCTCTATATAAATAATACAGCGCTGAAGATCAAAATATTAATTTTGATCTGATGAAAAGAAGCTGGCAGCTATTCTGGCACATATTAGTTTGGACGGGCGTTATCCTGTTTTTTGTGGTTATTGTGCATAACAATACGCCAATGACTACCCACGCAATTGTGGTTAATTTTGTTCTTTTCGGGTTAATTAATATAACGCTGTTCTATCTCAATTACCTGGTTTTTATTCCCCGGTTTTTAAACCGAAAACGATATGGTATTTATATAGCAACTATACTCATCACCATAATTGTATATGGGCTGGCAAAATACAGCCTGGCGCTTATATTTAAAGAAGATGTGCTGATGCATCCAAAGGGCATGAAGGACGTGAAAAAAGAGCTGATCGGTTTTTGGGCTTATTTTTCGGGCACCTTATTTACCAGTCTCATCTTCGTATTCCTGAGTGTATTATTAAAGTTTAGTGTCGACTGGTTCCTGAACGAACGGATCCAGCGCGACCTGGAAAATCAGCGCCTTACTGCCGAGCTTGCCTTTTTAAAATCGCAGATCAACCCGCATTTTTTATTTAACTCATTAAACAGTATTTATTCGCTGGCTTACCAGCGATCAGAATTTACACCGGGTGCCATCCTTAAATTATCAGAAATAATGCGTTACATGCTGTATGAGTGTAATGATAATAAGGTAGATCTTTCAAAGGAGCTGCAATACCTGCAAAATTATATCGACCTGCAAAAGATCAGGTTTGGCAACAACGCTTATATCGATTTTAAAATAGATGGCAAAGTAACCGATCAGAAAATTGTTCCGCTGCTGTTAATCGCCTTTATTGAAAACGCTTTTAAACATGGTATAGCTAATGATTCATTAACACCTATTGCCTTATTTATCAACGTAAATCAGCAACATTTGCAGTTTTACATCCAAAATAAAAAACACAACAATAACCGCGACGCGATAGGGGGCATTGGGCTAAATAATGTTAAACGCAGGCTTGACCTGCTATACCCCGGAAAATATAATTTAGACATCCGCGACGAAATTGATACCTACACTTGCGAATTATCCTTAGTTTTATAGCATGATAAGATGCCTTATAGTTGATGATGAGCCTTTGGCGCTGCATATACTGGAAGACTATATATCCAAAGTGCCCTTTATGGAATTGGTTAAATCAACCACCAATCCTATCGAGGCCTTAACACTGGTGCAGGACGGAAATATTGACCTGGTGTTTCTTGACGTACAAATGCCCGAGCTTACCGGGATTCAATTTCTGCGGATAGCCAACGGAAAAACCAAAGTGATCTTAACTACAGCTTACCCGCAGTATGCTTTAGAGGGTTATGAGCTTGATGTGGTCGACTATTTGTTAAAGCCAATAGCGTTCGACCGTTTTTTTAAGGCCGCTCAAAAAGCCCAGGGAATTATCCATCCATCAAAAACCATAGCACCTGAGCCTGTTCAGATCCAACAGCAGCAAAATGATTTTTTAAGCGATTTTATCTTTGTTAAAAGCGAGCATAAGATCCAAAAGGTATACCTGCACCAGATTCTGTTTATTGAAGGATTAAAGGACTACATATCCATCTTCACCACTACCGAGCGCATCATCACGCTACAAAACATGAAGAAGATGGAAGATACTTTGCCCGAAAAGCATTTTATCCGTGTGCATAAATCATACATCGTCGCCCTGAATAAAATAGATAGCATCGAGCGCAGCCGCATCCGCATCGGCGATAAAATTATCCCGGTAGGGGATACCTATCGTGATGATTTCTTTAAGATCATTGACGGGAAGAATGTGTAACCCCCCCAGCCCCCTGAAGGGGGAGTTGATTAGCGTATTTTAATGTCGAATTTCGAATTTTCAATTTCGAATGTTAAAATAATTGAACCAAAAAACTTTAATTATATATGGAGGCGAATGAGCCTAGGCTCTATCCATTTGTAGAAAATACAAGATAATATTATTTGCCTCGGCGAGGCTGCCCAACTGATAAATTGCATAATCGCCCTTACAGCGCAAGGGAAATGCTACAATGGGCAGCCACCTACGGGGCTGAATATTTTTCTTTCTATTAGCTACAAAGAGGTAGACCCGATGGGTCAAAAAATATGCTGGTAGGAGCTTGATATCGAACACGGAATGCTAATTATTGAATAATGAGTCTTAGGTGGCGTAACTTCAACATTCGAAATTGAATATTCGATATTATTCCCCCTTCAGGGGGTTAGGGGGTTTGCCCGAGCGCTTTCTTTATCCGGTTCTCCGCTTCTTTCACCCGTTCTTCAGCGTTGCCGAAATCGGTTTCAATGGGTTCCAATACCTCCCAGGTCATTTTGGTGAAAGTGTTTAACGGGTACAAACCATATTGGATCATTTTCCAGGAATTATTAATGGCTATGGGTACGATTAAAGCATTGGGGCATTTTTTTAGAATGATAGCTATACCACCCGCCTGGAAAGCTTTTACCTGCCCGGTTTTAGACCGGGTGCCTTCCGGAAATATAACTGCCGACCAGTTGTTCTCTTTCATCCGTATGCCCAACTTGCCCATTTCCATTAATGATTGGCGCGCATCATTACGATCAATATTAGCGCCGCCACCTACTTTTAAGTTGTAAGATATGGAAGGGATGCCTTTAGTTAGCTCAACTTTTGAAATAAATTTTGCGTGGTATTTGCGCAAGTAATAAATAAGTGGCGGTATATCTAACAGGCTTTGGTGGTTAGCCATAAATATCATGGGCCTGCCGGTTGGTAAATTTTGCTTATTGGTAAAGGTTACGGTATTACCCACAAGGTAAACGGTTGAGGTAAGACACAGGTTTAAAATATCAACCACTTTCTTGTGGGCACTGTAACCAAACATTTTATAGGCCACCCATTGTATAGGCTGGAAAACAACCAATACCAATAAAAAAGCAAGGATGGCAATTGGCGATAAAATGTAGCCCAGGAATTTTCTCATGCGTTAATTTGACCCGCGAAATTAAAAATATTTTAACAATTACACAGGCAGGCTGTTTTCAAGCAGCATCAGTTTTACTTTTAAAACCGCGGCTACGGTAACAGAATCCATGATCTCGCCGGCGCATACCATGCGGTAAACTTCTTCAAAAGGTAGTTTTTTAACCATTAGCTGTTCTGTTTCTTCAGGTTCGGCCTCAAACTGTTCAAGCCCTGTTGCAACGTAGGTAACACTCAATTCGTCGCTTACAGAATTGCTTAAGTGCATGCGTAATACTTCCGTCCAGTTTTTAGCGATCAGGCCGGTTTCTTCCAATAGCTCGCGTTTCGCGGCATCCAGCGGGTCTTCATTTAATGGTCCGCCACCTTCGGGTATTTCCCAGCTATACTGGTCAATTACAAAACGGTACTGGCCCACAAGGTAAGTATTCATATCTTCATCAATCGGAATAATGCCAATGGCCCTGTTTTTAAAATGGACTTTTCCGTAAATACCGGGATTACCTGACGGATTGATCACCTGGTATTCGGTTAAACCTATCCAGGGGTTATCATATACGGTTGCTTCGGATTCTATTTGCCAGGGGTTTTCTTCGGGGTGATGCATGGTGTGGGTTGGTTAGGTGTTTTTATCGCCAGATATAAAAAAAGAGCGATAGGTTATCTATCGCTCTAAATTATCATTCAAATATTAATTTAAAGTTCATTACAAACCAAAGGCTGCTTTTACTTTATCAACGTAGTCTAATTTTTCCCAGGTAAACAGTTCAACCTCTTTAGTTATTACTGTACCGTCATGATGGGTAAAGCTTTTTGTTACTATTTGGCTTGGTTTACCAAAGTGGCCGTAAGCGGCGGTTTCGCTATATATGGGGTTACGCAGTTTAAAACGTGTTTCGATAGCGTAAGGGGTCATGTTAAAAATAGACTCAACTTTTTTAGCTATTTCGCCGTCGTTCAGGTTAACTTTTCCGGTACCGTAAGTGTTTACATAGATCCCCATAGGCTGTGCAACACCAATAGCGTATGATACCTGTACCAATACCTCGCTGCAAACACCGGCAGCAACCAGGTTTTTAGCAATGTGACGGGTAGCATAAGCTGCAGACCTGTCAACCTTTGATGGGTCTTTACCAGAGAAAGCGCCACCACCATGAGCACCTTTACCACCATAAGTATCAACAATGATCTTACGGCCGGTTAAGCCGGTATCGCCATGCGGGCCACCAATAACAAATTTACCGGTAGGGTTAATGTGGTACTTAATATCGTTGTTAAAGAAGTGCGCGTATTTTGGATATTTAGCTTTTACGCGTGGTATCAATATCCCGATGATGTCTTTGCTGATCTTATCAAGCATCACTTTTTCTTCATCAAAATCATCATGTTGGGTTGATATTACAATAGCATCGATACGGGTAGGCTGATTGTTATCATCATACTCCAAAGTAACCTGTGATTTTGCATCCGGGCGAAGATATTTAATGTCGGTATTTTCGCGGCGGATAGCTGCAAGCTCAATTAATAGGGCATGGGCAATATCTAAAGCTAAAGGCATATAGTTATCAGTTTCGCTGGTTGCATAACCAAACATCATCCCCTGGTCGCCTGCACCTTGCTCTTCTTTTGCCTGGCGGTCAACACCCTGGTTAATATCTGGTGATTGCTCATGTATTGCCGATAATACGCTGCAAGAGCTGCCATCAAACATATACTCGCCTTTGGTATAACCAATTTTATTAATAACCTCGCGGGCTATTTTTTGCACATCAAGATAGGCTTGTGATTTTACTTCGCCGGCCAAAAAAACCTGCCCGGTTGTTACTAATGTTTCACAGGCAACCTTTGATTCAGGGTCATGTGCTAAAAAATTATCTATTAAAGCATCCGATATCTGGTCGGCAACTTTGTCCGGGTGTCCTTCTGATACGGACTCTGATGTAAATAAGTAGGGCATTTTTAAAATATGTTTTTACGTAAAATAGAAGAGAGGATTTAGCTGAACGTTGTAAAGAAGTTGGGTTTTAGCACTTTTTTACGTGGTTGCAATCCGGTCCCGATATGTCGGGACAACTAAATCAGTCCACTATTGTGCGCCAAAAATAAAACAATTTTTACAAAGCCGAAAATACATTTACTTTTGACAGCTAAAAATATATAGTTGGAACGTAAAACGTTATTTATAATAAACCCCATATCGGGTGGGAAGAAGAAGGATGATGTGCCGGGGCTTATCTATACCTACTATAACGGAGATGCCACAACTGTTTTTACTACCGGGGCATTGCACGCAAGCCAGGTAGCCACTGAAGCTGTTGGTAAATATGACATGGTGGTGGCAGTTGGTGGTGATGGTACGGTAAATGAAATAGCATCGGCACTGGTGGGCAGCGAGGTTGTTTTGGGCGTGATCCCCTGTGGGTCGGGTAATGGGTTGTCGCGTTTTTTGGGTATTCCAATGGATATTGCAGCGGCAATTAAAAATCTTAATAATGATAAGGTTGCTGTCATTGATTCGGCACAGGCCAACGGCAAACCTTTTTTTAATATGGCCGGGATGGGTTTTGACGCGCATATCAGCCAGGTTTTTGCGCACGGTAAAAAACGTGGGTTTATCTCCTATGTAAAATCATCCTTACAGGAAGTGCTTAACTATAAACCGCAAAATTATCATATTGAAATTGATGGCAAGACTTACGTGCGTAAGGCTTTTATGCTGAGTTTTGCCAATTCATCACAATACGGTAATAACGCGCATGTATCGCCCCACGCGTCCGTGCAGGATGGCTTACTTGATGTTTGTGTTATTAAGCCATTTCCTCTGTATCGCTTTGCAGAGCTGGTTATCCGCATGTTTGCAAAAACTGCAAACCAATCAAGCTTTGTTGAGATCATTCGTGGTAAGCATATAACAGTTAAACGTGATAGCGAAGGCCCCATGCACCTGGATGGCGAACCCGAAATTGTGGGTAAAGAGATCGAAATAAATATTTTACCCGGCTCGTTAAAAGTTATTGTCGGGAACAGCTTTAAATAGAAAATTTGTAAATTTAGCTATGTGTGGTGTTGCCTTATCAGCTAAAGCTAACACATCACTAAGGCTATAATTCGAATAGATATGTCAAAAAAGAATAAAAGCGTTACCGGGGTAATGTACTCTACAAACCCCGACTTTCAATACCAGGAAAGTAACAACACTAATTCTGCAACGTTACCACCGCAACAGCAAAATTTAAAGCTTTACCTTGACCGTAAAGGTGGCGGCAAGCTGGTTACCGCTATCGGCGGCTTTGTGGGCGCCAACGCAGACCTGGAGGCTTTAGGCAAGACATTAAAAACCAAATGCGGCGTAGGCGGTACCGTTAAAGAAGGTGAAATATTGATCCAGGGCGATTTCAGGGATAAGATTTTAGCCCTGTTACAGGCTGCCGGGTATAAGGCTAAGAAGGCAGGAGGATAGGTTTTCATTCTCCCGGGCCATTTGATTTTATTTTGGCTTAACGTTTCTGGTATGTTGCAAGTAATTCATTATCAGTAAAATAAATAAAATTATTTTCATTATTTGTTGACTAATTTTTTAGTTAATATTGTAACTGATAAAAAAAAATAGCGATTTGCTTGTTTTACTATATAAACTGCTAATATTGCGTAACCAATTATAGGTTTATATAATATTTATACTTAAGGCAGTGCTTTAATTGCATAATGTGGAAAGAAGATAGATGGGAGATATGTAAAACAGTATGGCAAAGTAATAGTTATATAACTTATTATTTTACAACCTACATGAAAAACGAGTTACTAAACAGGTAGCAAGATTTCGCACTTGCTGTAAAATTATACATATATAACATGATAATTACTCGATTATAACAGTATAATTACACAACTTTTATAACTTATTGCTTGCTATTATAAAAAATAATAAGTTTTATTGTAAAAAATTGTTGTAACAAGTATTAGTTTTAGCCGTAGTAACGTTAATATTGGTACTGGTTAAAACAGAACATTAAATAATTATTAAAGAATAACAAAAGTCTTTTTTTATTTCATTAAAATTCTATTTTTGTTATCCGCTTAAAAAACACACAATTAACTAACTAAAAATAAACAAAAACTAAAAACTAAAATTTAAAGTAATGGCAAACGCACCAACAAAACCAACTACCGTTAAAAAAGAAAGCTCAAGTGCATCTGGCATGTTTGCGACCTTGACTATCCCACTTTGTATTATCGTTTCAATATTGATTTTCTTTATCATATTAGCAGATCCAAGTCACTACAAAGGTGGTGATGTTGCAGCAGGAGAGCCTGTAGATCCGTTTGGAATTATTCACAGAGGTGGGTACCTGGTACCTTTGGTAATGAGTTATGTATTAATGGTAATTGTATTCTCTATAGAGCGTTTTATTGTTATCGGTAAAGCATCTGGTACTGCAAGTATTGACGCTTTTGTTAGAAAAGTACAAGGCTTTTTAACTTCAGGTAATATTGATGCTGCATCTGCAGAGTGCGACAAACAAAAAGGTTCTGTGGCCAACGTTATAAAATCAGGCTTAAAAAAATACCGCGAAATGGAATTGGATACAACATTAGACGTTGACCAAAAAACATTAGCTATACAAAAAGACATTGAAGAAGCAACCGCTTTAGAAATGCCTATGTTAGAGCAAAACTTAACCATCATCGCTACATTAGTATCAATCGGTACATTAACCGGTTTGTTAGGTACGGTAATTGGTATGATCAAGGCGTTCCACGAGTTAGCAGGAACTGGTGCTAATACATCAGCATTGTCATCAGCTATTTCTGAAGCATTGGTTAATACAGCTTTAGGTATCAGTACTTCAGCTATATCAATTGTAATGTACAATGTATTTACATCAAAAATTGATGGTTTAACTTACGCTATTGACGAAACTGGTTTCAGCATCGTACAAACATTTGCTGCAACCCATAAGAACAAATAAATTTTAGTGTTAATATTCAGGCCCTGATAAGGTTGGGGCCTGAAATTAATTATTAATAACACTATATATTTAATTTAAAAATTATGTCTAGAGCAAAAGTTCAAAGAAAAAGTACAGCAATTGACATGACCGCCATGTGCGACGTTGCCTTCTTGCTATTAACTTTTTTTATATTATCAGCAAAGCCAAAAGTTGAGGACCCTATACACGCTGACATTCCTGCTTCGACAACTATAGCGGCTTTGCCCGAAGTTGATTTTGCACAGCTTTTAGTAGCTCAGGGAAAAGTGATCTTTAGTGTAGAAGGCGCAGATGTGCGTTTAGAAACATTAAAAGGTATGGCCGACCAGTATAAAATTAACTTTACACCAGATGAGTTGAAAGCATTTCAAAACCTGGATAATGTAAGTGTATCTATAGGTGTTTTAAAACAATATTTAAACATGACTAACCAGGAAAGAGCCAGTGTGGCAAAAACTGGTGTACAAGTAGATACTACCGACAGTAACGAATTATACTGGTGGGTTAAAAATGCCCGCAAAGCCGATAAGCTTGTTCACAACAAAGAGTTGAAAATAGCGATAAAAGGCGATAGCAAAGAGGAGTATCCTACAATTGCAAAAATTATTAAAACACTGCAAAAGCAGAAAGTTAACAAGTTTGGTTTAATCACGTCTTTAAAGACGGCAACAAAATAAAAAATTATGGCAGAATTAGATACCTCCGGCGGGGGTAAAAAAGGCGGCGGTAAGGTAAGAAGCAAAAAAGCATCAACGCGCGTGGATTTAACAGCGATGGTGGATTTGGCCTTCTTACTGATCACCTTCTTTATCCTTACCACAACGCTGCAAAAGCCAAAAGCAATGGATTTAACCATGCCGGATAAAGACGAGAAAAATGACCAGCTACCTGTACCGGCAACACGTACAATGACTGTGTTGATAGGTGCCAATAACAAAGTAGAATGGTTTATGGGCCAGCCAGGTAATCCTTTAACAGCACCTTCTGTTACAGGTTTTGGTAAAAATGGTATCCGTCAGGCTTTATTGGACAAAGGTAAAGAAGTCCTTGCTAAATCAGGCCGGCCAATGATCGTATTGATCAAACCAAGTGACAAATCGACCTACTCAGATATGGTTTCCATGATGGATGAATTAAACATTGTTGGTAACCAGCAGCGCGCCATTGTTGACATTACACCAGTGGAAGTTGACCTTTTGAAAAGAGACGGAATATATAATTAATAAAAATTAACGTAAAATTTAAAGCTTCAAATAATGCTGGGATCTAAATTAGACATATTAAAGCAGGAGTGGATCGACGTTGTTTTTAACGGCCGAAATAAAGCTTATGGTGCTTATGACCTAAGAAAGACAAATGGGAGTAATAGCCTGCGTTCTTTTTTGTTCGGTGCAGCATTCTTCGTATTTATGATATCGTTACCAACAATTATCAATAAACTTCAGGGATTTATCCCTAAGGCACCTGTAAAAGTGAAGATCACCGACGTAGTGCTAACACCACCGCCGGTTGATGCAAAAAAATTACCACCACCGCCACCACCAGAACCACCTAAACCAAAAGTGGATCAGGTTAAATTCCCTCCTCCGATCGTAAAACCGGATAACGAGGTGAAAGAAGAACCACCTACGCAAAAGGACTTGAAAACTTCTGACCCTGGCCAGAAAGATCAAAAAGGTGATCCGAACGCAGATGTGAGGATTGATGAGCCGGTAGGTAACAGTGATGTTAAGTCTGTTACAGAGGACGACAACAAAGTATTTAGCCAGGTAGAGGTACAGCCGCAGTTTCCGGGAGGTTTAGAAGCCTTTGGAAAATACCTGCAAAAGAACATTCAGTTCCCGGCTGTTGACAGGGAAAATGGTGTAAGCGGTAAAGTAATTTGTACGTTTGTTGTTGAAAGAGACGGAAGCTTGACAGACATTGTAGCGGTACGCGGTCCAAGCGAAACCACGAAGGCTGAAGCTATCCGCGTTTTGAAAAAATCGCCTAAATGGAAGCCGGGTATTCAAAATAATCGCCCGGTTCGTGTTTCGTACACTGTTCCAAT
>JAQBOP010000314.1 GCA_028287975.1 Mucilaginibacter sp. | reverse complement strand
CAGATGTATAAAACGGATTAGGTTTTTGCTTATCGAAATGAATACCGTCATTACTGATGGCATAACTTAACTGCTCGTTTACATTGCCATCATTAACAAGCCTAGTGGCATAAAACGCGTAATATTTATTTTTGTAGTAAACAATTGAACCTGTACAGATCGATTTTTCCCAGGGCTCATCAATGCCTAAAACTATAGGCTCCTGCTTCCATGTTTTCAGGTCGGTAGTGGTGCTAAGCGCCCATTGGTGCCCGCCAAGTCCGCCCAAGCTGGCATGGTGCGCCGAATCTAACAGCCAATACATGGAGAACACTCCGTCTTTGTAAAACGGCATGCAATCGCCCACAAATAAATTACCTTTTGGCCGCCAGTATTGCAGGTTTTTAGTGCTTTGGGTAGTAGGGTCGTACTTTACGCCCAGTTTTTGCGCGTTTAGGCCAAGTGTACCTAAAGCGAGTGATAGTAATAGGATATATTTTTTCATGTGTGTGATTTTTTATTACAAACTCCTCGGACTGCCCCCTTTGCGCCAGTGCTCTTCAATTTCTTCAAGCGATTTGCCTTCGGTTTCGGGGATATAGTATCTACCCCAGAACATCCCGATCAAACAAATGCCCGAATACAGGAAAAATGTGCCGGATACTCCGAGTGAATTAACCAGCTTAAAGAAAGTAAAGGCCACGATAGCGTTAAATCCCCAATGCGACAGAGAACCAATGCTCATGCCCACACCACGCACGTTTAGCGGGAACACTTCTGATATCAACAGCCATCCCAGCGGCGCCAGGCTGATGGCGATAAATATGATGTAGCAAACAATGCTTAGCACGGCGAATATTGGCAGGCTGGCGCCCAATGCTTCTTTAAAATGAAAACAGGCGCCCAATAAAGCTAACGACGGGATCATGCCCCAGATGCCGACCATGTATAATTTACGGCGGCCCACTTTGTCTAATAAGATAACCGATACAAAACACGCCAGCACGTTTACTGTACCGATTATGATGGCCGGTATAATAGACTCGGTGTTACTTACTATCCCGGCCATTTTAAAAATGATGGGCGAATAATAAATGATGGTATTCACGCCCGAAAACTGCTGAAAGAAAAAGATGCCCACGGTGATGATCAGCGCCGGGCGCAGCCATGGCTTTAAGATCTCGCCGCTGTTGGTATTGTTTTTAGCGGTCAGCTCTATATCACGTTTCAGATCGGCAAGGGTTTGTGGGATCAGGTCGGGGTCTTCTACTTTATTCAACACCGCTTCGCCCTCTGCCCAACGGTTTTTACTAATCAGCCAGCGTGGTGTTTCAGGTAGAAAAAACATCCCTATCAGCAAGATCAGCGCTGGAAATAAACCTACGAAGAACATCCATCGCCATGACTCTAAATTGGCATCATTACCCAAAGCATAATCTGTAATGTAGGATACCAGGATACCGATGGTGATCATTAACTGGTTAAGCGTAACCATAGCGCCCCTGCGCCGGGTAGGCGCTATTTCGGCAATGTACATGGGCACTACGTACGAAGTTATACCGATAGCGATACCGACAATAACCCGCATCACCATTAAAAACACGATGCTATGTGCATAGGTACAGCCCACTGCACCCACTGCAAAGATCACCGCGTTAATGATGATCATTTTTTTACGGCCCAAATAATCTGATAATTTACCGCTGCTGATGGCGCCCAGTACCGCGCCTATCAATACCGTTGTGGTTACCCATTCCAGGTTGGCATCGGTTAGCTTCCAATACTCTTTCATAAACGGCAGCGCCCCGGATATTACACCGGTATCAAACCCAAACAATAGCCCGCCAGTGGCAGCTACAATGGAAATGAGTAAGACATTTGATCTTGTTTTTGTTGGTTTCATTATCCCCTTTTTAAGTATATATAACTGGTTTATATTTAACTACATGCAAAACCTTAAACGTTTAAAGTTTTGGTTTAAAAAAATTACTCTCTGCACGATTGGCCAACGACCAAATCAGACATTAGACTAACCTGCTTACTTATTTTATAATGGTTTATCAATTCGAGTAAGGTATCTACTGCCGCTTTTCCCATCGCTTCAACCGGTTGCCTTAAATGCGTTACCGGGCAATAAAAAAGCTCGAACGCTTCCGACTCGTCAAAGCTTAATACCGAGATCTCACCCGGTATTTTTGTTTTAAGCTGATTCAAATACTTCAACCCGTTTATCGACAAGGTATCGGTAGCAAAAAACACTGCATCGCATGGCTCACTAAGGTTCAATATTACATCTAACGATTGCTGAATATCTGCCGTACGATTATTGCTGTTGACCTCTTGCAGCCAATCTGCGTTAAAGTCGATATTGCCGTTTTTTAAAGCATCCAGGTATCCCCTGTCGCGTTCCTGTAAATGGAATAAAGTGGTTTTGTAGTTGACAAACGCAATACGTTTATGGCCCTGTTTGATCAAATATTCGGTAGCCGTGTATGCCGCTTTATAATTGTCAAGGGCGATGTGGTTGGTTTTTATCTCGGGGAAGTTACGGTCTATCAGCACAAACGGGATCTCTGCCTTTTGCAGCATCCTGATCTGTTCCTGCGAGTTTTCAACCGGCACCAGGATCAGCCCGTCGACCTGGCGGTTTATCAGCACGTCTACCAGTTCGGCAAAGGTTTCCTCATTTTCGTTCGAACTGCCAAACAGTACGGTATAATTTTTCTTTTTAGCCTCGGCCTCAATAGCGCGGGTAATGCCCGTGCTGTAGCGGTAATTAATATCAGCCACTACTAACCCAATGGTATGGGTTTTATGCATTTTAAGGCTTTTGGCGATTTGGTTGGGGCGATAGTTAAGCAGTTCGGCGGCTTTTTTTATCTTTTCGGCGTTCTCTTTACTTACCTGTTTAATTTCGGCCTGCCCGTTAAGCACGTAAGACACCAAAGCAATTGACACACCTACGTGCTCAGCAATATCCTTGAGGCCTACTTTTTTCATTAAAATTTACAATTGGTTAGTCCAAAGTTATTACTTTAAACGATTAAAGCAAGGGAAATGGCTAATTTTCAAAATTTCTATTGTACATCTGTTCAGGTTGTGCTGACAACTTTAAACGCTTTTAACGCTGAATATTCTTCTCAAATTCATTTTAACTGTGTTCGCAGATATTTCTATAATGACGTCGATTTGTTAAATACTGTTAAAACGATTGATTTTCATATTAACTACAGAATCTGAGGTTAAAATTGTATTGTAAGATATTTGAATAAAAAGGAGCACGACATGGACAGAAAAGAATTTTTATCTGTAATGGGTATTACTACAGGCAGTTTAGCGGTCATCAGTTGTTTGGGATGTTCAAAAAACGCAGGCAATGGCCCGTCCACCAGCGGGCCAACGGGAGTTGATTTCACGCTCGATTTAAATGCATCTTCGAGTGCTGAATTAGTGAAAAATGGTGGCTATTTATCCGCTAATGGCGTATTGGTCGCACACACACCTGCAGGGGCTTATATCGCGGTACAGTTATCATGCACACATGAAAGTTATCCGTTAATATACGAAGCATCGGCTGATCAATTTTACTGCAATAACCACGGCTCAGCATTTTCAGAAACCGGCGCTGTGATAAACTCGCCTGCGCGTACAAATCTTACAACCTATAAAACCACTTTAACCGGCACATCATTAAGAGTTTACTCATAAAAACAAAAACCATGAAACTATTAGTAATACCCCTATTTATTGGCCTTTTTGCAAATGTTACCTGGTTGGGCGATTTTAGCAAGGCTACAGAAGAAGCCGCCAGAACTCATAAACTTATTTTAATAAACTTCTCCGGCTCAGACTGGTGCGGGCCCTGTATAAGAGAGCGCAAAGAGATTTTGGAGAATGACGCTTTTACAAATTACGCAGTTGACCGCCTGGTGCTGGTTAGGGCTGATTTCCCTCGTCAGAAAAAAAACCAGCTTTCAAAAGAACAAACAAAATTAAACGAAAACCTTGCTGATAAATATAATCCTGATGGCAAATTCCCTTATACTATTTTAGTGGATGAGCATGGCAAAGTACTAAAAGACTGGGACGGTTTCCCTAATGAATCGCCTGAGAAATTTGTAGCCCAGATAGCCGCAATTTCCGGTTCACGATAACCTATTGACGTGCATGTTTAAATTAAAACATTAATTAATACCCCCTGATAATGAAAACAAACCGAAAACAAGTTATGATGACCCTGCTATGCTTTTGCTTGGCAGGGTTACTGCAATCATGCATATCTGTTAAACAATACCAAAAAAACAGGCTAAATGATTCTGAAATGGAGCTTTCTGCCCGAAAGTCACAAAAATTTGAACAAAGTTTCCAGCTATACCGCGAAGGCGGGGCTGGCGCCAATGGTGGCAAAAACGGTGGCGGTTGTGGCTGCAATTAATATAAGGCAGAAAAATGAGAAAAATATATTTAGGTGTGCTTGCATTATACATGGGCATTCTTGCTTCACATGCGCAAACTACTCCGCCGGTTAAAGATACTACGGGCTACCATGCACGCAAGCTCACGGTGGATGAGATCAACCTGGTATCTGCGATTTATCATCAAAACGGAAATAACTCGGCAGTAACCGGGGGTATTGGTACAGAAAAACTGACAGATTTTGCAAATACGCTCGATCTTCAGTTATCAAAATACACTAAAACAGGCAATAAAAATACTTATCTGTTTGAGTTGGGTATTGATCATTACACCTCGGCTTCATCTGATAAAATCGATCCGCTTAGTGTATCGTCCGCATCAATGCAGGATACCCGTATTTATCCATCACTAAACTGGACATACTCTAACGAGAAAACCGGTAACGCTTTTGGTTTCACCGGTTCTTACTCGCATGAGTTTGACTATCAATCATTCGGTGGCGGAATCAATTTAACCCTGCTATCAAAAGATAAAAACACGCAGTTCGATTTTAAAGGGCAGGTATTTTTAGACACCTGGAAGGTAATATTACCTGTGGAGCTACGGCCCTTAGGTTATGGATCAGGCTCAAACAAGGATTCAAGAGGCGGCGGTTCGGTTGATCATCGCCCTCGAAATTCATTCAGCACCTCGTTCTCTATATCGCAGGTAATCAGCACACGGCTGCAGGCGGCTTTAATTGTTGAACCATCCTATCAAAAAGGATTTTTAGCTACAGAGTATCAACGCGTCTATTTCGACAGCAATTTTGCCACAGGTGTGGGCCCCACTAACAGCATTTTTAACGAACGTATAGAAAGTTTGCCCGGCAGCCGTTACAAACTACCCATTGCTATTCGTTTAAATTACTTCCTGGATGATCATTTTATTATCCGCACCTTTTATCGTTATTACATGGATAACTGGGGCATCAGGGCGCACACAGCCGAAATTGAGCTGCCTGTTAAATTAACTTCCTTTGTATCTGTTAGCCCTTTTTATCGCTACAACAATCAAACAGGCACCCGGTACTTCGCCCCATACGGACAGCATAGCCCTAATGAGATTTATTATACAAGCGACTACGACTTATCTACATTGCATAGCGATTTTGTGGGTGCAAATTTCAGGTTGGCCCCACCTAATGGTGTATTTGGATGGCAGCGGCTTAACGCACTTGAGCTTCGTTATGGCCACTATATGCGGTCGACCGGTTTAAATAGCGATATTGTAACACTGGCGTTAAAATTTAAATAATAACCCGGCAAGTTAACAGGGCTAACTAATCCGAAAGTCTTAAATTTAGTTTTAAATAAACACACCTAATTACCATCTTGCTTAAGTAGCCTTAAACCAAGATGGTAATTGCTTATCTAAATTTTAAAGCATACCATGCCTGTTGCTCAGATATTTAAAAGAACCTGTAAATTAATGGGGAACCGCTTTGAGTTAAGCGTTGTTGCCGGATCTGAACAGTGGGCCAATGAACGGATAGATGCAGGCGTCGAAGAAATACAACGCATTGAACGCCTGCTTACTACTTTTAGCGATGACAGCGAAACCAACCGCGTAAATATAAACGCCGGCATAAAGCCGGTAACTGTAAGCCGCGAAACTTTTGACCTGGTTAAACGCTCTGTAATGATATCAAAAGTTACCCAGGGCGCCTTTGATATTACCTATGGTTCCATTGATAAAAGGCTTTGGAACTTTGATAAGCACATGACCGAATTGCCCGATGCCGAAACCGCACAAAAAATGGTACGCCTTATTAATTTCCGCAACATCATACTTGATGAGGAGCAGTGCAGCATTTTTTTATCAGAACAGGGTATGCGTATAGGTTTTGGGGGGATTGGAAAAGGGTACGCCGCCGAACGGGCAAAGCAGATCATGAAACAACAAGGTGTAACCAGTGGCGTAGTTAACGCTTCCGGCGACCTTACCGCATGGGGTTTACAGCCTAACGGAAAGAAATGGACCATCGGGATAGCTAATCCTGATGCTTCGCACCAGGTATTTTCTTATTTAAATATTTCTGAACTGGCAGTGGCCACGTCCGGCAATTACGAAAAATTCATTATGATTGGCGGTAAAAAATACTCGCATACCATTAACCCACGCACCGGGTTGCCGGTAACCGGTATTAAAAGCGTAACCATAATTACAACCAATGCAGAAGTTGCCGACGCAATGGCTACCCCCGTTACAATTATGGGTGTTAAGGCCGGTCTTGATATGATCAATCAAATGAAGGACATTGAAGCCATTGTTATTGATGATCATGACAGGCTTTATACTTCAAAAAATATCAATATAAAGTAATTGCAGTCGAGCCGGTTGGGCTAATTATAAGTTTAAAAATACGTTTAAATATACAACGCTCTTTCCACCGCTGCATACTCATTTAGGGTGATAACACCTACACCACAGACCGGATATTATTTTACCTTATTAAACACAAACAAATCCTTAAAACCCCATTGCCCGTTTTCCTGGCTGCCACGAGCTATGGCAAACTGGGTGGAAGAACGTTTTTCATACAGAATCCGCAGATCGCCGCTTACGCTTTGAAATATCGCGCGGTCTTTACCTGCCTCTACAAACAGGTAACGGTTGGGGTTATCTTTTTCCTCCAGCCCTAATAAACCGGGTTTAAAATGCTTTACCGATGATACCAAACCCTGGTCAGACTGTTCATAGGCTAACATTTCGTACAGATCAGCTTTGCTGCCGTTCATCATACGCATGAAGCCCAGCATATTGTCGCCATCGGCACCTAACCAAACGGCCTCAATCGCGCGGCCCTCTGCCGTTGTGGCTTTCCAATGTCCCTCGATAAATTTAATATCAGAAAATGAACCGCCTTTAGGCGAACCCTGGGCGAATACGGCTACAGGCAACAAACTGCTAAAAAACAGTAAAATAATGCAAATGTATTTCATGACTTTGGTATAATTCAGGAACTTAAAGATACATCTTTTAGTAATTGCTTTTACTCTATTGTCAGCCACGTATAACTTTCCGGTTCAATCGTTACCGGCAATTCGATCTCATAGCTCCTGTCAAGGCTATATTTCCTGGCTGTTTTATCTTTTTCTTTTACAGAAGCTATTGTAGTTAAGCCTGTATAATACAGCGGCAACTTTATCTTCCTGGTAATTTTTTCTTTAGTTGGATTGAACAACATTACAAGCCCTTTTTGTTTTAAAAGAGGGTTTACATGAATAATACCATCCCAATCTCTTCCATCAGCGCGCCTAAGGTGGATAATATCGGAATTAAGAATGTCCCTGTATTTCTTATACCATTCTATTGTATTGATTACCAATTGTTTTGTTTTTTCGCTATCGTACAAACGGGGACCCCTGTAACATGCCTGTATACCGGCACCATAGTATTGCATCATTAACTGCTCATAATCTTTCAGATGATTTTCAAGCGGCTCTAACACGGCTTCTTCACCACCGCCCTGGTAACGGGTTAGGGGGACAAAGCCCCAAACCATTGATGGGTTTTCTTCCCAGGTTGCATCAAAAATATTTTGGCGGTTCAAGATCTTTTGCTGCTCGCGCGACAGTGAAAAATTCACCTCACGATACCCTAATGCAATTTTGTTAGTACCATCAAGTAAATACCAATCAGGAGCATTAACATAAATGCCATGTTCACTGCACCAATGGTACAGTCCTTTTTGTAATTCGATCTGCTTCCACTGAGAATCGCCTGATCCTGAATGACCCGGGTGTGAGGTTGAAGCGCAAAGATCGCCGGGGTATGGGCCATCATTTTCGAAAATATCGAAACCTGTTTTTTCAAGAAAATATTTCAGCTTGTTAATGTAAGCCAGCCCCCAATTACTTCCCATACATGGCGCACTCCCAAATAAAGCTGCAACATCAGGCTTGCCGGTAACCGGGTCAATAACATCATCACTATCACTGATACGGCGGGAACTAAATAATGAATAGCCGCCAATTTTTACCCCTTTTTGATGGGCCAGCTGTGCCAATTGTTTCCATTTCTTAATATTGGCAGCTGTTGTATCCTCCATATTGCAGTGGCT
>JAQBOP010000302.1 GCA_028287975.1 Mucilaginibacter sp. | reverse complement strand
GTTTAACATCATTCGTGATGACTCAGTTATCGAGCGACAACCAAGGTTTCAATTCTGTGTACATGATGTTGGATTCTGGAGCACGTGGATCTAAAGAGCAGATTCGTCAGCTTTGCGGAATGCGTGGTTTGATGGCTAAGCCTCAAAATTCAAGTTCAGGTGGTGAAATTATCGAGAATCCTATTCTTTCAAACTTTAAAGAAGGTTTGTCAGTATTAGAATACTTTATCTCTACCCACGGTGCACGTAAAGGTTTGGCGGATACGGCATTGAAAACAGCTGATGCGGGTTACTTAACCCGTCGTTTACATGACGTTGCGCAGGATATGATCGTTGGTACGGTTGATTGCGGTACTTTAAGAGGTATCTACACAACTGCATTAAAAGATAACGAGGATATTGTTGAGCCATTATATGACCGTATTTTAGGCCGTACTTCACTACATGATGTATTTGATCCTATCACTAACCAATTGTTAGTATCAGCAGGTCAGGACATCACTGAAGAGATTGGTAAAACAATTGAAAATTCGCCTTTAGAAGGTATTGAAATACGTTCGGTATTAACCTGCGAAAGCAAGCGTGGTGTTTGTGCACTATGCTACGGCCGTAACTTAGCAAGCGGTAAACGCGTGCAAAAAGGCGAGGCTGTTGGTGTAATTGCTGCACAGTCAATCGGAGAGCCGGGTACACAGTTAACGTTACGTACCTTCCACGTGGGTGGTACCGCGTCAAACATCGCGGCCGAATCACAGATCAACGCTAAATTTGATGGTATCATCGAATTTGAAAACGTACGTACAGTTACTTATCAAACTGCCGAAGAAGGCGCTGTTGATGTAGTATTAGGCCGTTCGGGCGAGTTCCGTATCGTTGAAGAAGGAAGCAATAAAATTATTGTAACCAACAACATCCCTTACGGTTCATACCTTTATATTAAAGACGGAAGCAAAATTAAAAAAGGCGACCGCATTTGTTCATGGGATCCGTACAACGCGGTTATCATATCAGAATTTGCCGGTGTGGCACAGTTTGAAGCTGTATTAGAGGGCATCACTTTCCGTGAAGAATCTGACGAGCAAACCGGTCACCGCGAAAAAGTGATCATTGATACAAGGGATAAAACTAAAAACCCTTCTATCCAGGTTGCTGATGGTAAAGGAAACGTAATTAAAGGATATAACATCCCGGTAGGCGCCCACATCGCAGTTGATGAAGGCGAGAAATTGCAAACAGGACAGATCATCGCTAAAATACCTCGTTCAACAGGTAAAACAAGGGATATCACCGGTGGTTTACCACGTGTAACAGAGTTATTTGAAGCACGTAACCCATCAAATCCTGCTGTAGTTACCGAGATTGATGGTGTTGTAACTTTAGGAGGCGTTAAACGTGGTAATCGTGAGATCACCATTGAATCAAAAGACGGACAAGTTAAAAAATACCTGGTTCCATTGTCTAAACACATCCTTGTACAGGATAATGACTTTGTTAAAGCCGGTATGCCATTGTCTGATGGTTCAATATCTCCTGCTGATATCCTGGCTATTAAAGGCCCGGCTGCGGTACAAGAATACCTGGTTAACGGTATACAAGAAGTTTACCGTTTGCAAGGTGTGAAGATCAACGATAAACACTTCGAGGTTATCGTTCACCAAATGATGCAAAAAGTAGCTATCGAGGATGCGGGCGATACCCGTTTCTTAGAAAAAGAAGCTGTTGACAGCTGGGATTTCATGCTTGAAAATGACGACATCTTTGACAAAAAGGTGGTTACTGAGCCGGGAGATTCAACTACGCTTAAAGCAGGCCAGATCTTATCTGTACGCAGGTTACGCGATGAAAACTCAATTTTGAAACGTAAAGATTTGAAATTGGTTGAAGTGCGTGATGCAATAGCGGCTACGTCAAGCCCAATGTTGCAAGGTATTACCAGGGCATCATTAGGTACTAAATCGTTCATTTCTGCAGCATCATTCCAGGAAACCACCAAGGTTCTTAACGAGGCAGCAATTGCAGGTAAGAAAGATAACATGCTTGGCTTGAAAGAAAACGTTATTGTTGGTCACTTAATTCCGTCAGGAACAGGTTTACGCGAATACGAAAATATCCGTGTAGGTTCTCAGGAAGAATTTGATCGCTTAATGGCTTCAAAAGCTGAAGAAGTAGAAGCTTAATCAGTATAAGCAAATAATAAATTAGCAAGCCTTCCGCAAAACGGAAGGCTTTTGCTATTTTTACACAATGGAAGAACAAAACGAAAATCAATTGAATATTGAGCTTTCTGAAGAAATTGCAGAGGGTATTTATTCAAACCTGGCAATTATAACGCACTCAAACCAGGAGTTTGTGCTTGACTTTATCAGGATCATGCCCGGTACGCCAAAAGCGAAGGTAAAATCGCGCATCATCATCACTCCGGAGCATGCCAAAAGATTGTTGACCGCGCTTGAGGATAATATTGAGAAATTTGAGGCCGCCAATGGCCGTATTAAAATACAACAGGATCCGTCATCATTCCCAATGAACTTTGGCGGCACAATGGGACAAGCATAATCTGTTTTTCGCACTGAATTAACGATATTTGCGTTTTATATTAATCTATCTAACAACCGATGCCCTTATATAGGTTTCCTGAGCATAAAAAAGCAAGAATTTGTGTAATAGGCGATATTATGATCGACCATTATATTAATGGTTCATGCGATCGCATTTCGCCTGAAGCACCTGTGCAAGTTGTTGATGTTACCGGCGAATTTTACAGTTTGGGCGGGGCAGGTAATGTGCTGAAAAATTTACAGGCTTTTGGCGCTCAAGGCTCACTCATCAGCCTGAATGGTAACGACGATACCAGCGCTATCGTGGTGGATGAATTGGAAAAATTGACGCCCGGGTTTTATCAGCTGATAAAAGATGATAACCGCCGCACTACTATAAAAACACGAGTAAGTGTAAATAGGCACCAGTTGATACGCTTAGACAAGGAAGATAAATTTTATTGCAGCGACACGATTGCCGACCAGATATTCCAATCGTTAAAAACAAAGATCACGGAGATAGATGCTGTAATATTATCTGATTACTGCAAAGGTACACTAAGCACACACCTTGTAGCTAATGTTATTAAGCTATGCAATGAGCATAATGTAAGTACCATTGTCGATTCAAAGGATAAGGACCTGTCAAAATATTATAACGCTACCTTAATCAAGCCCAATAAAAAAGAAGCATCATTAGCTTCAGGCATAAGCATTGTAGATGATGCCTCGCTTGAACAAGCCTGCAAAAAGATAGCTGAAGTTACAGCGTGCAAAACGGTAGTTGTCACGCTGTCAGAAGATGGTATTGCAATTTACAACAACGGCAAGCTTGATAAAAAGCCGACAAAGGCACTTGATGTTTTTGACGTTACAGGTGCAGGTGATACTGTGGTTGCCGCGTTAAGTTTCGCGCTTGCTAATGATCTGTCAATATCTGATGCTTGTGATTTTGCAAACAGCGCAGCCGCAATTGTGGTGGCTAAGTTTGGAAGCGCTGTAGCTACGCTGGATGAAATTAATAATCTGAATAACAACAAATAATGGAAAAATCTTCCAAAATATATATAGCAGGTCACCGCGGCATGGTTGGTTCTGCCATTTACCGTAAGCTGGAGAAAGAAGGATTTACCAACATCATCACCCGCGTTTCGGCCGACCTGGATTTGCGCAACCAACAAGATGTAGCTGATTTTTTTGAACAGGAAAAGCCTGAATATGTATTTTTAGCGGCAGCGAAAGTTGGCGGTATTGTGGCCAACAATACTTACAGGGCCGATTTTTTGTATGAAAACCTGCAGATCCAGAACAATGTTATCCATTCATCTTATGTTAATAAGGCAAAAAAACTGATGTTTTTAGGATCAAGCTGTATTTACCCAAAGCTTGCCCCGCAGCCGCTTAAAGAAGAATACCTGCTTACCGGTTTGTTAGAAGATACCAACGAACCCTATGCCATTGCCAAAATTGCCGGTATAAAAATGTGCGATGCTTACCGGGCTCAATATGGTTGCAACTATATTTCTGTAATGCCTACTAACCTTTATGGTTATAATGATAACTATCACCCGCAAAACTCGCATGTGTTACCTGCCCTTATCCGCAGATTTCATGAAGCAAAAGAGCAGGGACTGGAAACAGTAACTATCTGGGGAAGCGGGACGCCAAGACGCGAATTTTTATTTGCGGACGACCTGGCAGCAGCCTGTTATTACCTGATGCAAAATTATGACGAAGAAGGATTGGTAAATGTTGGTACAGGCGAAGATCTGTCGATCAAAGAACTGGCATTGTTGGTTAAGGATATCATTGGTTATACAGGCGACATCCGGTTTGACACCAGTAAACCTGATGGCACGCCAAGAAAGCTAATGGATGTAAGTAAATTACACAGCAAAGGCTGGAAACATACTATCGAACTGAACGAAGGCATTAAACTGGCTTACAACGATTTTTTGAAAACTAATATTTGATAGTGGACAATAAATAATAAAACTAATACCTGATAACCTACCTTATTTTAACCGTTCCAGTTTGGCATTTGAGGGCAAAGCCGGTAACTATTTCGTAAATCTAAATAGTTTAATTTGCTTATTATTGTAGCGGTTTATAGGATAATAACGTATCGTGATTTAGTGCGTTACAATCGCGATTTAAAATAGAACATGAATAAGTTAAAACTTTTTGGAGCATTCTTGCTGGTTATTTTGTGCTTTGTAGCTGTAACTCCAGTATCTGCTCAATCATTACCACAAAATTTATCAAACTTTAATGTCGACGATTACTCTGATGCCCAGATAAGGCAGCTTTTGCAGAATGCACAATCCCAGGGAATATCAGATACTCAATTGATCCAATTGGCTCAAAGCAGAAATTTGCCTGCAACCCAGGTACAACGCTTACAATCAAGGATAGCAGATATCCGCAAAAAAGACGGTACCAATACTAATTACTTTAACAATAGCGACACCGATACTACAAACCGGGCATCCCGTAAAGCAAATAACCAGCTTAATGATACTTCAAGGCAATTCAGAATTGATTTGTTTAAAGATTTACAGCCGAAAGTATTTGGCGCCAGCCTTTTTAGGAATAGTAAGGCAAATACTTTTCAGCCTAATTTAAAGTTAGCAACCCCTGTAAACTATATAGTTGGACCTGACGATAAACTGGTTATTAATGTTTATGGTAATTCAGTAGCAAACTGGCAGCTTACAGTTACACCCGAGGGAAATATAAATATACCGGGAGTTAGTATTTTAAACGTTGCCGGCAAAACTATCGAACAGGTAACATCGGCTATCAAAAGTAAACTGGCTGCAAATAACTATGCAATAGATAGGGGCACTTCAGTTCAGGTTAGCCTGGGAGACATACGTACAATCAGTGTGATTATACAAGGCGAACTGGTAAAGCCAGGAACATACTCCTTGCCATCCTTATCTACTGCGTTTGACGCCTTATTTGCAGCAGGTGGCCCTAATGATATAGGCTCATTCAGGAAAATTGAAGTGATCAGAAATAACAAGGTAGTAAGCCACCTGGACCTGTATGATTTTTTGGTGAACGGTGACAGGAAAAGCAATATAGTATTACGGGATCAGGACGTTATTCATGTACCGCCCTATGGCATTCATGTCGAGTTAAAAGGAGAGGTTAAAATACCTGCAATATTTGAAACTATACCCGGCGAAAAATTGCAGGATATACTAAACTATAGCGGTGGCTTTACAGATCAGGCTTATACCGAGCGAATAAAAGTTGACCAGGTTAACAATCAACAGCATAGATTTAAGGATATCAGTGAAGCTGATTTTGGTACATACATGCCGCTACGCGGAGATAAATATACTGTATCAAGAATCCTTGATAGGTACGAAAACAGAGTGACCATAACGGGCGCGGTTTTCAGGCCGGGACAGTTTGAGTTACAGAATCAGTTAACCCTATCCCAGCTAATAAAAAATGCCGGGGGATTAATGGAAGATGCATTTACCGGGCGCGGAAGTATTACCAGGCTTAATGCAGATAACAGCACACAGCAATTGTCTTTCAATGTGCAGGATGTGCTAAGTAAAGCTACGGCAGATATTGCGCTGCAGCGAGAAGACAGTGTATCAATAACATCAGTATTTGACCTGCACGATAAATATAAAGTTAGCATTAAAGGCCAGGTAAGAAAGCCCGGTGATTTTGCTTATGCCGACAGTATGAAAGTTGCCGATCTGATCATTAAAGCAGGGGGCTTTGCAGAAGGCGCAAGTTCAAAACGTATCGAGGTGTCACGCCGGGTATTTGATAGCGACCCTAATCAAAAAAACAGTATTGTAGCGCAGGTATTTAGCGTGAATGTAGATTCGAATTTAAAGTTTGAGAACATCAATTTTTCATTAAAACCATTTGACATCGTATCAGTATACAGTTTACCAGGTTATGAAACCCAAAAAGTTGTTAAGGTAGAAGGAGAGGTGATTTTTCCGGGGAATTATACGATCGAGAAGAAGAATGAAAAAATATCAGATCTGATTAAAAGGGCCGGAGGCGTTACACAATCTGCAGACGTTGGGGGGGGAAGCCTAAAAAGAGATAACGCAGCGGTGCTTGGCGTTGATAAAACAAAAATAGATACCGTTGCCCTGGCAAAGGAACACAATGAACGCTTAAGGCATTTGCAGCAATCATACAAAAATGGCGAAGATATTACGGATTCTATACAGTACAGAAATAATTACGTGGGTATTAACTTAAAAAAAATACTGGCCAAACCGGGAGAAAATGATGATCTTATTTTGGAAAACGGTGATGTTTTAAGGATACCTAAACAACAACAAATAGTGCGGGTTAACGGAGAGGTGTTGTACCCAAGCGCAGTGGTGTATAGTGGTGGCAAAAATTTTAAAGGATATGTTTTAAATGCGGGCGGCTTCTCGCCAAAAGCGTTAAAACGCGGGGCTTATGTAGTTTATCCTAATGGAACAGTTAAGGGAACAACAAAGTTCTTGTTTTTTAACAGCCATCCTAAAGTGCTGCCCGGAAGCGAAATATACGTACCTACCAAACCTGAGCCAAAAGGTAATACAGGCCAGGAAATATTAGCATATACAACCGGCCTGGCATCATTAGGCGCTATAATACTGGGTATTTTAAGTTTAAAAAAATAGGCATTAATTATATTGGCTTTATAAATGACTCAAACTAATAGCGAAAAAATTCAGGTTAATCCCGATGAAATATCATTAAAAGATCTGATTCTTAAGATTGGTAAATTACGGCAATATTTGGTTTCAAAATGGATGGTCATTCTGATTGCTGCAATTATTGGCGGATGTATAGGCTTGATTTATTCGATATTTAGTAAACCGGTTTATAAGGCCGAGTTAAGTTTTGCATTAGAAGACGATAAATCATCAGGCGGTGGACTTGGAGCGGCGTTAGGATTGGCCAGCCAGTTTGGTATTGACTTAGGGGAAAGTGGGGGGGGCGCTTTTAGCGGTGATAATTTGTTAGAACTAATGAAGTCGAGATCAATGGTTGAAGGTGCGTTGCTAACACCGGTAAATGTAAAAGGTAAAACCGAAACATTAGCTGAATTATATATCAACTTTAATGATCTCAGAAAAAAATGGGACGATAAGCCGGAACTTAAAAATATACAGTTTGCTGGTCAAAACCGAACTGGTTTTACGTTGCAGCAAGACAGTGTTTTGGGTGTTTTTTATAAAGATATAATTAAGAAAAATTTATCTGTAGATAAGATTGATAAAAAATTGAGCATTATCACAGTTAAAGTTGAATCAGAGAATGAGTTATTTTCGAAATACTTCACAGAAATACTTGTCAAAACTGTATCGAATTTCTATATAACTACAAAAACCAAAAAGTCGGTACAAAACGTTGCTATTCTTCAACGTCAAACAGATTCGGTTAGACGTGAGCTAAATGCAGCGCTTACCGGCGTTGCCACATCTGCAGATGTTAATCCTAACGCTAATCCTGCTTTGCAAATATTAAGAGTCCCGTCGCAGCGTCGCCAGGTAGATGTTCAGGCTAACCAGGCGATCCTGACTCAACTGGTTGCGAATCTTGAAGTATCAAAAGTATCGTTAAGAAAAGAAACACCGTTGGTGCAAATAATTGATCAGCCAATTTTACCATTAGAAAAAAGCAAATTAGGTAAAATAAAAGCCATTGTTTTTGGCGGGTTTATAGCTGTCTTTTTGGCCGTAGCAGGTATTATCGTCAAAAAACTGTTTAACACCATAATAGCATAGTAAACTATATTTGATCCTTATAATTGAATAAATATAATAAATGAAAGTAGTAATCTTGGCCGGAGGTTTAGGCACTCGTTTATCAGAGGAAACAGTTTTAAAACCTAAACCTATGGTTGAAATTGGCGGGATGCCGATATTATGGCATATCATGAAAATATACTCATCACATGGGTTTAATGACTTTGTAGTTTGTTTGGGTTATAAAGGCTATATTATTAAAGAGTTTTTCTCTAATTATTTTTTGCATAAATCTGATGTTACCATTGATTTATCTGATAACTCCATAAAAATACATGACACTCAAGCAGAGCCCTGGAAAATAACTTTAGTTGACACAGGTAATGAATCAATGACCGGGGGACGAATAAAACGTATACAACCATATACCAATAATGAGCCGTTTATGCTTACTTATGGTGATGGCGTAGGTAATATTAATGTTAAAGAGTTGGTAAAGTTTCATCAGGAACATGGTAAGCTTTGTACGGTGACTTCGGTACAGCCGCAAGGGCGTTTTGGTGCGCTTAATATTCTTGGAGATTCAACAGTACATTCATTTATGGAGAAACCTAAAGGCGATGGATTGTGGATAAACGGCGGCTTTTTTGTATGCCAGCCGCAAGTTTTTGATTATATTAAAGAAGGAGATCGCACAATCTGGGAACAGAGCCCTATGGAACAAATTGCTAATTCAGGACAAATGAATGCGTATAAGCATGTTGGATTTTGGCGGCCGATGGATACGTTAAAGGATAAGCACGACTTAAACGAAATGTGGGATAGCGAAAAAGCGCCATGGAAAATTTGGTAATATGTTTGAAGAATTAAAAAAAATATATGCCGGCAAGAAAGTTTTTTTAACCGGGCACACCGGGTTTAAAGGCTCTTGGCTTTTAAAAATTTTATCAATGCTGGGCGCGGATGTTAAGGGATACGCCCTGGCTCCGGACAGCGAATTAAGCTTATATAATGTTATAAATGGAGATTCGCTGTGTCAATCTGTAATCAACGACCTAAGAAACAAACAAGCATTAAAAGATGCTGTTATTGAGTTTCAGCCTGATTTTGTATTCCATTTGGCAGCGCAGCCTTTGGTGCGGCTTTCTTACCAAATACCGTCTGAAACTTTTGAGATTAATGCAATTGGGACGGCTAATTTATTAGATGCTATACGAGTCTTGGATAAACCGGTGTATTCAGTTTTAATTACAACTGACAAAGTTTACCATAATTATGAATGGGAATATCCATACCGGGAAAATGATAGATTGGGTGGATATGACCCTTACAGCGCAAGCAAAGCTTGTGCAGAACTGGTAATTGACTCTTACAGAAATTCCTTTTTTAATATCAACGATTTTGCCCGGCACGGTAAAGCTCTGGCTGTTGCGCGCGCCGGTAATGTAATTGGCGGTGGAGATTGGGCAAAAGACAGGCTCATACCTGATATTGTGCGCGCTATATCAAACGGCCAGGAGATTGAATTACGTAATCCTAATTCTGTTAGGCCATGGCAGCATGTATTTGAGCCACTCGTAGCATATTTGATGTTAGGAGGCAAAATTGTTGAAGACCCGGTTTATTATAGCCAAGCCTATAATTTTGGACCTGATTTTACCGATGCGCTACCTGTCGTGGAAATGGTTGAGCTTGCCATAAATAGTTGGGGAAGCGGTAAGTATTTTGTTAATAAAATAATAAGTCAACCTCACGAGGCTGGCCTATTAAAATTAGATATAAGTAAAGCATTAACGCAGATTGGCTGGGAACCCAAAAATAGTGCCGCCCAAGCTGTAGAAACAACAATAGCCTGGTATAAACAGTATTATAATAATAGAGAAGCTATTATGGCATTTACAGAGCAACAAATCAAAGAATTTATAGCTTAAACTAATATTGATAAAATATTATAATGAAAAAAATACATTATCCAAATCTGAATTTTTTAAGAGGATTTGCGGCATTGGTAGTTATTATACACCATACGGAACAGCTTAAATCTATACACGGATATCCTAATATTTGGAATAATGAATCGATATCACTTTTGGGTAAACTGGGCGTTGATTTATTTTTTGTATTAAGTGGATTTTTAATTACATCGTTATTGTTTGTTGAGAAAGAGGTTGTTAAAAAAATTTCGATTAGAAAATTTTTAATGCGTAGGGTATTGAGGATATGGCCTGTTTATTTCTTAGTGTTAATTATAGCTTTTTTTATTACACCCAACATACCCGAGTTGACAGTAGGGCCGCCTTTTATTTCACCAAAACCATATTTTATAACAAGTATATTTTTGTATGTATTTTTTTTGCCACACATTCAGGCATTTATAATAGGTCCAATAGCATATTGTGCCCAGGCATGGTCAATAGGTATAGAAGAATATTTTTACGTTTTTTGGCCATTTGTAATCAGTAAACTCACAACAAAAAAAATAGTGTGGTTTATTATTGTATTTATTGTGGTGTATTTATTTATCTGTTGTGCATCTATATACCTTGGCCATACAAAATATGCTAACGATACACTTTTCAAACAAATAAAAATATGTATAACACAAGGCCTAAAATTTGATTGTTTGTTAATAGGTGGACTATTCGCTATTATAAACAATAATTTAAAAGACAACGCAACAATCATTACCACTCGCTCTTTTCAGGTTGTAATTTATATAATTGAGGTATTGCTTGTTATTTTTCCACCCCAAATAATAGGTGGTTTTGATTGGGAAGTACACGCTGTAATCTATGGATTTATAATACTAAACCTTGTCAGGTCTAAAACAAGCATATTAAATCTGGAACATACCATATTTAATTTTTTGGGTAAGATTTCATACGGAATGTATATGTATCACTTTTTAATAGTAAATATTTGCATATTAATAGTTAATAAAATCGGCATGCCAATTTTATTGTATCCAATGATTTTTACCGGGGTAATATTGGTTGCAACATTTTCTTATAAATATTTTGAAGGGTTTTTCCTGAAAAAGAAACTTACATACTCAACTATTATAACAGGCTGATGATAGTGTTTAGCTGTCAAATTAAAATATGTTAAATAATACAAATAAAATTATTGCAGATGATATAACAAACGTTATCTCATCAAATATTGTTAATTGGAATTTATTACAAGGGAAAACGGTTTTAATTACCGGCGCAAACGGTTTTTTACCGGCATATATGGTATATACGCTGTTAAAACTGAATGATGCATTTTCAATGGATATAAAAATTTTGGCTTTGGTTCGTAATTATGATAAAGCAGCCATCAGGTTTGAAGGTTCAATGGATAGGCCTGATATTAAATTTATTATTCAGGACGTTTCTGATCCTATTGATATAACTGAAAAGATTGATTTTATTGTACATGCAGCAAGCCAGGCAAGCCCTAAGTTTTATGGATCAGACCCGGTTGGTACAATCAACGCAAATGTACAAGGCACGTTAAATTTACTTAAGTTGGCCAGGAAAAACAATGTCGACAAATTTTTGTATTTCAGTTCAAGTGAAATATATGGAACTGTTACGCCAGAAAAGGAATTTATATCAGAAAATGATTTTGGGTATATAGACTTGCTTAATGTCAGATCGTGCTATGCAGAAAGTAAAAGAATGGGAGAGACAATGTGTATCAGTTGGATGCATCAGTACAACATACCGGTTAGCTTTGCCCGAATATTCCACTCATATGGTCCGGGTATGGATCTTCAGGACGGGCGTGTTTTTGCTGATTTTATTGCAGACATAGTAAATAACAAAGATATAGTTATGCAAAGTGACGGAACTGCAGTAAGGGCATTTTGCTATTTGACTGATGCAACATTGGCATTTTTTCTGATACTGTTATGCGGCAAAAATGGCGAAGCGTATAATATGGGTAACCCAGCTTGTGAAAGCTCTGTAATTAGCCTGGCAGATAAACTGGTTAATTTGTTTCCTGAAAAAAAATTAAAAGTTGTACAAAAACAAATTAAAAAAGAAGGTTATATAAAAAGCCCGGTGCACCGGGTCGTTCCTGATGTTAGTAAATTAATTAAACTGGGATGGCAGCCGGTTGTTAGCATTGAACAAGGATTTAAGAGAACTATAAGCAGTTACACCAACCAATTGCTAACAACATAAATATTTACATTTATCATAATACATACATGAAGCTATCTGACTATTTGGTCAAATTTATTTACAAACAAGGGGTAACTCACGTTTTTGAGCTTTCGGGTGGAATGATCGCACATATTATAGATTCATTGTTTCACTTTGGTAAAATAAAGGTTATGACAATGCATCATGAGCAAAGCGCCTCATTTGCCGCCGATGCCTTTGCAAGGGTTAAAGGTGTGCCGGGCGTAGCATTTGCCAGCAGCGGGCCTGGTGCAACAAATTTGATTACCGGAATAGGAAGTTGTTATTTTGATTCGGTACCTGCCGTATTTATTACAGGACAGGTTAATCAGCACGAACAAAGGGGTGATAAAGCCATAAGGCAGTTAGGGTTTCAGGAGACTGAAGTAACCGCTATAGTTGGCCCGCTTTGTAAAAAGGTTTACAAAGTTGATAACGCAAATGATTTACCGGGCATTTTAATAGATGCATTTAAAGTAGCTTTAAGCGGTAGGCCGGGACCTGTATTGATAGATATCCCAATGAATTTACAACGGGTAGACATACCTGACGATAATATTGAATTGATCAGCCCGGAGTATGATGGCGAAACCGTTTTGAACAACGTTTTGTGGAAAGATATTGAGGACTCTTTAAAAGCAGCTAAAAACCCATTATTATTAGTTGGGCGGGGGGTACTAAGCTCAAATTCGCGACGTGAATTTTTAGAGTTTGCCGAGTATATTCAAGTCCCGGTAATAACATCATTAATGGCCATAGATGCTATTCCTTTTGATCACCCTTTAAGAGTTGGATTTATTGGAGCATACGGCAACAGATGGGCAAACATTGCTTTTAGTGAAAGTGATTTAATTATAGTTATTGGCAGTCGGTTAGACATCAGGCAAACAGGTGCATTTGTAGATACTTTTAAAAACAAAAAAATATATCATGTAGATATTGAACCCGGAGAAATAAATAACCGCATTACAGGTTGTGTACCTATTGTTTTTAATGTTAAAGGCTTCTTAAACGGCGCTAATGTTTTTTTTAAAGATAAGACACCAGCTACATATCCAACCTGGAACGAAAAGTTACAGGCGCTTAAAGCAGAATGGCCGGATATAAATGAAATTGTTGATCCTAATGGAATTAATCCAAATAAATTTTTACATCAACTATCTAAAACATCCGGCCGGGCCGGGGCTTATTTAGCAGACGTAGGTAACCACCAAATGTGGTGTGCGCAATCATTAGAGTTGTATGCGGAGCAGTTTTTTCTGACATGCGGTGGCATGGGGGCAATGGGCTATGCGCTACCGGCTGCTGTTGGTGCAACTGTAGGGTTAGATAAACCTGTAGTGTGCATTTGCGGCGATGGTGGTTTTCAGTTAAATATTCAGGAATTGCAAACTATAAAACGTAATAATTTATCTGTCAAAATTATAATCATAAATAATCAATCTTTGGGTATGATCCGTCAATTTCAGGATAGTTATTTTGATGGAAATTATCAAAGTACTATGTGGGGATATGACGCGCCTAATTTTGAAAAGGTTGCAGAAGCGTATGGGATTAATGCTGCTACAATTACCAGCGACGTAGAAGTTGATGACTCTTTAGAAAAACTTTGGAGTGAACCAGACCGTCCATATTTGCTACAAGTAATGATTAGCTCTAAAATAAATGCTTATCCAAAAATTGCTTTTGGAAAACCTATATCAGAGATGGAGCCGTTTTCTAAACCTATTGAAATGGAGGGTACCTGACATCTGTTGTTGTTAAATTATATTATACTTTTTTATGTTAAAAAATATTACTAATCCTGAGGTTGAAAAAAACTTAAGAGAAATAGCTAAACAAAAAACCACCCAGATAATTATCCCTGGTACAAATTATATCCCGGTTACGGGCAAAGTTTTAGACGAAGATGATGTATTATCAGGTATCGATGCCACACTTGATGCCTGGTTGACCGCCGGTAGGTTTGCCAATCAATTCGAACATGAGTTTGATCAGTATTCTGGTGTGCCTAAGGCATTATTGATTAACTCCGGGTCGTCAGCCAATCTTGTTGCATTTTATGCACTTACATCGCCTAAATTAGGCGCGAGGCAGGTATTGCTAAGTGACGAAGTAATTATCGTTGCTGCCGGCTTCCCAACTACGGTTAACCCAATGGTGCAGTATGGCTGCATACCGGTTTTTGTTGACGTTGATATAGCCACACATAACGTTAAAGCTGAAGATATAGAAGCTGCTGTATCACCAAAAACAAAGGCCATATGATCGCATATTCTCTAGGAAATCCATTTGATTTGGATGAAATAATGCGCGTTGCAAAAAAATATAACCTTTGGGTTGTGGAAGATGACTGCGATGTTATAAAAGCTCATTTGCAATAAAATATTCATTACTAATAAATACTAACCAACTAAATTATGTCAACGTTATCAAAAATTAAATCGGCACTTCGAAGAGTAAAACATTACTATATAAAAAAGAATAGATATAAAAATGTAATTAAAAATTTAGGGGACGATATCACAAACTCTAATTATTTTAAGAATAATGATATAAATAAATGCTTCAATAATAAAATAATTGACACTAATAATGACGCAATAATCGAACGAATTATTCAGGCGTACAAAAAAGCAAAAAAAACTCAAAAAGGGCTTCCGGAAGTTTTTCAGGTCAGTAATGAATGGTTGCCGATTTTTAGTAGTGATATGGGCAAAATAATGAATGCTTTAGATACTGGAGATAAACTTCTTGTAAAGAATATATATGAAAATTTTATGCGCGAAAGTTGTAGTATGGGTTTACATGGTTTGCCGGGTGATATGAACAACACTTATTTTGTCGGTAAGATTTCGAAATTAGATAGTGATATTTATTTACAAGATACTATATAT
>JAQBOP010000300.1 GCA_028287975.1 Mucilaginibacter sp. | reverse complement strand
GTTTAACATCTTTTAACTTTATTTAACGTTTCATTCACACATGTGCCTTAATGATACCTGGTACTCATACTATAATTCGTAAGACGATTTGCGGTTTATTTCAGCAACCAGGTCATTGATCAGGTTGCGCCCGCTTGTCCATCGCTTCAACCTGTTAGCTGCCCGGATGCCTTGTCTGTCTTTAATTTCGCCGAAGGGATGATAGTAATCAGGCATCCTGTCCTTCATCGCGTTATGAATATCCTGCGCACTTCCGGTTAATACAAGATCTGCGTCGTCTTTTACCAGGTCGGCAATTGAATTAGCCATACTTGCTGCATAATACGGGCAATCCCAATCATGGCGGTAAGGATTATCCCCTTTGATATTTACCTTTTGCAGCGGGTGCGAAAGATCTTCCAGTATCTCAGTAACCGCATTGCCAAATACGCACGTAAATTCTTCAACAAAATGGTTCCACCAGCGCGGGTGGTGCGGCAATTCTTTAAGTAAAGTATCACAAACCATAATACGCATCGGAAAATCCGGGTTAGCGGGATCCATGATCACCAACGATACTCCGTAATGGCCTTCTTTAACCGAATGCCTGCTGCAGATCACAAAAAATTGCAGCTGGTGCTCACAGGCTTCATGCATTAATGCCATAACCGCCTTTATTTCCTGCAAGCGGTCTTCCATAAATCCACGTTTAAAAAACACATGCAAATTGCCGCCTGCTTTTGCCATACATTGTTTACTACTTTCATCAAAGACATTATCATTTGCAGGGCGGCTGCTAAAATGATTCCCGCTATTGTACCGCATCTCCAACGATTCGGCAGGGTAAGTGCTGATATCCGCAATATCACCCGTTTCGGTTTGCTTGACAGGGTGAACCGAACGGAAAGGAATATGCGTCTGTTCGCTATCCATTCGCCGGGCAAGATTGTAGATCCGCTGCTCTGTCAGGGCTAATAAAGGATCGCCCGTAACCAGATCAAAATGTACAGCATTTACCGGCCGGCCCAAATGCCGCGCAATGAACCGATGTTTTAATAATTTTTGAATGGGGTGCTCTGAATTCAAAAAGAAATCCCGCAACGCGTCATTCGCTAAGTAGTCATTGAGCGGCTGATCAAATTTAAGCAACGTTTTATGCTCATGGCTCCGTACCCATTTACGTAAAAATTTATAAATTTTTCGCTCAAAACGACCGTTAGCCGCTTCTGCCATCTCTGGCGTACAAGTGTTTTGCTCCATGAATTTTTTAAAGAAAATAACAGATCGCAGCTATTAATATCAGCGCTCTTTAGCCCGGGGCCGTCACAGGAAGTATCTTTCTCTACAGGTCTTAAATATAAACAATCGCCTGCATTTTGGAAAGTTGTGCGCTGATTATTTTAAGAGAATTGCGGAATATTTAAAGCTTAATATTTAGTTGTAATAAACCTTATAATGATTTAATATAATGTCCTATCTTACAGTTCACAAACTATCAATTTTCAGGCTGTAATGACCAAAGGAAAGCTAAATGCGATCAAATTAAAAAAGGTTTTAGGCGTTGCATTTGGTATATCGATAGTAGTCGGCGGGACGATCGGCGCGGGCATCCTGCGTACGCCCGGCAGTATAGCGACTTTACTGCCTAACAAAACGCTCATATTATGTTGCTGGTTTTTAACGGGGTTGTACATTTTACTCTGCGCAAACTCATACGCCGAGCTAACCACCATGCTGCCCAAAGCCGGCGGGGCTTTCAATTACATAAAAAGAGCATTTGGTACCTATGTAGGGTTTGTTACCGGCTGGTTCGATTTTATCTTAAACATGCTTGGCCCGCCATTTTTCTGCGTTGTGTTAGGCGAATACACTACTTTGCTTTTCCCCGCATTAAAGGGGCACAATACCATTATCTCGCTGAGTTATTTAACATTTTTCACGCTCATAAATTTGCCCGGGGTAAAAAACGGAAGCACTACACAACAAATTACAAGTGTTTTAAAAATTGTTTTACTGCTGATATTGGTAGCGGCCTGTTTTATAGCAAAACCGGTACAAAGCTCCATCGCATTGCACGCGCAAACTGTAGTATTTAACGGCGCATTGGTTATTGCTTTTTTTAAAGCAATGCAACTGGTTTTGAGCACCTATGACGGTTGGATGGCTGTTTCGTTTTTTGCAGAAGAAGACACCGATCCCGGTAAGAATATACCACGGTCTTACTTTATTGGTGCTTCAGCAGTGATCATTTTATATTTGCTGATCAACGCGGCTGTTATGCACGCGCTGCCGCTTAGCGCGATAGCTAATTCGCCCCTGGCTGCCGCCGATGCCGCGGCAGTAGCTTTTGGGGCGTGGGGTGCAAAGTTCATTAACATCATAGCGCTTTTTTCTATTGTAAGCATCCTGAATGCCTATATGATGATCCCGCCGCGCATACTTTTTGGTATTAGCCGCGAAGGCTTTTTTATAAAGCAGGGCACATATATTAACAAAGGCGGCACGCCTTATTATTGTATGCTCATCTGTTATGTATTGGCCGTTTATTTTATTGTTTACAATACTTACGAACAGATCTTCTCGTTTTCTGCAGTAATGTTAACTGTTGTTACCGGGTTCTCTTTTGCATCGTTAATATGGTTAAGAAAAAAGGAACCTAACCTTAACCGCCCATACAAAGCCTGGGGTTATCCGTATATGACCATCCTGGCGCTTGTAGTCACCTTAACTTTATTTATAGGTTTTGCGGTAAGCGATCTGCGAAGCTTTTTAATTATCATTGGCATTTTTGTGGTTTCTTACCCGCTTTACAGGTTAATTATCAAGGCCAATGGAGTTAGGGTTGAAGAGGGATAAGGCCGCTACAATTACAGGGCCTTATTGACCAATTCTTATTTAACTTTTTAATTCCATATCTTAAAGTCCTGATCACGAACTATTATGGACTCGAAAGATAATGGCGAAGGCTTAAAGCGGGTTATTGGTGTGCGCGGCCTGGCAATTACCATAGTTAACAATACCATAGGTGCAGGTATTTATGCGTTACCGGCTGTTGTAGGTGTGCAAATGGGTGCGTCGGGTGTATTAGCTTATGTATTTTGCGGAATAATAGTTGTAGCCATTATGCTTTGCTACATGGAAATAGGCAGCAAGGTCACAGATAGCGGCGGGTCATACGTTTATGTAGAAAAAGCCTTTGGCCCGCTTGCCGGGTTCATTATTAACTGGCTGTTCTTTTTTGGCTGGGGAGTTTTAGGCAGCGCCGCCATAATGAATGTGCTTGCCGATTCGCTTGCTGTGTTGCTTCCAGTCTTTTTAAACCCGATTATGCGTGGCCTGCTTTTCTTTATTTTGCTTGGCACAATGGCAGCGATAAATGTAACAGGCGCCAAAAACAGCGTACGATTTGTAGCCTATATTACCGTTATAAAGATCGTCCCGCTTTTGGCTATAGTAATTTTCGGATTAAGTCACATCAAAACAAGCAACCTGCGTTGGGAACACCTGCCAACCCTACATACAATGGGGAATACGGTACTGGCCTTATTCTTTGCATTTGTAGGTTTTGAAACTTCATTTAGCTCGAGCGGAGAAATAAAAAATCCGGGAAAAACCATTCCGCGCGGGGTTTTATTTGGCGGCATAACGGTATTTATCGTTTACGTTATCCTGCAGATAGTTACGCAGGGCATATTGGGCGCACAAATCAGCACTTTTAAAAACGCCCCGCTCGCGGCCGTAGCAGAAAACATTATCGGCCCGGTTGGCGCTACTCTCCTGGTGGTGGCTGCCATGATATCTTGTTTGGGTAATACCAGCGGCGATGTACTTGCTACTCCCCGCTTACTTTTTGCCGGCGCAAAGGATGGCCTATTCCCGAAATTTTTGGCGAAAGTACATCCCCGGTTTGCCACTCCGTACATGGCGGTTATTGTTTATACGGCTCTGATATTTATTTTTTCGGTTTCAGGAGGATTTAAACAGTTGGCTATTTTAGCCAGTTGTGTGTTGCTGCTGATCTACCTGGCTGTTATTTTGGCGATGCTCAAATTCAGAAAGAAAGCCGATCCATCGGCAGAAAAAACATACCGAACGCCGGGCGGATTATTAGTGCCGATCATAGCCATTGTATCCATAATATGGCTGCTGGCCAACCTTAGCGGTAATGAGATCTTATCGACAGCTATATTTATCGCTATAATTTGCGTAGTCTATTTTTTGATGCACCTCAAAAAGAAAGTAGTTATAAATTAGCACTGCCGGGCTCTCTCTATTTTAACAGATGTTTATTAAGTTTGAGGCTGTTAAATCAATTATTTCCGTATGAAAAAGGTATTGTTATTATTTGCCTTCATAGGCTTGCTAAGCGCTTTCGCTCCACAGAAAGAAAAGACCTGGATGGCTATCGGCGATTCGATCACCTATCTGAACAGCAGGCCTGAGCTAACCAAGAACCGCATTACCAAAGGATATATGGCCCGCGTAGTTGAGAAACTACCCTACGTTAAGTTTGAAAATAAAGGCTATTCTGGCTGGACGATTAAAGCCATAGCCGACAATATCAATAACCTGGGGCTTGAAAAGGCTGATTTTTACTCGGTGTTTTTAGGGACCAATGACTGGTGGACCAACCTGCCTATTGGTACTTACGACGATTATAAAAATGCAACCGGTGATGCTACAGCTTATGGATCATACCGTACTGTTGTCGATAAGATCAGGAGTTTGAATGACCATGCTGTTATCATTTTCATTACCCCTTTTCAGCGTACCGATTACGTGGATATCAATAATATCCACAGTACTATTCACGGCGATTATAAACCAAACAACTCGGGCGTTCTTTTATCAGCTTACGCTGATGCTATTAAAGATATCGCCCAAAAAGAACATTTTGAACTGGTAGACCTTTATTATAAAAGCGGTGCTAACCTTAACAACGCGATAAACTTTAAACGCATGCGCGACCCTAAAACCGGCGAATACAAAGACTATAAATATCCCGATTACATAGACATCCCTTTAAACCCCGATAAGGATGATTACCCCTACCCCATCGATGCCATGAATTGGGTTTACGACGGCCTGCACCCTTCAGACAAAGGCCACCAGCGCATTGCCGATATGCTGGTTAAGATCATGAAGAAGTATTAATTACTTACTCCGTTTTTAAACTTTTTACCGGGTTTGTTAACGCAGCCTTTATGCTGAGCCATGATACCGTAGCAAATGCTATTGCTACTACCGCGACAAACGGCATCAAGAACAACAACGGGTTAATACTCATACGGAACGCGTAATGATTTAACCATTGGTGTACGGCGTACCAGGCTATCGGCGCGGCCAAAACAAAAGCTATCAGTATCAGCATAGCAAAATCTTTGTATAGCAGTTGTAATATACTGTTAACCGATGCACCAAGCACTTTGCGAATACCTATTTCTTTGGTGCGCTGTACTATAGTGTATGATACCAGCCCAAACAAACCAAGGCAGGCCACAAAAATGGCGATCAGCGTAAATATACCGAATACATGCGCAAAGCGCTGATCGGCTTTATATTGCTCGTTAAAGTGGCTGTCCAGGAAATAATATTCAAAAGGATCGCCGGGGAAATATTTGGCCCAGCTGGCTTTTAGTGAAGCGATGGTTTGCGAAACATTACCGCTTCCTATTTTTACCGATACATTGCCGTTAGCCCACGAGCTGAAATCAAATATTACAGCGTCGTATTTATCACGTAGCGATTGCTGGTGATAATCTTCAGTAACACCAACTATGGTGTGAGGGCCTCCATTAAGTATTATTTGTTTGCCTATGATATCCTGCGGTTTGCTAAAGCCAAATAAAGCAACAGCCGATCTGTTAATTACAAATGTTTCTTCATCGCCCGGAAACTGCGGCGAATAATCCCGACCAGCGATGATTTTTATACCGTAATTTTTAAGAAAATCATAATCTATACTGATTAACCGGCATTGCACGTCGTTCTGTTTGGTTTGACCTACCATGTGGATGGCACCTACATTCATATACACCTCGCTTCCCGGCACGTCGCTGGATACGGTTACACCTTTAACATTATTTAACGCCAATGTGGCTTCTTTAAATATTTTATTGTCACGACGTAATGAGTCTACCTTTATTAGCGGAGAACGAATCACAACCGTCTGGTCGATATTTACGCCAAGCTTTTGATCTTGCATGAAGGTAATTTGCTTATAAACTGTCAACGCTCCGATCAATAAAAATATTGATGCCGCAAACTGCACCACCACCAGGCTTTTACGCAGCACTACTCCACCCGAGGTATTGGCCAGTTTGCCTTTCAATACCTCGACAGGCTTGTAATTAGAAAGCACTATGGCCGGATAAAATCCTGAAAACAAAGAACCTACAGCCAATACACCAAAAACCCACAACCAAAAATCAGGTTGCGCAAATAATGAAAAATCAATGTGCATACCACTTATGGCAGCAAAGCCCGGCAGGCAAATAGCAATGATAACAACAGCCAGTAACATAGCCAGCCCGTTGAGTAAAATTGCTTCAAACAAAAATTGACCTATTAACTGAATTTTAGCCGAACCGAGGGTTTTACGTATACCTACCTCTTTAGCGCGAGCCATACCACGGGCAGTGGCCAGGTTAATGTAATTGATCCAGGCAATAACTATCACAAAAATGGCTATCGCTAATAATAGGTATACAGATTTACCATCGCCATTAGGGCTTGCTTCCATTTTACGGTTGGAGTAAAGATGAATATCCTTAACTGGCTGCAAAGTGTATTTTGCCCTTTCGTTAGGCCATCGAGCCATGCCTTTAACAGCAATAGGAACAAACTTTTTCTCAAGCGCCCGCGGATTAACGCCAGGTTTAAGCAACACATAAGCTATGAAACCGTCGTTAAACCATTTCGTTTCTACATCAACTGTTGGCGGCACACCAAAAATTTCTTTTAATGTAGAATAAGATTCCATGATGTCCAGGTTTAAGTGTGAATTTTTGGGCATATCCTGCATAATGCCGGTTACTTTCAAAGGCTTGTTAAATATGGTAATGTTTTTGCCCATGGCATTAACATCACCAAACATTTTTTTTGCCATGGTAACTGATAGCACTACAGACCGCGGTTCTTTTAACGCGGTGTTCGCATCGCCTTGCAATAAGGGGTAGCTAAACATTTTAAAAAACTCGGCACCAACCAAAAAGTTGTTTTCTATAACAAATGATCTGTCGTTATAGCTCACCAATATTTTACCTGTAGTTATTAATTTTACATAGTCTTCTATTTCGTTAGGGAAAGCGGCTTTAAAAGCCGGCCCCGCTGCCGATGCACCGGCTGCCCATTGTGTGCTTAGCTTGCCACCGGTGTACCTGTCCTGGTTTATGCGATAGAGCCTGTCGCCCTTCGCGTTAAAATTATCATAGCTCAGTTCAAAACTTACATATTGCAATATCAGCAGGCAAGCCGCCATACCAACGGCAAGGCCAACGATATTGATAAAAGAAAAGGCTTTATTTTTGGCCAGGTTCCTGAAAACAACGCGTAAATAGTTTTTGATCATGATATTGATTTTTTAACGACGATATTAAAGCCAATTACATGCCTTGTTATTAATATATTGAAATTCAGATGATTATACTAAAATCAGCAATCTTTAAGTGTTCGGTATCGTTACAATGTAACGTACAGTACCGAACAATCGCCGGCTGTTTGAATCTCAGTTAATTTTTTTAGAATTGTGTATGCTTAAAAACCAAAAGACTTTTGTTTTCATCAGTTTATTTACCATGCTATTGGCCGGTTGCGCTGTAGATACCAGCAAATTCATGTTGACTGATATGATTGGAAATGAATGGAAGGTTTTGAAACCTAAATCGATGCAGGAATACCAGGCCAGCAGTTATGATCGCCGCTCGGTAGCATTTGACCAGCCGGGCTGGTTCACCAATCGCGATGCCTCGCAATATATCCGTACTGATGAAGTGAGCGGCCGCAAAGAAAATGTCATGTTAGATGTTGACGGCCCGGGTGCTATCGTTCGTTTTTGGCTGACTACTTTTAGGCGCAATGGCGTTATCCGCATATATTTTGATAATAAGACTGAGCCCGAGATCACCATACCGGCTTATGATTTGATGAAGCTTGACCTGCCCCTGGGCCGTGCGCTGTTACAGCCGCATTCAAGCTACGAGCCAAAAGAAAAAGGCGGCAGCACACTGTATTTGCCTATGCCTTATGCTAAACACTGCAAAGTTACTTTTGAAGATAAGGACACCGACAACCAGCCGCGTTATTACCAGATCAACTACCTCAAACTTTACAAGGCCGAAACATTTACGCTAAAACACTTTAATGAGTTGAAAGATTATGCGGCAAAGATCAATGACAGATTATTGCATCCGGATAGTGTTATCATTAGCCCTACGAGAAATATCGACCAACAAATAGCGCCTAACGGGCAGGCGTCTGTTGATTTGCCTAAAGGCTCGTCAAGCATATGTATGTTATCTATCAGGATTAAGACTGATGATCCGGCAGATTATGCGCAGGCCTTGCGTTCGACAGTTTTAAAAATTGAGTTCGATGGCGAGCAAACCGTATGGTGCCCTATCGGTGATTTTTCAGGATCGGGCGTTGGTGGTAAGCCTTTAAAAAGCTGGTACCGCACGGTAACTGACGATGGCGAGATTATCAGCCGCTGGGTGATGCCTTATCAGCATACCGCCAAAATAACTGTGCTTAATTTGAATGACAAGCCAGTGCATGTCTCATTGAAAGCAAAAAACAGTCCCTCAAACTGGATGAAACAAACCATGTATTTCCACGCCGACTGGAAGAACCAAAACAATGTACCGCTACGCCAGGTTGATGTGCCGGTATATCCGACAGACAAAAATTACCCGATGGATTGGGACCTGAACACTATTGAGGGCAGTGGAGTATTCATGGGCGAAACCTTTGCCGTATACAATCACATGCACGTATGGTACGGCGAAGGCGACCAAAAACTATGGGTTGACGGCGCAAAATTCCCGGTTGAGTATGGGACAGGTACCGAGGATTATTACAATACATCCTGGGCGCCGGTAGTGCTTTACCAAACACCATTTGCCAATGCGCCGCGTGCAGATAACGCCGACTCGTTCGGGTACAACACTTTTACCCGCACCCGCAACCTGGATGCTGTACCATTTAGTAAATCCTTTCGTTTTAGTTTAGAAACCCTGGGTTGGAAAGATGGCTTTGCCGATTTTGCCGCTACCACTTACTGGTACGGCTTGAAAGGCGCAAAAAGCAGCGCGACAACGCATCAATCCATCCCCGGAAAATTACCTTAATAAATATGGCTGATGATAATTTAGATTGCCCGGTAGACTTTATAGCTATAAACGAAAACCGGGCCCGCCTGGTAGCCTTTTTTGTAGGCGTACTTGGCGCTGTTTGTTTTATAACTACCAACTGGCTCATATCCGCTTTTTTATTGGCCGACTTTACGTTGAGGTCATTCAATTTGAATAATTACAGTCCGTTAGGGTTAATAATCAGCGGTGAGTTGTTAAAGCTGTTCAAAATAAAAAATAAACCGGTCGACCGTGCGCCAAAACGTTTCGCGGCTTTTATGGGATTAGTTTTTGTGGCGATAATTACATTATCGTTGCTCACCGGGTTGATCACTTTAGCTAAAGCAGCCCTGGTGATTTTAATGATCTTTGCCGCGCTTGAATCCTTTGCAGGTTTCTGCGCAGGTTGTTATGTTTACAGTTATTTAAAACGTTTAAAACTGATAAAATGAAGCAGTCTCAAAAGTCCATAGAAGAAAATAGTAGCAAACTAAAATCTGGCCTTTGTGAATCTCCGTGTCTCCTTAGTGCTCTTTGCGGTTAATTTTTTACCGCAGAGACGCAGAGAAGACACAAAGTAAACACAGAGAATCTATAGCAAAAAAATAAAAATTCTTTTTCTGTTGTTGCCTTTAATACAGCTTCATTTAAAAATTCTATTTAGTTTTAAAGTCTATGAGTTATTTTCTATGAAACCATTTTACCTGCTGGCAAGCCTGGCCTGTTTAATTATCGTCCCCAAAATCAGTAACGCGCAAACAAGCACGTCTGACTGGCAAAGCTATATCGAGGCTAAAGCCCCATTAAGACAGAACCCTTATATAGAACTACCCTTAGGTGCCATTAAACCTGAAGGTTGGTTACGCCAGATGCTGATCAAACAAAAAGAAGGCGCTACCGGCAATTTGGATAAGCTGTACCCTTTGGTGATGGGTAAACGCAACGGCTGGCTTGGCGGCGACGGCGACCAATGGGAACGCGGCCCTTACTGGATAGATGGTTTACTGCCGCTTGCTTATATTTTACAGGATAAAGAATTAATTGCCAAAGTAAAACCCTGGATCGAATGGTCCATCAAAAGCCAGCAGCCTGATGGTTATTTCGGCCCGTCGAAAGATTATAGTCCTGAACCTGGCATCCAGCGTGATAACAGCCGCGACTGGTGGCCAAAAATGGTGATGCTTAAAGTGCTGAAGCAATACTATTCGGCAACAAGGGATAAGCGGGTGATCAACTTACTGACCAATTATTTTAAATACCAGCTTAAGGAATTACCTAAAACCCCGCTAAACAACTGGACCTTTTGGGGCGAATGGCGCGGCGGCGATAACCTGATGGTAGTTTATTGGCTGTATAATATCACCGGCGATAAATTCTTACTGGATCTTGGTGACCTGATCCATAAGCAAACCTTTGATTTTACCGGCGCTTTCCTGAAAGGCAATATGCTGACAACATTGGGCAGCGCACATGGTGTAAACCTTGCCGAAGGTATGAAAGAGCCGCTTATCTACTATCAGCAACACCCCGAGCAACAATATATGGACGCTATGGGAAAGGGCTTGCATGACCTTACCAAATACGATGGTATGGCGCACGGTCTTTTTGGTGCCGACGAATCGTTACACGGCAACAACCCAACGCAAGGTTCTGAGCTTTGTACGGCTGTCGAGATGATGTTTACCCTTGAAAATTCCTTAGAAATTACCGGCGATATCGACTATGCCGACCGTTTAGAAAAAATAGCTTTTAACGCCCTGCCCTCGCAAACGTCTGAGGATTATATGACCCGCCAGTATTTTCAGCAGGCTAACCAGGTAATGCTTACCCGCGCGTCGCATAATTTTAATGTGAACCATGCCGGCACCGATGTTTGTTTTGGCTTGTTATCCGGCTACCCATGCTGTACCTCAAACATGCACCAGGGCTGGCCAAAATTCACCCAAAACTTATGGTATGCTACTGCCGATAAAGGTGTGGCGGCATTGGTTTATTCGGCCAGTGAGGTAAATACAAAGGTGGCCAACGGCATACCGGTTACTTTTAAAGAAGAAACCAATTATCCGTTTGATGAAACTATCCGCTTTACTTTAAGCCTGGATAAGAAAACTAAAGCGGTGGCTTTCCCTTTCCACTTACGGATCCCGGCCTGGTGCCAAAACGCGTCTATCAAAATTAACGGTGCAGACTTTCAGCAGGCAAAAGGCAACCAGATAGTAAAAATAAACCGCGAATGGAAAACCGGCGACATAGTCGAACTGCAATTGCCTATGCACATCTTCAAAAATACCTGGTACGAAAATTCGGTATCTGTTGAACGCGGCCCATTAGTTTACGCCCTTAAAATTGGCGAAGATGTTAAACTGGTAAAGAATGACAAAGACCCGGTTGCTTACGGCAGTGAATACTATGAAATAACACCCACCACTCCGTGGAATTATGGATTGATTGAAACGCATAACAATCAGCTTGAAAAAGTATTTATAGTACAAAAGAAAAGCGAGGTAAAAGCATATCCGTGGAGTTTAGCCAACGCGCCACTACAGTTAACCACTAAAGCCCGGAGGATCCCCGACTGGAAATTGTATAACGACATGGCCGGCCCAATGCCCTACAGCGTAATTTATAACGAAGGCACACCGAAGGAAAAAGAAGAAGAAATTACCCTGGTGCCATATGGCTGTACCAAGCTGCGTATCTCGCAGTTCCCGGTTGTAGGCAGATAGTTTTGATGTGCAGATGCGTGGGTATGCAGATGTGCAGATGATGTGATTAAATAACTGTCATTTCGACCAACGGGAGAAATCTATACATGGGTATGTCGCTTACCTGTCTTGTATAGATCTCTCACTATCGTTCGAGATGACAACCTTTTTAATATTAAATTTAACGAATGAAAAAACTAACACTCGTACTACTTACCGTTTGCCTCTTAACTTCTTTTAAGGCAAAAGAGCTGACCTGGGTTGCCATAGGCGATTCGATCACTTATTTGAATGACCATAAGGACGAAACACAGAACCGTCTCACCAAAGGTTATTTAACACAGGTTACTGAAAAGTTGCCTTATATCCATTACATCAACAAAGGTTTTAATGGCTGGACATCGGGCGGTATTGCCGATAGTTTTGATAAGCTGAATATCCCGAAAGGTGATGTCTACACCATATTTTTGGGCACTAACGATTGGTGGCAGGGTCGTCCTATTGGTACCATTGACGATTACAAGAATAAAACCGGCAATAACACCATCTACGGGTCATTCCGTATTATTTTAGATAAGATCAAAGCCCTCAATCCCGATGCTAAGATTATCCTGATGACGCCGCTGCAACGCGTGGACTTTGTGTACTTGTTCGACAAAAACAATAACGCCTACGGCTCTTACCGCGAAAAGAATGGCCAAACGCTCGAAGCCGTAGCCAATGCTATTGTATCTATCGGCAAGCTGGAAAACATCCCGGTTGACGATCTGTACCACAACAGCGATTTTACGCTGAATAAACTTGTAAAATTTAAACGCGTAAAAGATCAAAGCGGACAGTATAACGATTTGCCATATCCAAAATTTATCGACGTTCCGTTTAACCCTGCTACGGATGATTACCCATATCCAAAGGAAGCCGTCGGGTTAACATTTGACGGTTTGCATCCTTCAGATCAAGGTTGTGCTATCATCGCAAAGAGCATTGTTAAAATCATGAAAACTTTTTGATCCTGAAATGAGAAAACAGATTATCGCCCTGGCATTTATTGCATCCATCTGCTTCGCGGCAAAGGCGCAGGATAAACTAATTACTTCAACGCCGCCAATGGGCTGGATGAGCTGGTTCCCATTTATAGATAAGATCAACGAAAAAAAGATCATGGAGGTGGCGGATGCCATGGTAAAAAGCGGGTTAAGGGATGCCGGCTATAAACTGCTGCAACTGGACGATGGATGGATGGCCGCCAAAAGAGATAAAGAAGGCCGGCAATATGCAGATACTTCCCGTTTTCCGCATGGTATGAAATACCTGGCAGATTACCTGCATGCACGCGGGTTGAAGATCGGTATCTATTCATCAAGTGGGACACAAACATGCGCAGGCTATCCGGGCAGCTATAACCACGAAGAGCTTGATGCCAAAACATACGCCTCATGGGGCATTGATTATTTAAAATATGACGCCTGCGGCGAAAAAGAGAACCATACCGACAGGGAACTGCACACCCGAATGAGCAAGGCGCTAAAGGCAACAGGCAGACCAATTATGTTTGAGATCTGCATATTTTCAAGCGGCGACACCCACTTGTGGGGTGCCGAAATTGCGGATATGTGGCGCACCGGTGGTGATATTGTAAAGTTTATTGAGCGTACGCCCGAGGTTACTTACAAAAACTGGTATGAAAATTTAAACCAGGTGGTAGGCAAGGAAAATTACGCAGGCAACGGGCATTGGAATGACCCGGATAATTTAATTGTTGATTACCCGCGTAACAATAAACAAACCTACGAAGAGCAAAAGGCGCAGTTTAGTTTATGGAGCGTTGTATCAGCCCCGCTGATATTGGGTAATGATGTGCGGAATATGTCAGAAGCCACAAAGCAGATCTTGTTAAATAAAGAGATCATAGCTGTAGACCAGGACAAAGCAACTAAACCCGGCTCACGCGTGATCAGCGACGATCAAAAAGAGATCTGGGTAAAATCCTTAAATGACGGAAGCAAGGCGGTTGTGATCTTTAACAAACAGGATACCGAAGCTACATTGTCACTTAATTTTAAGGATATCAATGCAATTAAAAAGGCAAAGATCAGGGACCTGTGGAGCCACAGCGATAAAGGCACTTTTACCGATGCTTACAGCGCTAAGATTGCCCCGCACGGTGTTGCTATGATCAAGTTGATTGCGATTAATTAATTATATTTAAAAGCTTAAATAACTACCATGAAAAAGATCTTTCTAAACCTTATGGCAATTGTTGTTACAATTTTTGCTATCGCATCAACAAGTTGTAAAAAAGACAATTCCAAATCTGCATCTGCAAAAATTGTGGGTAAGTGGCTTGTAAAAAGTGTTATCAGCCACCAAACCTATCAGGGCGTTACCCGGCATGACACCACATTCAATAGTTACGATTCTTATCAGTTTAACGCTAATGGTACAGCGCTCATTAAACTGAGTGATACTGAAGAAAACACAGTTTGGAAAGTAAGCAACAACAAATTGGTGTTAGGTGTTACAACTGCAAACGGCGTGGCCCAAATACTTGACATTAATATATTAACAGACAACACATTAGAGCTGCATCATCTTGAAACATCGCCCGATTTGACAGTTGATCTGACTATCACGCTAAATAAAGAAGATTCTTAATCCGGTATTTATTTGGTCATGGTAATATCTACCGCGCCATAGTTTCTCAGCACATCTACTGCTTCCTGCATTTCTATGGAGGTATCGGCATGCACCTTTAAAAGTATGGTTTGGTCTTTCAAAACTTCAGTGGTCATATCATCTTCGGTAAACTCCTGCGCCAACAAATATTGCTGCGCGTCTTCCGTGTGGTCCATATCCCTGAAAATGCCGGTTGCTGTGTGTGATCTCATTTTTTAGCAACAACATACCCGTTAAACTGTTTGGACGTAATCATACTGCGATATCTAATCGGGATTAAAATCCTACTTTAAAACCGCCGCCAAAAAATTTTCTCCTTTCATTTAAAGCGGATTGATTGTTTTGGAACAAGCTTCTTACGTTAGCATAAACTTCCAGATCTTTAAACTGCCGGGTAGGTATTTTATACCCCAGGTCAATGCTTTGAAGATCAAATGAATTGGCTTTACCGGTGATTAAAAAGGTTTGTGAACCACCAGGCGGATGTGTAACCTGCGCCTGGTTCGTGGCATATAACAAACTAAAATCAAGAAATAAATTTTTATACGCCAGATTATTGATAAAACCGCCTGTAATAAACGGCTTGCCCGGGTAGGTTAAATGAAGTATATCCGGCGTAAAATTGATCTCGTGGTTATTATCCCTTAAAACTATATACGTGCCGTTAAGGTTTGACCGCCATTTAAAATCATCATCACCGGTTAAATTAAAATCAATCCCAACCCGGTGCAGTTCAATGCGCACGTTGGCAGGCGAATAAATATCTACATTTATTGGGCCAGTATAGAGTGTTACCTGTGTAGCGCTAAACCTTTTTAAATTATAATTATAGCTAAAAGATAAAGTATTATTTAATAAGGATAACGTAAGGCCCCCCTGTAACTGGTTATAAATTTGATAAGGGTCAAATTTGGGTGTAAAATCACGACCGTTGCCAATACCCACAAAAACACCATCCAACAAAGTTCCATACAGATCATTACCATAAAGGAAATTTCTCGCATACGAACCAAATAGCATCAAACGTGCCTCGGCCGAATCAATCTCAAAAGGGCGCAGCACGTCAACACTTAATGATGCGAAGGGCAAGAATGCATTATTATCATGCGCGCTAACAGTCTTAGGGCTGCTGGTAACCCATGCCTGCACTCCTCCTTGCAGTACAGCTATGTCAGCATAATTAACAGCGATAGAAGGCGTTAACAAACCCAACTCCTGTTTAGCCATATAGCCGTAAAACTGTTCAGGAAATGGCCCAACAGCTTGACCAATTGGCCGCTGCGTACTTGT
>JAQBOP010000293.1 GCA_028287975.1 Mucilaginibacter sp. | reverse complement strand
TAAGATGTTCGTCGGTCATTGGTATTTATTTGATTTTAGATAATATTATAGATTTATATATGCTTTGCGCTAATTTAGCGTTTTATACCTATTATTTAACCATGGTGAAAAAACTGCTGCTGTTACTCCTGCTCATAAATGTTTCTTCCACCTATGCCGAAACTATTAAAACTGATGTGCTGGTTATTGGTAGTGGCGTCAGCGCGGTTAGCGCGGCCATCCAAAGCTCACGCAGTAAATTAAAAACTGTTCTGTTGATCAAAGGCTCATGGCTGGAAGGTATGCAGGATAAGGCTATGGCTGTTGTTGATGCCAATCGGAATTTACCATCGGGGATATGGGGCGAGTTTCGCAGGAGCGTCCGTCAATTTTATAAAGGTACAGCCGGATACGATACCACTTATAATGCGCCCTTAAAGTTTGAACCTTTTACCGGGGCGGGGATTTTAAAAAAAATAGCCGATACCACAAAAAACCTTACCATAAAACTAAATACCGCCTATAGCATCATTAAAAAAGATGGCACCGGATGGGAGGTAACGATTACCGAAAACGGAAAAATCAACTACATAAAGACCAAAACACTAATAGATGCTACCGAAATAGGAGATGTACTTACTGCTGTTCATGCTAAATTGCCACCGCCACCGGCGTACAATGCCAATTTATACCGGACTGCAATAGTAGTTGGTGATGATTTGCAAGGTGCAGATATCCATTACGCCGCGACTTACCCCGCACCGCCGGCATATTACATTCCCATGAATGCTTTGGTAGCCCGGGATGCAGAGAATTTATTTATTACGGATAGGGCTTTACCAGTCGTGCCAACCCTGCAAAATTTACCTTTGCAAATGAATTTAGGGCAAGGCGCAGGTACCATGGCCGCCTTTTGCGCCTTTTTTAAAACTACCGAGAAAAGTTTAAGAGTAAGATTAGTGCAGGGTGAACTATTGGATTTTAAATGTTATCTGTTACCATTTGACGATGTAAACCCTGCCGACCATTACTTTAGGGCGATACAACAAATAGCTGCTACCGGCTTGCTTAAAGGCACGCAGCTAAAGGTAGATAACAACATGCAATTTGCTTTTATGCCCGACGCGCCGGTTAATACCGACGAGATCAAGCCTGTATTTACAGAGATATACAGCCGGGCGTTTATATGGTTCAATAATACCAAGCCTGCCGAACATTTTACTATAGGTAATCTGCTGTCTTTTATCAGCGAGATCACGCTGTCCGATCCACAATCTTTCCAATTAACTATTCAAAAAGAATGGAAGACCAAATACCAATTCACATCAGAATTTGACCTCAACAGACCCATTACCCGCAGGGAATTTGCTATCCTGGCTAATCAATATCTTAACCCTTTTGCAAGGACAGTCGATTTGAGCGGGAGAATGGTAAATTAAAGCATTCTAAAATCAACGACATCAACCGGTTAGAAACTCACGCTTCGCAACCAATCTTTAATCTTCAATAACCAGTCTTTAATAAAATAAAAATAAAAAACGCTTATCCCTGCTGACATAGGGCTGTCATTACCGTGTGGTTTCTTTGTATCAACAAACAACAAAAACATAAAAGTTATGACAATCATCGAATTATTATTGAAAGAAATTGAGCAGGAAGTTCAAACTACCCGTAAAATGTTAAGCATTGTGCCAAACAACAAATACGACTGGCGCCCGCATGCAAAAAGCATGACTATTAAGCAGCTTACCAATCACATTGCCGAACTACCCGGTTGGCTAACCATGACCATCACTACCGACGGGCTTGACTTTGCCGCTAACCCGTACGAACCGACCAATGCCGATAACACAGCCGATGTGTTAGAGATATTTGAAAACACTTATGCCGATGGCTACGCACATATGCAAGGCGCCGACGAAGCCGAATTGGAGAAACCCTGGATCCTGCGTAACGGCGATCACGTTTTATCAGCCAGGACCAAGTATGGCACCATCCGTATGACACTTGGACAATTGATCCACCACCGTGCCCAGTTAGGCGTATTCCTGCGGTTGCTGAATGTACCTATCCCCGGCAGTTATGGCCCAAGCGCTGATGAGTTGGAACAAATGAAGCAATATGCTTAGTTAGAGATTAGAGATTAGAGATTAGAGATTAGAGATTAGAGATTAGAGATTAGAGATTAGAGATTAGAGATTAGAGATTAGAATAATCTTGAGCTATACAAGTTAGAAAAAAGGGAGATAAGTTTTAAAATTTACTGCCCTTTTTTTGCCCGCGATGGGCCTAATCTCTAATTAACTAATCACTAATCTTTTTTCACAATTATATCCCCAGAACCTGTTTTAGCTTTACGTACCCGGTTTTGCTCACGGGTATTTTAGCGCCCGATTTCAGGATGGCCAGGTGGCTGTCTTTTTCGTAAGGATCTATACGGGTAATTTCCTGCACACTTACAATATAGCTGCGGTGCACCCGTACAAACTGGCGCCCGTCAAGCGTTTGCTCGAAAAAGCCCATGGTTTTATTTTTAAGATATGAGCCCTCGGGAGTGATGATGCTTACATAGTCGTCGTCGGCTTGCAGGTATTGTACGTCGGCCACCGGGATTATCTTAACTTTAGTGCCGGTTTTTACCACAATACGCTCATGCTGGGCAGGCGAGTGGGCGGCGGTTTCCAGCAGGTTTTCCTGTTTGGGTTGCGCTGTATTCGGCGTCTGTGCCAAAAATTTATCTACCGCTTTATTAAAACGTTCTTTGCTGAAGGGTTTTAACAAGTAATCGGTCGCATGTGCTTCAAACGCCTTTATGGCATATTCATCAAACGCGGTGGTAAAGATCACTGCCGGCTGCTCATCCACCAATTCAAGCATCTCAAAGCCGTTAATCTTGGGCATTTGCACGTCAAGAAATATCAGATCGGGCTGATGTTGTTGTATGGCTTTAAGGCCCTCGAAGCCATCGCCGCACTCTTGCATCACCTCAATCTGCGGGAAACCCTGCAGGTATTCTTTTACAACCATACGGGCCAAAGGCTCATCGTCAATTAATAATGCACGTATCATCACTGCGGAATTTTAATTATAGTTGTAAATATATTATCATTTGCATGAGTTTCCATCAAATCATTACGTGCAAAAAGCAAATATAATCTGCGCTGCACACCGCTCAGGCCAAAACCGGTACCCTGCCGCGGGCGCGAAGTTTTAGGGTCATACGGGTTTTGTACGGTCAGTTCCAGGTAACTGCCTTCCAACTCGCCGCGAATGCTTACCACCACATCTTCGATGGTATCGTACAAACCAAATTTTATGGCGTTTTCAACCAAGGGCTGCAATAGCATGGCCGGCATAATGCTTTCGCCACATTTCTCGTCGCAGCTTATTTCTGTTTTAAGGCGATGCCCAAAACGCACCTTTTCGATCTCAAGGTATAGGTTAAGATGCTGTAATTCTTCGTTTAAAGTAACCTGCAACTGGTCGTCTTTTTTCAAAGTCCCGCGCAAAAAATCAGACAACTGGTGGATCATCCTGCGGGCTTCGTCAGGCTTAAAACCGATAAGCGCGTTGATAGAGTTTAAGCTGTTAAATAAAAAGTGTGGCTGCAGTTGCTGGCGCAGGTTGTAAAGCTCGGCTTCTCGGGCCAGTTGCTCTGTTTCGGCTTTGCGCTTTTCGTTCTCTTTCTGATCTAATTGGGCGTACCAAATCATACTGATCATGGCCATCCAGCCTACAGCCAAAAAATCTGTAAAGAAGCGGATAACCAACGATTGGGTCATGAAATTAGCATACACCGGGCCTGAGTTAATAAACGGCAATATATACCGGCAACCGGCAGTACAGCTTGCCGCCAGGGCCAGGCACCATATCAATATATTGGCGTAACTTCCCTTGCCGGGTTGGTAATAGCGCAGGTTATTGTTAATGAGCCAACAGGCGGCAGCCAGTAGTATGGAGCTTACGCCGCTATCGGTTAATGCGGTAAACCATTCAAAACCAAACCCGTGGATAATGTAGGTTTGCAGGCCTGCCCAAGCAAGCCCGCAAGCCGCGAATGACCAGCGAAGTTTTTGAAATGTTAATGAATGTGATACAGCCAAAACGCTACAATTAAGTTAAGGTTGATGGTTAATTAATAACTGCGGATATCTACTCCCGCAAATATGGATACGCCTTTTAGCACCAATACCTTGTTGCTATCTAAAGGGGCACTGGTTCTGACTCTTTTATCGTCTACGCCTGCAAATACCGCGGCCATATCTGATACCACCATCCAGTGCGATGGCACAATTATTTTGGTGCCGCCAAATATTTGGGTAATATCAATAACCACACGGCCGTTAATGTTGGCTTGCGTAAAATCAAGCTCGGCACCGCCCATTACATTCACAACCTCGCCACCCTGGAAGTTTTTCGAAAAGATGGTTTTCTTTACACTCCCAAAGACCGATACGGCATCTAAATGCTCATCACCGGTAAAATTGTTAGTGCCGGGGTTAGGCGGGGTTGACGGGTCGGCAGGGTTAGCGCCAACGGTGTAATCCACCACCGGGTCATTTGGGTTAGCCGGGTTAGGGTTTTTAAAATCGTACTTACCTGAATCCCATTTTCGTTTCCAGTCTTTTTTATCCCAACCATTAATATTATTGTTTCGTCTTAGTATTAAAAATACACCGAAACCTATAATTGCCACGGGCCAAAAAATAGCGCTGGCATCAAAGCTGGGTATGATGCGGTCGAGCAAAAAGGCCACACCTATAATTACCATTATTAGCCAGGTTGAGTTACGGAAATCGTGTTTAGCACCCATGTATATACCCCAAACAATCAGCCACATTGGCCAGCTAAACAACCAGCCGGGGAAACCTAAGTAATCAAATTGCCTTAATAATAACGATGCGCCTACCACGAGTAAAACTATGCCGGCTAAAACCTTCCCCCGGCGTGGGCCATTTTGATATTCTATATTATTGATGTCGTTAGTCATGATCTTATTTTTAAATCTTACTCAAAAGTAAGGCACTAATATAGCGAGCCAAAACTAAATCTGGCGATTATCCTTAAAGAACTCGGTAAACGCGGGTGTTTTTTCGGTAGAAAAGTTAGTCGTATTAATTGTTTGCAGCTGTCTTTGCATAAGCGGAGCAAACAGCTATGAAATAGCACACTTTATTGAGGGTACCAACCGGCCAAAAATCAGATCCAGCAGAGCCAATATTACATTTATTGCGGGCGATGAAACAGACCCACGTAAGCGGCTTTACCAATGATGTGACCCTGCATTAATTTAAAAATGTTGGTCTTGGTTTCAAGTGGTTTATCGGCTGCTTTTTCGTCTAATTTAATGTCTAAAGCAAATAGTTCAAACACGTAATGATGCAGCGGGCCTGAAGCAGCCGCACCGGGGCCACGGTAGCCAACAACCGCATTACTTATTTGGTAACTACCATCGGCAAGCTGTGGGCCGGCAGGTATGTTTTCTGCCAAAGAAGTTGCGCTGCCCGGAATATTCCATACCAGCCAGTGCAGGTTATCGTCCATGTTTTTATTTAGTGCAAGGTCTACATCGTGCATCCAAAGCACAAAACTTTGCGTACCGGCAGGCGCGTCGCTCCAGGTAAGCTCGGGCGACACAGCCGCCCCTGCAGGCGAAGCCTGCGTATATTTTAAAGGGATCAAACCACCATCAGCAAAGGCAGTTGTAGTTAAGCGCATGGGTTTGGTTTGCGCAAACGATAAAGCAATAGTGCTTAACAGCAAAGCAATAATGGCCAAAGATATTTTCATGGTTAATAGTTTTTATAAAATTAAAAATATTAACCGATTGAAACAAACTTATACTGCCGGTTCCTGCTGGCTCAAACAATGAAAACTGCCCAATCCCCAGATAATATCTGTCGAATCAATACCGATCACTTTTCTGTCGGGGAAACAGTTTTGCAGAATGTCCAACGCTTTATCATCCTTATCGCAACGGTAAGTTGGTACTACCACAGCAGTGTTACCGATATAGAAGTTAGCGTACGAGGCCGGCAGACGTTGGCCATCATAAACAACCGCGTCAGGCATTGGCAGCTCAATAATATTGAGTTGTTTGCCATTTAGCAGGCGCATGGTCTTTAGGGTATCCAGGTTTTCCTGCAGGATATGGTAATTCTCGTCGTGTTTATTTTCTTCTACAACAGTAACAACGGTATCTTCGTTTACAAAACGGGTAATATCATCAATATGGCCATCGGTATCGTCGCCAATAATGCCATCGCCTAACCATAAAATTTGTTCGGCGCCGTAATAATTGTATAAGTATTGTTCTATTTGCTGCTGATTTAACTGCGGGTTACGGTTTTGATTAAGCAGGCAGGCCGTAGTAGTTAAAATAGTACCAGTGCCATTAAAATCAACCGAGCCACCCTCCATCACTATACCGGGATGATAAACCTGCAAACCAAATTGATTACCAATTTTTGTAGGGATAACATCGTCCAGGTCAAACGGAGGGTATTTGCCGCCCCAGGCGTTATAGCCCCAGTCGACAATGGCCTTTTTTTTGGTAATCGGATTGATCAAAAACGCAGGTCCATGATCACGGCACCATGCATCGTTTGTTGGAAAATGATAGAACTCTATCTTGCTCAAAGCGGCACCGGCTAACTGCAATTGCTGTTTCGCAAAAGCTTCCATTTGCTCATCCCTAACGTTAATGCGTACCAACTCGCCAACGGTTAAAGCCTTGATGAATTCGCAGTATTGTGGATAGATGGTCATGATCTTACCCGGCCATGATTCTTCCTTATGCGGCCAGCTTAGCCAGGTAGCGGTGTGTGGATGCCATTCGGCAGGGAATGTGAAACCTTGTTGTTTTGGGTAATTCATGGTTGGTGTTTAGCCCCCTCTAAATCTCCCCCGGTAGGGGAGACTTTTTTGTTTTGTATATCGTGGTTTAATTAAAGCCCTCCCTACCGGGGAGGGTTGGGTGGGGCTTATTCGTCGTCTAAAAGACGTTTAGTTATCGGCTGATATGAATCAATTCTTCTGTCGCGTAAAAACGGCCAGTGTGTACGGTAATAATCGGTTTTATTGAGGTCAAGCTCCTGTACAACAACTTCTTCGTTATCGTGTGAGGTTTGGTGAATTATGCTGCCAAACGGATTGGAAAAGAATGATCCTCCCCAAAACTTAACCCCGGCTTCTTCGCCCACACGGTTAACGCTAACCACGTGTACGCCATTAGCTACGGCGTGCGAGCGCTGAATGGTTTGCCAGGCATTATATTGCTCAACGTTGGTAGCTTCGTCCTGTGTAGTGGCCCAGCCTATGGCGGTTGGGTAAAACAGGATCTCGGCACCCATTAAAGCAGTTATACGCGCAGCTTCAGGATACCATTGGTCCCAGCAGATCAGCACACCTATGGTAGCAAACTTGGTTTTAAAAACCTTATAGCCCAGATCACCGGGAGTAAAGTAAAATTTTTCGTAAAACCCCGGATCATCAGGGATATGCATTTTGCGGTATTTGCCCAGGTAAGCACCATCAGCATCAATAACAGCTGTAGTGTTATGGTAAAGGCCCTGCGCACGTTTTTCAAATAATGAGGCAATGATAACTACGCCCAATTCGGCAGCGACTTTTGACAGTTCATCGGTTGACGGACCGGGAATAGCCTCGGCCAGTAAAAAATTGTCATGATCCTCAACATCACAAAAATAAAGTGACGTAAACAGCTCTTGCAGGCAAACTATCTGCGCACCTTTAGCTGCTGCTTCTTTTACCTTTACAATTGCTTTATTTAAATTTTCTTGCTTGTTGGCTGTGCAGCTCATTTGCACAATACCTACCTGTACTTTGCTCATTCCCTAAAATTTGTGCAAAAATAGTTTTTTTAACTGATTAGCGATTATAGATTGGCGATTAGTTGACCTGATTTGCGTCACCTGTATATAATAATTTTTATAACAAATATGGATAACTAAATGGGTGTGTATACCGATCGACAGGTACTAATCTTTAGTGCTTAAACCACTAATTAAGTAAATTGCTACCTTTGCAGCTATTTGGCAAAATTGCCAGCATACTATTATGCCAAAGCTGATATGGTAAATAACGATAATGAACAGGACGGGCAATTTAATCCCGGCGAAACTTTTCCTTTTGAGAGCCCGGATACAATAACCGGTGATCAAAAACCCAAAACATTCAAAAGCAGATTATGGAGTATTACCAAATTGCTGTTAAAAATAGCAGTTACCGGGGTGTTACTTTATTATGTTTTTAGCAAAATAGATAAAAACGCGGTTAAAGATCTGGTTTTGCAATCAAACCCTTGGTGGATACTTGCCGCCATACTTTGTTTTTTTATATCAACCATAGTTTCAGCTTCAAGGTTATTGAGCTTTTTTAAGTCGATAGACCTGCACGTTAGTTGGAAATTTAATTTGCGATTATACATGCTTGGTATGTTCTACAACTTATGTTTACCAGGTGGCATCGGCGGCGATGGTTATAAGATCTACCTGTTAAATAAACGTTATCAAAAGCCGGCAAAGAAGGTATTTTGGGCCATACTATTTGACCGGCTGAGCGGCTTTTGGGCGATAGGATTGATCACTGTAGTGTTGGTTATATTTTTGCCTCAATTAAATATCCCGATATTTTGGCCATGGATCATATTTTTAGCAGGTACCGCTGTATACTATTTTGTGGTATATAAATTCTTTCATGATTACACCAAACATTTTTGGGAAGCGCATATAAAAGCAGTTGCTGTACAATCATTACAGGTATTAACTATTATATTGGTTTTGCTGAGCCTGCACCATGAAGGAAAATTTGCACCTTATTTATCCGCATTCCTAATGTCGTCAATGGCGGCGGTAATACCATTTAGTGTTGGCGGATTAGGCTTTAGAGAGTTTATTTACAAGTATGCCATCACACAAATGTTTCATATGAACGGTGAACTCGCGGTGGTGTTAAGCCTTTCTTTTTATGTTATTTCTGCCATAATATCCCTGTTGGGTGTGTATTATGTATTTAGGGATGATAAGCTTGAGCAAGATTAATCTGAGTATTTAGGAATATGAATATTGTTATAACAGGAGCCAGTAGTGGGGTAGGGTTTGAAGCGGTGATTGAGCTCATATTATCGGGTAAGCATAAGGTGATCGCACTGGCGCGGTCGCAGGATAAATTGGAGCGCCTGGCCGAGATCTGTGCAGGTTTAAACCCTGACGGCGTACTTTATCCTATAGCTTTTGATATTGTGCACGATGACTACGACGGCCTGCAACAATTTATCAACACCAATTTTGATGGGACTATTGACGTGCTTATCAACAACGCGGGTGTTTTAATAAACAAACCCTTTACCGATCTGTTGGAAACCGATTTTGTCGAAATGCTGCAAAGTAATTTTATAGGCCATGTACGCATCATTCAAAGTCTGCAGCAGTTTATGCCTAATGGGTCGCATATTGTAAATATTGGCAGTATGGGCGGTTACCAGGGCAGTGCAAAGTTTTTAGGATTGTCAGCCTATTCGGCAAGTAAGGCAGCGTTACATACGCTTACCGAATGCCTGGCGCAGGAATTTACAGAGCAAGGTATAAAGGTTAACTGCCTGGCTTTAGGCTCGGCGCAAACCGAAATGCTGGAGAAAGCTTTTCCCGGCTATCAATCGCCGGTGATGGCTTTCGAGATGGGTAAATACATCGCTGATTTTGCCCTGACCGGACACAAGTTTTTTAATGGCAAGATCTTGCCGGTAGCGGTAAGTACGCCATAAGTTTACGGCGTGGCCAGGCTATCCCTTTTAGTATCTTCAATTAATTTTTTTACATCGGGTAAGCTCTCTACCTGATTGTTAATGCCTGCTATCAGGCTTGCCGGTAATTTAGCTGTTAAATCAACACCGTTTTTATCAACTACTGTAAATGATTTAGATGGCGACAGTACATTTTTGCGTTCGTCAATTTTTAGATCATACCATTTTTTAATGGCGTCAAGATATGCAGTTGTGTCATTGGCCGATAACATGGTGTCAACTTTTGCTGCTGGTTCAAAAATGTTTTTTGATTCGTTAAATTTATCTTTAATAGTGGTGAAAATATATTTGTCAGTTACAGTGTTTTTAACGGTTGTTGTATTTTTAATGGCCGATGGATTGCTGCATCCTGCAATAGCTACAATAGTAGCATAAGGTAAAATTTTTTTCATTTGTGGTAAGGTAAGGTTTTAAATAACCATATCAATTATTGGTTGATATGGTTAAAATTATTTTTTTAATAATATGATAATAGCCATCGTATTGCCCGCCTGTCCAACCCAAAAAATGAACATTTATTTTATAATGTCTGCTTTATTTTCGGCAGCTTCTTTTCTTACTTATCCAATTTGTCAGGAGAGATCATCTTGAATGGATGCTTGCTTCCACAAGCCAACTATTTTTTCAATAATAACATTATCACTGCGGCAGTCGCACCAAATTGGCCTACCCAAAAAATAAACATCCATTTTACCGAATTGCCGATCTCCTTACTCAGGTCATACTTGGCCTTGGCAAGGTCTTCTTTGGTTGCTAATGTCTGGATGCTTGCTTCCACAGATCGTTCTGTTTTGTTATCAATGTATTTAAATATTGCCTCGGTTGTGTCGTTACCTAATTTATCAGATAACAACTGGTACAGCCGGGCGGTTTCTTTTGCTTCTAAGTACATAACAAATATAATGATAAGGTTTAGGATTTTTATATCAATACAATTGCTTAGTTCCGGCTGCTTACTTTTAAAAATTCGTTCACTATAATTTCCGAGATATATTTTTTGTTGCCGTCCTTATCTACGTAGCTGCGGCTACTTAAGCGACCCTCTACCACGATCTCATCTCCTTTTTTAAGCAGGTCGCCGGCTATTTGTGCCTGCGCTCCCCATATTACCAGGTTATGCCATTGGGTATCGGTTATCTTTTCGCCTTTATCGTTTTTGTAGCTGTCGCTTGTGGCTAATGATAGCTTGGCCAGTTTTTTGTTAGTGTCAAATGTTTTTACTTCGGGATCCATGCCCAGGTTACCTACAAGGCGTACGCTGTTTTTTAATGAGTTCATGATTTTTCTTTGTTTTATCTTTGTCCGTAATAATGTTTTGTCCGTTATTGACAGTACAAAGGTGCATCCGGCCGAAAATATTAGTCGGGTAATAAGCGCTTATAGTCGACAATATTCATTTGCAAACGTTTGCAAACGTATTTATTATTGATTACCTTAGCTTTATGGAAACCGAAAAAACATGCCTTGATTGTGGTAATCCTATACACGGCCGTGCCGATAAAAAGTTTTGTAACGATCTGTGCCGCAACAACTACAATAACCAGCTTAACAGCAATAGCTATAATTTGGTGCGTAACATTAACAATATCCTTAAGCGTAACCGCAGGATATTGGAAGAGCTTAATCCCACGGGGAAAACCAAAACCACAACAGCTAAAATGGCTGCCAAGGGCTTTAACTTTAAATACCTCACCAATAAATACGATACCCAAAACGGCAAGACCTACCATTTTTGCTACGAATACGGCTATCTACCGCTTGATGGCGACGAGGTTCTATTAGTAAAGCGCGAAGAGAAAACCGATTAGATTTATCATCTGATTATCAAATCGATTTATTCTTACAAAACAGTGAGCTAACTATGCGTGTTACTATCCATATTTACCGCAAAAAATATATATGGCAAATCTGTTCTCTCCACTTAAAATAAAAGATATCGAATTTAAAAACCGCATCGTGGTATCGCCCATGTGCGAATATAGCAGCGAGGATGGTTTTGCCGACAATTGGCACCTGGTACATTTGGGCAGTAGGGCCGTTGGCGGCGCCGCGTTGGTGATCACCGAGGCCATCGCCATATCTCCCGAAGGCCGCATAAGCTATGGCGATTTGGGGATCTATAAAGACGAACATATCACTAAACTAAAAGAAATTACCGATTTTATACATGAACAAGGCGCTAAGGCAGGTACACAGTTGGCCCACGCCGGCCGTAAAGCCAGCCATGAAGTACCGTGGAAAGGCAACGCGCAGATAGCATCTGATCAGCCAAATGGGTGGAAAGCCGTTGCCCCAAGCCCCGTGCCTTTTGCTGCGACCGAGGAAGCGCCCCTTGAGCTGGATAAAGCCGGTATAGAAAAGATTAAAGCCGATTTTAAAGCCGCCGCCGCGCGTACCCTTGCCGCGGATTTTGACGTAATTGAAATCCACGCCGCGCATGGTTACCTGCTGCACGAGTTTTACTCGCCGTTAAGTAATAAGCGTACGGATGAGTACGGCGGATCATTTGACAACCGCGTACGTTTGCTGCTTGAGGTGGTTGATGCCGTGCAGGAAGTTTGGCCAGCATCGCACCCGTTGTTTGTGCGGATCTCGTCTACAGACTGGACCGAGGGGGGTTGGGATATTACCGATTCGGTTGCTTTGGCTAAATTGTTAAAGGATAAGGGTGTTGACCTGGTTGATTGCTCGTCTGGCGGTAACGTGCTGGCTAAGATCCAGTTGAAGCCGGGCTACCAGGTTGAATTTGCCGAAGCTATACGCGCCACAGGCATACTAACCGGCGCCGTGGGCCTGATAACAGAACCTAAACAAGCTGACGACATCATACAGGCCGGGCAGGCCGATATGGTATTTATAGCGCGTGAGTTGCTGCGCGACCCACACTTTCCGTTACGTGCCGCGCATGAGCTGGGTTATGAGGATGTGAAATGGCCCGTGCAGTATGAGCGCGCGAAGTGGTAGTTAGAGATCAGAGGTTAGTTGATTAGAGATTAGGGATCGAAGATCAGTTTCCCGATAGTTATCGGCCCCAGATTTAAAGATTAGTTAACCCATCGCCGCAGGCAAAACTTTTAAAACAACTATATTTACAGTACATAACAATTAAAAATAAACCATTATGAAACGCACCGCACACGCCCATTGGAACGGCACTTTAACCGAAGGTAAGGGAGAAATATCTACCCAAAGTACCACCTTAAACAATACCCAGTACTCATTTAAAACCCGCTTTGCCGATGGTATTGGCACCAATCCAGAGGAGCTGATCGCAGCCGCGCATGCCGGTTGCTTTACCATGGCTGTTGGCGCTGCCCTGTCGCAAGCAGGTTATACGCCGGGCGACCTGAACACCGACGCCATACTTGACCTTGATATGCAGGCACTGGTTATCACCGGGATCCATTTAGAACTAAAGGGTTCTGTTATAGACGGTGTGTCTGAAGATAAATTTAAGGAAATCGCCGAAGGCGCAAAGGCCAATTGCATCGTGTCGAAAGCTTTAAGCGTGCCTATCACGCTGACTATCAGCTACGAATAATAACCATTATAGCGGCACCCCGATATATCGGGGTGTCTCTTCTCTAATAACAAAGACGCTCCGGCATACCGGAGCGTTTTCTATTTTAGTGGATGCAGAAGTGGCGGGTACCTGTAACAGGTGTACCAAACTGAATGTGTCCCGGCGATACATTTTGATACGCCTGTTTTTGTAAATTGCTGATAATTAGTAAATTGATTTTAGTAAATTGATTTCATGATACAGTTTGGTACACATTTTAAGTGTAAACCTATTTCAGGACTAGTCAGTTTGCGGAGATAGCTAACCAGTCATACCCAATGATGGGATAGTGGTTTATTCTTTTTATTTTTTAAATTTGTGTATGGAAACATTAATTATGCACCCCCAAAGTGAAGAGCAACTAACTGCTTTAAAGGCTTTTGCCAAGGCTTTGAAAATTAGTGTCGAAACAAGCCCTTACGACCCTAAATTTGTTGCTAAGATCAAAGCCGGCAAGAAAGAGGTTGATAACGGAAAATTCACCACCCTTGACCCTGCCAAATCCATATGGGAGAATTTAAGGTAATCTTATCAGACAGCGCTAAAAAAGATTTACTAATCATCAAAAGATCAGGTGATAAGGCTTCTATAAAGAAGGTAGAACACATTATTGATGAGCTTTATACCCACCCGGAAACAGGTACCGGTAAACCTGAAAGACTAAAATTTGAACTGGCGGGCTACTGGTCAAGGCGGATCAATAAAAAGGATAGGCTGGTATACTTCATTGAACATCATATTGTTACGGTAACCATTGTATCCGCCACAGGGCATTACGACGATAAATAACGCTTCTATTGCGCGGCAGCTCTATGCGATTTGATAACCCACCCAAACGCGTCAACTTCCGTCACTTTCCGTCAATTATTTGCAGTAAAAAGCAATTAATAACATTCATAAGCAGGATGCCCGATAATTGGTCCACCGTGCGATAATCCCATCGCCCAAAGAGTAAAAAAACACACTATAAAAAATGGTGTTTATATCACATGGAACTACTCATGCAAATATTTGGCGAGGGAAAAGACATCAACGCCTGGCAAATGGCTTGCCGGGGTGTGGTCATTTTCTTTATCGCGCTGGTATTGGTGCGGGTTTCGGGCAGGCGCTCTTTCGGCATCCGGACGCCGATGGATAATATCATCGTGATTTTATTGGGTGCTATCCTGAGCCGGGCGGTGGTTGGTGCTTCGGGCTTTGTGCCGGTAGTGGCTTGTTGTTTTGTTATCGTGTTGCTGCACCGGTTGTTTGGCAGGCTGGTTGCCGGCAGTAAACGTTTTTCGCGATTGATGGAAGGCGATAAGATCGTACTGTACGAGCGCGGGCAGTTTAACCACGACCACCTGAAACGCGGATTAGTTAGCCGTGAAGATGTGATGCAGGGAATCCGCCAGTCGGCATTGACCGACGACCTTGACAAGATAGACAAGGTTTACCTTGAACGCAACGGCGGCATCAGTGTGGTTAAAAAGGAGGCCGGTAATTAGGGGAGAGGTGTTTCCTGTCTTGGGTATAACACACCCCTGCCGCCGCACTCGTCAACGCGCCCCCTCTCGAGAGGGGAACTTTAAACCCAATAAATATTTTGTTTTTAAAAACCCATCGCAATAAAAGGCTGTTAATGATATATCTATCAAGGTAATTAATTAATCAACAATTAAATAAAGCGCCAACAGTAATGATGAAAACAGCCGAACAAACCCCAAAGAAACAACGCCGCCAGCCGGGTATAGAGGCCCGCATGGACCCGGCGCCCGAATATATCAAAGATACCTATCAGCCGGCCGGGAAACTGCTCGGCAAGATAGCCCTGATAACCGAGGGCGACAGCGGGATAGGCCGCGCCGTTAGCGTGCATTTTGCCGAAGAAGGTGCCGACATAGCTGTTGTTTATTTGAATGAAGACCGGGACGCCCAAACCACTAAGGACCTGGTAGAAGCGTCGGGACGCAAATGCCTGCTGATTAAAGGGGATGTTAAAGATGCCAGATTTTGTAAGTACGCTGTCGAACAAACTATAAAGGAGTACGGCAGGCTTAACATCCTGGTGAATAACGCGGGGATGCAGTTCCCGCAAAAGAACGTTAAAAACATTACCGAAGAGCAGCTTACCACCACGTTCCAGACCAATATCTTCGCGTATTTTTACTTTGCCGAGGCCGTTGTGGAGCATATGCACGAGGGGGATTGTATCATCAATACCACCTCGGTAACGGCTTACCGCTCGTCGCCGGCGCTGATAGATTATTCGTCAACCAAGGGGGCTATCACCACCTTTACCCGCTCGTTGGCTACCAATCTTGTCGATAAAAAGATCCGGGTTAACGCGGTGGCGCCGGGGCCGGTGTGGACGCCGCTCATCGTATCAACCTTTGACGAAGAAAAGATAAAAAGCTTTGGCAGCGAAACCGCCATGAAACGCGCCGGGCAACCCTCAGAACTGGGGCCGGCCTATGTCTTCCTCGCCTCAGACGATGCCTCGTTTATCACCGGGCAGGTAATTCATGTTAATGGGGGTGAGGTTGTTAATGGTTAATGTAAGAACCCTGATTTAAGTTTAGCGCAGTGTAACTTAGACCTACAATGTGGCGGACTTGTGCGATTCCCCTCTTGAGAGGGGCGGAGGGGTGTGTCCTTTCGAGCGCTTAACACACCCCTGCGGCCGCACTGTCATATACGCCCCCTCTCAAGAGGGGAACTTTTGTTGCTGCCCGAAATCACGCCGCTGCAGCCACTTGCTTGTTTCACGCAAGTGTGTATCAGATGAAACAGGTGAAACAAGATTTTTAATTAATTTCCTGAAAATAAACAGGTTGATTAAAATTGGTGAAACAAAATGAAACAAGATCGCTGACAATATAGCGCCACCATAGTGTTAATTAATGTTTATTACGGCGCACGCAAGCAGAATGCTTGCCGCATTATAGGACGAAGTTGCGCTGTCGCTAAACTTCGACCAGTGTTGTTTCATTAACAAATTAATGTTTCTTTACTTCTTTTTAGATTTAAGTAATTGATTTTTAATTGACATCAATTTACCTTCCTTTTCGCTTAGCGCTTCTGTATCGTAAAAGTGTCTATAGTCATCGAAGTCACGAGATTGTCTCTGACTTTCTAACGCTTCCAGCTCATTTGGAATATTGGCTATCGCTCTATCAACAAACTTAATTAGAACCTCAAATAAACCGGCGCGGTCTTGAAATCTTAAATCAACATTATCAAGTCCTGCTACGTAGTAACTATTCTCATTTACCAGATCTTTTATTTCGTGAAAGCTTTCAAAATGACAACTTGAATTAAGTAATTGCTTGTCAATGTTTAACTTAAACATGTCGTTTAGCTTTAAATAAGTTGGGTTGATTTCTGTAGCCATGCCTTATATTCATTTAAATTGTGACAACATTTACTAGGGGCTGAGTTACAAAACGCACTCAAATATTCCCATAACTCTTAAATAGGATACTTCATCTTCCGACAGAATAATGTTTTCATATCCTGGATCAAAGGATAAAGGTTTTAAAATAATAGACTCATGACTCCATTGATCGCCATCATTCGTTTTCATGCTGCTGTATTCTTTTACTGTGTACCTTGAGCCGGTATCTGGGTCTTGAATACTTGTGTGTTCCACTAAAACAATTTTCCCATTTCTGGAACCGCCGTTATATTCTCGAAATAAGCACATTGAGCCATTAGGGATTACCTTATTCATTGATTCACCTACTACTTTACAAGCAAACAAATCTTTCGAAGCTTTATACCTTGGTGGAATTTCTACCCAATCAAAATCTTCAACACGTTGTAAGTCACTAAAGCCTCCCGCAGCAGCTTTTAAATCATGAATTGGCACGGCATTTTCAAATGGTATTATGTTCTCTGTTTTTAGTTGAGGGACTAAATCTTCAGTTCTGTAATTCTCAATATGCTTTGCCAAATATTCTCTTAGGTTTTTATCACAGGCATATACATACGTCCCCTTGATACCTCTTAACATCATTGTCTTATAAATATTTATTATAAAGCTCT
>JAQBOP010000287.1 GCA_028287975.1 Mucilaginibacter sp. | reverse complement strand
AAAAAGCGCAGGCAACAAACCCTTTCTCTGCATGCCCGCGCTTCTGTTGGTAAGTAATGATAGATAAGGTTTAGATTATCGTCCTGAAGATAAAAGTTTAAAAGAGATAAGCGGCTGTTCATTTTGTTCACCTTTGACAAGCGCATAAAATTCAGGATGGCAATATTATGCATGCATAGCATTTGACAACTAAATTTTACTAATTTTGTGTATACCAATGTGAGTTATGGAGAGCGTTGCCTACCAGAGTGCCAATAAAATACGTTTTGTTACCGCCGCCTCGCTGTTTGACGGGCATGATGCTACCATAAACATTATGCGCCGTATTTTGCAGGCCAGCGGTGCCGAGGTAATACACCTGGGCCATAACCGCAGCGTCGATGAGGTGGTGAATTGTGCCATACAAGAGGATGTGCAGGGCATTGCCCTTACCAGCTACCAGGGCGGGCACGTAGAATATTTTAAATATATGCATGACCTGTTGGCCGAACGCGGTGCAGGCCATATCAAAATATTTGGCGGTGGCGGCGGGGTATTTCTCGCACACGAAATTGCAGAGTTGCAGGATTACGGCATCAGTAAAATTTACTCGCCCGACGATGGGCGCACCATGGGTTTGCAAGGCATGATCAATGACATGCTGCGACAATGTGATTATCCCATCCCGATTCCTGCAAAAATTGACGGGAACCGCAAAAATTTGCAAAAAAGTGACGGGATCATAGCACGTTTAATTACAGCTGCAGAGAATGGAAACTTTAAACAAGATTATTTGGCAGGGGGTGAGGCACCCGTAATTGGAGTCACAGGCACCGGCGGCTCGGGTAAATCATCATTAGTTGATGAGTTGGTTCGCCGGTTTTTGATAGAGACTGATAAAACGCTGGCTATAATTTCTGTAGACCCCAGCAAACGCAAAACCGGCGGCGCACTTTTGGGCGACAGAATAAGGATGAATGCCATTAACAGCCCGCGGGTTTATATGCGGTCGTTAGCTACCCGGCAGGCTAACCTGGCACTGAGCAAACATGTGCAGGAATCTGTAGATATTTGTAAGGCAGCAGGTTATGACCTCATCATTGTTGAAACATCAGGCATCGGGCAAAGCGATACGATGATAACAGATTACTGCGACCTGTCCCTTTACGTAATGACGCCCGAGTTTGGTGCAGCCACCCAGCTTGAAAAAATTGACATGCTGGACTTCGCCGATATTGTGGCCCTTAATAAATTTGACAAACGCGGCGCATTGGATGCCATGCGCGATGTGCGCAAACAATATAAACGCAATCATAAGCTTTTTGATTCCAAAGACGATGAATTGCCAATTTACGGCACTATGGCGTCGCAATTTAATGACCCGGGCATGAATGCGCTTTTTGCAGCTTTGATCAAAAAGATCGAAGTAAAAACCGGCGTAGTGTTTAGCCTTGCTCCGGCCCTCTCAAAAGGTGAGGGAGATCCCGGCGAAAAAGTATATATTATTCCACCTGAACGTACCCGTTACCTGGCAGAAATTGCAGAAAGCAGCGAGGCTTACAGCAAATGGGTAAATGAGCAATGTAAAATTGCGCAGCAGTTATGGCAGGTAAAAGGAGTACAGAGCCTCACCCCGGCCCTCTCCAAAGGAGAGGGGGGCGCCACCGCGCAGGGCTTAAATGAAAATAAACTGACTGAGCAATCTGACAGGAAAGTCCTCTCCTTTGGAGAGGATTTAGGTGAGGCTTTGCATGACATTGCCAAACATCTTGAAGAACAACTACACCCCGATTGCAAAAAACTACTTGCAGAATGGCCTGCTACTATCGAAAAATATAAAGCCGAAAACTTTATTTATAAGGTTAGGAACAAAGAGATCAAACAGCCATTGTTTTATACTTCATTGTCGCAACTGCAAATTCCTAAGATCGCGCTGCCTAAGTACGAGGCATGGGGGGATATTTTACGCTGGCTGTTAACAGAAAACGTGCCCGGCGAGTTTCCTTACACGGCGGGTGTATTCCCTTTAAAGCGCGAAGGCGAAGACCCAACCCGCATGTTTGCCGGCGAGGGCGGCCCCGAGCGGACCAATAAGCGCTTCCATTATGTATCATTGGGTCAGCCGGCGCACCGGCTAAGTACCGCATTTGATTCGGTTACATTATATGGCGAGGACCCGCATATCCGCCCGGACATCTACGGAAAGATAGGCAATGCCGGCGTAAGCATAGCTACGCTGGATGATGCCAAAAAATTGTATTCGGGGTTTGATTTATGTGATCCGTCAACCTCGGTATCTATGACCATAAATGGCCCTGCACCTATGTTGCTTGGCTTTTTTATGAACGCGGCTATTGATCAGCAATGCGAAAAACACATCATTGAAAACAAGCTGGAACATCTGGTTGAAGCAAAGTTTAAGGCGGTTTATGATGATCGGGGGTTGGAACGGCCAAGATATAGCCTCACCCCGGCCCTCTCCAAAGGAGAGGGGGAAGCTAGCTCACAGGGCCGGAAAAATAATGGAACTACGAAAAAATTTGGTTATGAAACAGCTGATCTGGCTTTGTGGGAAATCTTGAAAGGAAATGCCAAAGAAAACAGGCAATATCCAACGGAAGCAGAAAATATTTTATGGCAACATTTAAGAAACAATCAAACTGGCTTTAAAATTAGACGGCAACATGCTATTGATGGGTATATTGTTGATTTTGTTTGCTTGCCTAAAGATTTGGTTATCGAGATTGACGGTGGCTACCATAAAATAACAACCGAACAGGATGAAATAAGAACCCGAATTCTAAATGAGGAAGGTTTTAAAGTGATCCGATTTACTAATGCTGAAGTTATAAATGATACCAAAAAAATACTGCATACCATAACAAAAACCCTCAATATCCAACCGGACAGGAAAGTCCTCTCCTTTGGAGAGGATTTAGGTGAGGCTTTACCGACTGGGAATAACGGGCTTGGATTAATGCTCCTCGGCCTTACCGGCGACCAGGTTTTACCACCAGATATTTACCAAAAAATTAAAACTTATGCTATCGCCACTGTGCGCGGTACTGTGCAGGCCGATATTTTAAAAGAGGACCAGGCGCAAAACACCTGCATTTTCAGTACCGAATTTGCCTTGCGAATGATGGGCGATATGCAGCAATATTTTATTAATGAAAAGGTGCGCAACTTCTATTCGGTATCCATATCGGGTTATCATATTGCCGAGGCCGGCGCTAACCCGGTTACGCAGTTGGCTTTCACCTTGTCAAACGGCTTTACATATTTAGAGTATTACCTGAGCCGCGGTATGAATATTGATGATTTCGCTCCTAATCTGTCGTTTTTCTTCAGCAATGGTATAGATCCGGAATATTCGGTCATAGGCAGGGTGGCGCGCAGGATCTGGGCAAAGGCCATCAAAAACAAATACAAGGGTAATGACCGGTCGCAAAAACTAAAATATCATATCCAAACCAGCGGCCGCTCTTTACATGCGCAGGAGATAGATTTTAATGATATCCGTACCACGCTGCAGGCTTTGTATGCTATTTATGATAACTGTAATTCATTACACACCAACGCTTATGACGAGGCTATTACTACACCGACCGAAGAATCTGTACGCCGTGCTATGGCCATACAACTGATCATAAACCGGGAATTGGGATTAGCCAAAAATGAAAACCCCATACAGGGCGCGTTCATCATCGAAGAGCTAACAGACCTGGTAGAACAGGCCGTGATAAACGAGTTTAAAAATATTAATGACCGTGGCGGTGTTTTGGGTGCGATGGAAACTATGTACCAGCGCAGCAAGATCCAGGAAGAATCATTATACTACGAAACCCTGAAACATAATGGCGAATACCCTATAATTGGCGTAAACACCTTCCTTAACAAAAAAGGATCGCCTACAATCACGCCATCCGAAGTAATACGTGCAACCGAAGGAGAAAAACAATACCAAATAAGCGCATTACATGCGTTCAGGGAATGCAACAAAGACAAAACGCCTCAACTGTTAAAAGACCTGCAAAAGACAGCCATCGCCGGCGACAATATTTTTGAAAGCCTGATGGAAGTGTGTAAATACTGTTCGCTCGGGCAGATCTCGCATGCCTTGTATGAGGTTGGCGGGCAGTATAGGCGGAATATGTGAGATTGGTGATTAACTACTATTATATAATCGCTACAAAGCATTTAATGCCAATTCCGCAACTTCTTCCCCAACCAAACTTCCCATTGCTACGCCCATACCATTACACCTAACGGCGCAATAAACATTGGGCTGTACTTCTTTCACTATCGGGTTTATATCCTCGCCGAAGCCCATGATACCGCTCCACCAGTAATCAATTTCGGTGGGTTGGGAAGGCAGGATCATTTCATTTAAATAGTAGGTTAATTGCTGTTTTACTTTTTCGGTATGTCCAAAATCAAATGTTTCCTCAGTTTTGTAATCCAGGTTGCGGCCACCGCCAAAGAGGATACGGCCATCAATATTCCTGAAATAATAATAACCTTCGTTAAAATGATAGGTGCCTTTAAGCTTTAAACCCGGAATAGGCTTGGTAACCAAAACCTGTCCGCGGCCGGGCACTACCTCAAGCCCGGGATAAAGCTGCGCTGCAAACGCGTTGGTAGCCAGTATCACTTTATTTGCCGTAAAATTCCCTTTCGAAGTTATTAGATTGATTTGCGAACCATCCTGCCTGATCTCATTTACAGCAGATTCGTTCAAAACCAGTGTACCGGTCGCGTAAACTTTTTGCAGTAGCGCGCGCATCATTTTACCGGTATTGATCTGGCCTTCATATCGGTTAACTATCATTTGGTCAACACCTGCAAACCCAAAACCTGCAATTTTATCATTGGCGACTGCATAAATGTCAGGTGCACCAATGGCTTGCTTTAACAAATTGTTAAAGTATGTTAAGTTATCAAGGCTCTCTTCGGCTTGTGCCCGTTCATTGTTCATGAACAGCTCGTAACCACCATATTGGTGAAAGTCGATATTTTCATCACCCAGGTTTTGCCGCATGCGTTGCAAGCCGCGCCATTTATAATCAACCATGCGCAATACCTCTTGCTCTGATGACCTTTTCAGGTAAGCAATTTGTTCTGATATAGTGCCCAAACAGGCAAATCCGGCGTTTTTTGTACTTGCACCACTTGGTAAAAATCCGCGCTCAAGCACCAATACTTTTAGGGCAGGCTGTTGCTTTTTTAAATACAGCGCCGCGCTAAGGCCAACAATACCGCTGCCAATGATGATCACATCAGCATTATTAACAAATTCAGTTTGTTCCCAGTATGAATAATTGTACACTGCCATTTGATCAAATGTAAAAATTCAAAAACCAAAAACAGTCCGTTTTTGAATCTACTTGGAATGCTTTTTGAATACATCAATTTATTAAGAAAAACAACATGGATCACTTAACATTCATTTTAGGATATATAGGTACAGGCTCGGCCTGGTTTTTAATGATCATTATTGCGTTGGTGAGCTTTATTGTGCAATGGCGCTTCAAGAGTAAATTTAAACAATACTCAGAAGTTGCATTGCTGTCGGGCATGTCAGGGCAGGAGGTTGCAGAACGCATGCTGCGTGACAATGGCATTTATGATGTACAGGTAATATCTGTTGACGGTCAGTTAACCGACCATTACAACCCCGAAACTAAAACCGTAAATTTAAGCCCCGATGTATTTTACAGCCGCAGTGTCGCATCAGCGGCCGTAGCAGCGCACGAATGCGGGCACGCGGTGCAACACGCGGCAGGGTACAGCTGGTTAAGCCTGCGTACCACTTTGGTGCCGGTTACCAACGCAGCGTCGACCCTGGTGCAAATTACTTTATTTATTGGGGTTATGTTATTGTTTTTTGCGCATAACCCATTGGTGTTGGCAATAGGTGTAGCAGCATTGGCGGTAGTAACGCTATTCAGTTTTATAACCCTGCCGGTAGAGTTTGATGCCAGCAGCCGCGCGTTAGCCTGGTTAAACAACAATTACAGCGTAATGCAAACCCGCGAAGAGCATGAACAGGCTAAAGACGCTTTATGGTGGGCTGCCATGACCTACGTGGTTGCTGCATTAGGTTCATTAGCTACGTTGCTATATTATGCATCGTTTTTGTTTAACCGCCGGAATTAAGCCCGACGAGTTTCTCAATAGATTAGCGTACGCTATATTGCCCGATGGGGCAAAGTGAGACATGAACACTTATATTGGGGTTTATGCAGCATCAGGAGAGGGGACTATAAATACAGCTATCCTAATTTGTGGCGAAATTAATGTAGCTATATCTATTCCTCTTTCTTATCCTTTTCTTCCTCGCCAGCTTTGGCTGCTGCATCATTGGCTATCTCTTCAATAATTTCGTTGTTGGTTTTTACGTCAGCTATGATTTTATCTAATTGCTTTTCAGTCGATTCGTCGGGGGTATGTGTATTCATTTTTTTGGTTATTGAGATTTTGATGGTTACAAAAAAGCCCGAACTTAAAGGTGCAGGCGTCGGCAATAACGGATTAGGCAGTGCGTTCTAAAACTAAGGCAATATCGAAAGCAAAACAATTACTGTCAATTAAAAACTTGAAATTTAACTTAAATATATTGTTTGGCTAAACTGGAACGAAAGTTGTTAATTATTAAAAAACATCTACTATGAAAAATCCATTTGTAAAACAAAATAACAATACATTGATTGCCTTAGGCATAACCGGAGCTGCAGCAGCAGGCGCCATCGCTTATTTATACTTTACCGAAAACGGTACCAATACCCGTTCAAAATTATCTGACGCGATAAGCGGCGAGCTTGACAAATTTAGCAAGGTGTTAAAAGACGGCTTTAAAGATCTTACATCAGGCATCGTCAGCGATAAAACCAACGTGTCTAAAAAGACTGTTCGTAAAGTTGCTGATCATGTAGTCGACTAATTAGCGGATCCATCCCTGGTAACGCAAATATTTTATCAGGCGCTGATCATCGGTAGATAAAACCGGCAACCAAAGGCCAAGCTGTTCACGTGTCCAGCATAATCCCTGCGGGTTATCTGGGCGAGCGAACTTGTATCGATATATCGTAGCCCGGATAAACCGCGGCGGTTTGTCTGGGAAGGGGTTTACTGCAAACAGGCCTGTTGCATTGGTATCATTATGTAAAAGCTTCCACGCTAAGTTATAAACCCAGGGATACTGGTCTGAAGTTGACATAGCCGCAAACCACATCTGCCAATCGAGCCTTAGTTGGTAAGGTGCAATTTGTGGCGGACGCTTGTCTAATAACACAGGCAACCCTTTGTAAATGTAGGGTGTCCATTTAGCATTAATGTTCGTAGTATCGTCCATTGTTCCTTCAAAAACCACGTTTAGTCGTTCTTGCCCGACACTGCCAAATGCGCCGTAAGTATTAACCAGGTCAAACGGGTCGAAAGAACGGTTCATAGCCTGATCGGGCGATAAAATGTTCCAGGCGGGTTGGATGCTGAGTATGGCTACTAAAGCAGTTACCACCCAGGATGTAATATTCATCGGTTTTGATTCTTCCGCGACTTCAGCTGCAGCCTGTGCTTTTCTAACCAGGCTTTTGGGTAAGATCATTGCCCAAAAACCGTCGTCAAAACAAGCAAGGGCCGGCACAATGGTAAGCCAGTTTAAGAACGATAGATTACCGCTAATAATAATAACTACCTGGAATAAGACAATAATTGCCCCTGCAATATGCCGCCCCAATCGCGGGCCGAATACAAACCATGGCGCTATCAGTTCGGCCAGCCAATTAAACCAAACACCCATCTTGAGCAATAGGTGGGGCAAAAAATGAAACCAGCGTGTAAAAGGACCGGGTATGGGTTGTGTTTCGAAATAATAATACAAAGCGGTACCGTCGCGCCAGATCTTGTCTCCGCGATATTTGATCATCCCGGCACCCAGCATGATCCGGAATGCCAGCCAGCGAAAAAGTATTATGATTAATAAAGGCGGCGGACGTTTGGGAAACGGGCGCAGATCAAACAGCGGGCAAAGAAATATTGCCAGGAAGCCGGTTTCGGTTAACTGGATCTCCCAGCCATAGCCGTACCAATCTTGCCCGGCATGTACTATGGATAGATAAAGCACCCACAAAACTCCAAGCAATGGCGCATTGGCAAATCCCGCGACAACTATTAATGAAAGCATAAAGCCAACCCATGCAACGGTAAGCAGAGCGGTATCCGAATGCCAGAACCAAAAAACGGACGGTAATCGCACAAATCCTGCCCCGGTCGATCCCAGCGCGCTACTTAATTGCTCAAAGTAGTTTCCTACAGGCAGCAATCCGTTAGATCCGATCAGCGGGATAAGCTGATTGATAGCGACCAGGAACGCTACTGCATAAATAACACCAAGCAGTCTTAATATAACAAAGCGCGTGAGCCAGTAAGTTGGCTTAACAGCAATGTTATCTGTTTGGTATGCCGGTTCTATTTGCAGCGTTGTCACACCATCTTAATCGTTAATTAACTAATCATTATTTCTTAGCTATCCTGTACAGCCTGCCGTTATCGGTAACTCCATAAAGCGCGCCGTCTTTGCCGGTGACCAAAGCCCGCCAGCGTTCGTTCTTATCTTTAAATAAACGTTCCTCGCCAACAACTTTGTTGTTTTTTATTACCAGGCGGGCAATATGCGCTCCGCCAAGTCCGCCAACAAACAGGTTGTTTTTCCATTCGGGGATCAAATCGCCGGTATAAAATGTAATGCCTGATGGCGAAATACTTGGGTCCCAATAATAAACGGGTTGTGTAACGCCATCTTTTTGTTGGATCCCGTCATACATTTGCTTTCCACTATAATCAATACCATAAGTAACCAATGGCCAGCCATAGTTATTACCTGCCCGGATAATGTTGATCTCATCGCCGCCGCGCGGGCCAAATTCATCCTCCCATAACTCGTTGGTTACGGGGTTCCACGCCATGCCTTCCGGGTTCCTTAAACCATAGGCAAAAATTTCTGGTTTCGCGCCCGGGGTATTGGCAAATGGGCCGTTTGGGACAGGCTTGCCATCTTTGGTGATATGGATAACTTTTCCGATCGTAGTGCCCAGATCCTGCGCTTTTATAGCAATTAATGATCTTTCGCCTGTACTCACGAATAAGTTGCCCTGCTTATCGAATAAGATGCGCGATCCGAATTGCAGGTCGCCATTAAATCTTGGGGTGGCGCGATATATTACCACCACATTCTCCAGTTTGGTTTCATCGGCAGATAAATTTCCTTTGGCAATGGCCAGCGTAGCGCCGTCGGTGCCAGGCTCGGCGTAATCCCAATAGATCATGCGGTTGCTGATAAAGTCAGGATCGATATTTACATCAAGCAAACCACCCTGCCCGCGAAACTGTACTTCGGGGAACCCGTTGATCTGTTTATCCATGGTGCCATTCATTTTCAGGATCTGCATAGTGCCGCTTTTGCCGGTTATTAAAAAACGCCCATCAGGTAATACATGGATACCCCAGGGCAGTTGCAGGTTGCTGTTAATTACAGTCGCCTCGATAGGTACACTGGTTTTAACACCGTGGATCCGGGTCTGGCCCACAAAGGCCGGTTTGTACTGGCTGTTATGCGCCTTGGTTTCTACGTGGTTAGTAGTATCTAAAGCCTGACCAAAGCCCGCGGTTGATGCCGCTACAAGAGCCGCACCAAACAATATTGTTTTATGGATTTTGATAAGCATGGGTTTAATAGTTAGTTTACTGATTACTAATACAATAATAAGCCCGATATGTTTAAAAACTAAGTAACAATGGCGTTGCTTGATTTTATTGATGACAGCAGGAATAATTCAGGTCAAAACTTATAAATTGTTTGAATTTGACAATAATCGGTTTGATATCAACAAACACTTGCCCCTGTTTTTGACTGATATTTGTATTAACAAAATCAAAGGGAACATGGAAAACAAAGTTTGGTATATAACCGGTGCGTCAAAGGGATTAGGATTGTCGCTGGTAAAAAAATTATTGCAGGCAGGGCATAAAGTTGCTGCTACTTCCAGGACAATAAGCGCATTAAAAGCAGTAATTGGCGATGTTGCCGCTGATCTGTTTTTGCCGCTGGAGGTAGATCTTTGCAACGACGGATCTATTAGTACATCCATCCAAAAAACAGTAGAAACATTCGGTAAAATTGATGTGGTGGTAAATAATGCGGGATACGGTATCGGCGGCAGTGTTGAAGAGCTTTCAGAAAATGAGGTGGTTGATTGCTTTAACGTAAATGTGTTTGCCGCCGTAAATGTTATTAAACATGTGCTGCCGGTAATGCGTGCACAACAGTCTGGCCATATTATAAATATCGCATCCATAGCCGGGTTTGCCCCCACTACAGGCTGGTCGTTGTACGCGGGTACTAAATTTGCCCTTATCGGGATCTCGGAGGTGCTGGCCGAGGATGTAAAAGAGTTTGGGATTAAGGTAACAGTAGCTGCGCCCGGAGCTTTCAGGACGGAGTTTTTAACCGGGCAGTCGCTGGTATTGGCAAAAAATCAGATAGCCGATTACAAAGCAATAAGAGAGTCGCAAGAGCGTATATTAACGATGGATGGCAAACAAGCCGGCGACCCTGATAAAGCTGCCGACATCTTTATTCAATTGGCAGAAATGGATGAGCCGCCCGTCCGCTTATTTATGGGTACCGATGCTTATAAACGCGCATCGCAAAAGATCGAAGCGTTAGCTACCGACCTTGAGAAATGGAAAGAACTATCTTTTGCAACCGACTACAAGCAACAACCTAATGTTTTAAATTTGCAATAGATGGAGCCAACAGAAACATTAGAGGAGTTTTATCAGCATAAATTTAGCTGGATGCCTGATGACCTTAAAAAGGACATCGGGCATTTTAATGTGTTTAGTTTTGAAGATACTTATAATCAGGGTAAAAACGAGATCAGATACACCCGGCGCGAATTTTATAAGATCTCCATCATAAGGGGACGGCACATATTCCATTATGCTAACAAGAGCCTTGAAGTGAATGGCTGCAACCTGATATTTTTTAATCCGCTGGTGCCGTACCAGTTTGAGCGTATCACTACGGATCCATCAGGCTATTTCTGCATATTTAAAGAAGCCTTTTTTGCAGGGTTGGCACACAGCAATATAAAGGATATCCCGGTATTTGTTCCGGGCGCGCGGGCCGTATTCGCGCTTAACGGCGAGCAGGAAGCGCAGATCATCAATATATTTAAAAAAATGCAGGTCGAGATCAAGTCAGACTACCTGTATAAATATGATCTGCTGAGGGGCTATGTAATGGAGATGGTACACCAGGCTTTAAAATTGGAACCTAACGAAACGCTGTACCACCATGTAGATGCCAATACCCGGTTAACCTCGGTTTTTATGGATCTGCTGGAGCGCCAGTTTCCTATCGAATCTTTGTCGCAGCAATTTAAAATGCGATCGGCTAAATTATTTGCCGAGCAGCTTAACGTGCATGTTAATCATCTTAACCGGGCAATAACAAACACGGTTGGCAAAACTACTACCCAGCTGATATTTGAGCGAATGGTTGCCGAAGCCAAAGCCTTGCTAAAACACACCAACTGGAACATAGCCGAAATTGGTTACAGTTTAGGCTTTGAAGACACCGCCCATTTTAATCATTTCTTTAAAAAACTTACAGGCGCAACGCCGACATCTTTCAGGCAATTTTAGGTTAAACAGATACCATTATGCGCAAAAAGACGTTTAATATTATAGTCTTTACCTGGTCATAATACATCATATAATAAATGCTCTTTACACCTGTTATCCTTCAAATTGTCCTTATTATTTTTGCTGCTACTGTCTTCCGTTCCGCATTTGGATTTGGCGAGTCGTTAATAGCCGTGCCGTTATTGGCGTTGTTTATTCCTCTTAGCGTTGCGGTGCCGCTATCTGTATTAATATCGGTAACCATTGCCGGGTTTGTTGTTGTTTAGGATCGTAAAAAGATCCATTTTAAAAGTGCAGGTGGGCTCATTATTTACTCGCTTATCGGGATCCCCATGGGCTTATGGCTGCTTGTGCATGTTGATGAATATTGGGTAAAACTGATACTTGGCCTGGTTATCATTGCTTTTTCCGCCTATTTACTTAGCGGCAGCCGTTTAGAAGAATTAAAGCAGGATAGCCAAAAATGGCTCTTCGTTTGTGGGTTACTATCGGGCGTTCTAGGCGGGGCATACGGAATAAATGGGCCTCCCCTGGTTATTTATGGCGCTAAACGTCGCTGGACTGCACAGTACTTTCGGGCTACATTACAAGCCTATTTTTTGATAGCAAGTCTTACGGGAGTAGTTGGTTATTGGATAAGTGGTTTACTCATCCCCCAATTATTTAGCTACTACCTGGTTTCATTGCCGGTGCTTATACCCGCTATACTTATTGGCAGAGCAATCAACGCCCGAATGCAAGGCGATCGCTTTTTTAAATATAGCTACATAGTGCTGCTGATGTTAGGTATTTTATTGATGGTCAACGCTATTATCCCAATTAATAAATAATTGTAAGGTTGTTACTGTTTTTTCGACTAAGCCAAGGTTATAGTTATGTCCTACTATAACTAAAGCGCATAAAACCTTCAATTCAAACATGAAAACAATTAATCAACAGCAACTCGCACCTTTATTTTTACGGTTAATAATAGGTTACGGATTTATGGCACATGGCTTTGTAAAGTTAAGTCGCGGGCCGGCAGGGTTCGAAAAATTATTAGCACAAACCGGCGTACCTCTGCCGCATCTTACCTCGTGGGTCGTTCCATTTGTTGAGTTTTTTGGCGGACTTGCAATTATCGCCGGTGCATTTACTTTCCTGGTCGCTATTCCGTTGATCTGCACCATCCTGGTTGCCATGCTAACTATACAGCTTAAATTTGGCTTTAGCTCGGTCAATACAATCGGCCTTACGCCAAACGGGCCAAAATTTGGGCCGCCGGGTTATGAAATTAACTTACTATATATTGCAGGATTAGTATCATTAATGCTATCCGGTGCCGGTAAGTTCTCAATCGATAACTGGCTGATTAACCGGAAGAGGTAAATACCAAAAAGCCCCGTTAGCATTGCTAAAGGGGCTTTGGTTGTCGTATCAGATTAAATTAGTTAAAGATATATCTTATACCAATTTGTGCCTGCCAACGCGATAGTTGGTTGGTATCTGTTTTGTATGAGTTGGTTAAAGGTATCAGGTTGGTTTTGTCAGCATACGGGAAAGAGTATGTTGGTTTGCCTGAAGCATCTAAGCCTTTATAGTTAAGTATAGTAACTAAACCGCCCGATCCGATTGGATTTACAGTAGTTTGGTATAATCCCCAGTTTCTGTTTAACAAGTTACCTACGTTAATGATATCGATTGATAATCTTAAAGTGTTTTTAACTTTGCCCGACTGCACATACAGGTCTTGTGTAAAGTTAAAATCGGCTCTTTTAAAGGTGGGAAGTATTACGGCGTTTCTTTGTGCAAATTGGCCGCGGTGTTTACTTAAATATGGGTCTTGTTTAATAAAGGCGTCTAACTGTGCATATTCTTGTGCCGCGGTTCGTGTGTCGCCGTTAAAATCAGGAACCAGTGTGATGTCGCCTGCGCTTTTTGGTATGTACATCAAATCATTACTAACACCATCGTTGTTTACGTCGCCTGCTGTTATGTAAGACACATTACCGTTACCGCTACCATTAGCAAAAGACCCTGAAGTAGTATTCGCGGCAGCTTCAAATATTAAACCGAATGAAGACTTGGTGTTTTTAATAAACGAATGGTTATAGGCAAACGACGCGATCAAACGATTAGGCTGAACAAAGTTAGTGTTTGAGATATTGTCAGCATTCGGGTTGCCGGAAATGGCACGTGTACCCCAGATGGTACTTGCGGTACTTCCGCCGTCGTTAACATCTTTTGCTTTAGTATAAGTATAGGCTACGTTAGCATAAAACCCGCTTACGAAGCTTTTTTGCAATTGGCCGGTAATGAAATATGAATATCCCTGGCTGGTATTGGTCATATAATACAAAGCAGTTATAGCAGGGTTATTGATGGTTGGCACTGTTCCGGCCGGGCCGGCAGGTGTGGTGTTTTTAGCCGTGTAACGAATTTGGCCATGGCCACCATCTAATACCTTATAAGCATCAGATAAAACTAAATTCTGGTGATAAATGGCATTGATATCTTTGGTATAAGCCGCCTCAATAGTACCGATTATCCCACCAGGCAATTGCTGATCAACAGCAAGGTTTGTTCTCCAGATCTTTGGATTTTTTAATTTTGGGTTAGCAATGTCTAACTCGTACGAGGTATTTGCAGCCCCCCCGCCTGTAGGGTGGTAAGCGTTTACGTTAGGGTTAAACACCAACTGCGCGTTTTGCGCGGCTGTATTAGCAGGGTTGCCTTTAGTTACGGTATATGAACCAAACAATAAGCCGTTGTTAGACGCCTGGTTAGAGATCCAAACAAATGGCACGCCGCCAGAGAATAAGCCTGAACCACCGCGAACCTGGGTTGACCGGTCGCCATTGACATCCCAGTTAAAGCCTGCGCGTGGTGAAATAGCAACACGGTTTTGAGGTAATTGTGACGGATCAACATGCATACCACCCTGGAAAGTTAATTGAGTAGCTGGCCCGTTTGCACCTAAGCTGGTAGGGTAAACGTTATAATCAGCCCTTACGCCGTATGATAATTTGAAATTATCAGTAATCTGGTATTTGTCCTGAACATACGCACTGAATGTAGACGCGGATATTTTAGCGAATGGAAATCCACCGCTTACAGCCGAATAACGGGATGAATAAGCGGCCGCAGGTAAACCATTGATAAAGTCTGAGGCTGAGTTGTAGCTATACAAACCGTTATAATTTGGTGCAAACCCGTTAGTGTACTTTTGCAATTGATCATTTGTACCGATAGTTATCTCGTGCTTGCCTGCATAAATACTAAAATCATCAGAGAACTGCCAGATGTTTGTGCTAAGCAAGTTGTTAGCTGTAAATACTTCATAACCGAAGCTGGTAGAAACACCTGTTGGGCCTGTTACTACGTTGCCCAAAGCATCTGATGTACCGTTACCGATATCAACAAAAGGAATTGACGTGTTACCCAACGATGCACGGTAATCCCGCAGCGCCGAGTAACCCAATGTAGCCTTGTTAGACATAGTACTTGAGATCCGGGTAGCCAGCTCGATTATGCCAATATTAAAGTTGTTATTGATACGGTAACCTGCACCATAAAACGGAAGGCTGACAGTACTTGCATTCCTGGCTGTAGCACCAAACAAAGCGTTTGCACCAGTACCACTTGGCGGTTGGTCTTTGTATGATTTAAAGTAGAAGTATTTTGCGCTTAAAATGTTGTTTTTATTGATGTTCCAGTCTAACTTAACAGTAGCTTTATCACTGTAGGTATCGTAGGTAAAGTTTTCATACGGACCTGGCTTATAACCATATTTTAGAAGGGCTGCAGTTAAAGCATCTAAAGTGGCAGCAGACGCTTGTGATACGTTAGCGCCGCTTACGCCGTCTCTTGTAGCTACAAAAGAGTTTGCAGCTGCGCTTATGCGCTCTTGCTCGCCCGATACGAAGAAGAATAATTTATTCTTAATGATCGGTCCGCCTAAGCTTACACCTGTTTGCCTGTAAGTGTTTTTGGTCTGAGGGATATCAATTGTACCTGCGTGAAAGCCGGTAAGCCCATTGCCGCGGAAATAATCATAAACACTACCTTTAAATTCGTTAGTACCTGATTTTACTACCGTGTTGATACCAGCACCGGTAAAATTACCCTGGCGCACGTCATACGGAGCAACGTCAACCTGGATCTGGTCGATCGCCTCTAACGATATAGGCTGTGAACTGGTTTGGCCACCAAGCGTACCTGATAAACCAAATGAGTTGTTAAACAAAGCACCATCAACAGTAATATTGTTGTAAGTACTGCTTCTGCCGCCTATGTTTAATCCGTTTGATGATGCAGACGGCGTTAGCCTGGTAAAATCTGTTAATGAACGGTTAAGGCTGGGCAATGCTTCAATTTGTGCGCGGTTAATCGTTTCGCGTGCGCCTGTGCGTGATGAATTGATAACCTTGCCGCCGGCTCCTCTTACAACAACCTCTTTAAGCTGGGCCATATTGTCTTCCAATTTTGGATCGATTCTTTGATCCTGGCCAATGGTTAAGGTGATGTTGTCTTCAACATACTCTTTGTAACCTATAAAAGTGACCTTAAAAGTGTAGGGACCGCCAACTCTTAAGTTGGGGATGTTGAAGCGGCCGTCGGCACGTGCGGCGGTTGAGTACACGGTGCCCGTTGGCAAGTGGGTAATGCTAACGGTGGCACCGGGAATAATACCCTTGCTATCCGTTACTATACCATGAACGCTGGCGGTCGTGACGCCCTGCGAGAACGATCTTTGGCTCAATAAAATAGAACCAGAAATCAACAATAATAAAAGTAAAAACTTCCTCATACGTGTTTTTTAAGAGTTAATATTGAAATCAGTTAAAATTGTTACAAATATAAATCCCGCAAATAGGTATGATGTTAATTTATTATTAACAATTATCAATAAAAACCAAACATGTTATTAACACTTTACATTTAAACCGGCGTTTTGGTAATAGAAAGTTAATATTGGCGCCAAAAAATTAACTTTTTAGATATTAATTGAATGATATCTTTAATATTTATACTGAAACTGATCTTTTTATGCTTGATAGGTGCTTCGACTGGCTCAGATGATCTAAAAATGAAATATTCTGCCGTTCTATAACAATATTTTTAATTTTAGATTGAAAATTATCAGGATAACGTGATAAAAAAGGAATTGACACAGTTTATTATTAAATATTAATTGTTTATAAAAAGCTATTTTAATAATTACAAAATATATCATTTCAAAGATTTCCGTCATATTTTGTATCTTGTTCCGACCTATTAAATCAACATGAAATTCACTATCCTATCACTTGGCTTAATAACCGCGGCTTTGCCTTTAACATTATTTTTTTCGACAGATAAACCGGCGCCGGTAACTGCCGTAAGTACTAACGACTTTTTGAATAGCATCGGCATAAACTCAGCCATTTCAAGCCGTGGCGAAACGCTTGATAAGACCATTGCCGCCATAAAATATACAGGGATAAGATGGATCAGGTCGGGCTATGAGGGTGGCGCTACCGACCAGGATTATCAAACACTGCACCGCGAAACGGGGATCCGTTTCAGCTACGGTTTAATGAGCGGCGGTACCGACCTGAAACGATTGTTGACAGGTGGGCGCATGCTGGCCAACGCCGGCGCATTGCTGGCTTTTGAAGGGGTTAACGAACCCAATAACTGGCCCATTAATTACAACGGCGAAAAAGGCGGCAAGGACTTGAGCTGGCAAGCCGTAGCCAAACTGCAAAGTGATCTATACAAGGCCGTAAAAAGCGATGTAGTACTAAATAAATATCCTGTTTGGAGCATCAGCGAGGGCGGCGCACAAAAGGATAATGTGGGCCTGCAATACCTGCAGATCCCGGCAGGTACAGATGCGATAATGCCCGAAGGTACGCGGTATGCGGATTATGCCACGTGTCACAATTATTTTTTGCACCCTTCGCATCCCGGTTTGTATAATAACCAAACGTGGAACGCTGCCGATCCCGGTCCGCTTTGCAAGGTAGACGGGCTGTACGGCAACTACGGCAAAACCTGGCGATCAAAATTTAAAGGCTACACAGAAGACGAACTTAAGGACTTATCCAAGGTAACCACCGAAACCGGCGCCACCCTTGACGGTGCACTGAACGAAGAAAAACAGGGTCACCTGTACCTGAACCTTTACCTTGCACAGTTTAAACGCAAGTGGGGCTATACTGCCATTTATCTGTTAAGGGACCGGTCGGACGAGGACGGCAACCAGACTTTTGGTTTTTATCAAAAGGATTATACCCCACGGAAGGCAGCCGTTTACCTGCATAACCTTACCACCATCCTGGCTGATAAAGGGGCTGCAAAGAAACCCGGATCCCTGGCTTATACCATCGCCAACTACCCCGAAACCGTTCACGATCTGTTGTTGCAAAACAGCAATGGTAAATTTCAACTGGTGATTTGGGACGAAAAAGCTAACGGCAACGACGAAGTAAAGATAACATTAGGTAAAAAGACAACCCTTGCCAAAGTTTATGATCCTACAACCGGTGTAACACCTATTGCAACTTATAAAAATGTTAGTGACATTGCACTCAGCCTGAGCGATCACCCGGTGATAATAGAATTATAGTTGATGATTTAATACGTTTTGATAAACTTCCGTCCGCGCAGGGTCTCTCGATAGAGGACCCTGCGATACCCGTGGTTAGTTTTTCTTTATCGTGAGTATGGGGCGAATGCAGCGCAGGGTCCTCTATCGAGAGACCCTGCGGAGACTTGGAATTATAGGTTAATGATTTAACGCGTTTTGATAAAACTTCTCCGCGTTTTGCCTGAATTGATTATTAGCTGTTTTGCTGATATAAACCATGTGCCCCGATTCATAATAATCCATGCTGATATTGGCGCGTAATTGAGGCGTTAATCCGAGGTGATCTATCACATAAGCTGTAGTATTAACCGGGGTTGCCAGGTCATAATAACCGGCAGCTATGGTTATTTTAAGGTGAGGATTTTGGATCATTACACTTTTTAAGGTTTCAGAAATATCAAGGTAACTATTTGTTTTGCGGGTGCCGTAATCCCAGTCGCCAATTGCAACGGTGGCTTTATAAGGCAGATTATTTTGATATTGCAGGCCGTTTACAATGTAATTATTAAACGCGTGGGTAAACAGCCCTCTCAAATTATTTTCGCTGGGATCTGTGTTATTGCCGGCGCCTGTAAAGCGGCTGTCAAGTGCGCCTATATTTAAACTGTCTGATTTTAATAATGTCCCGCAAAATTCAGTATCACTGATCCGTCCATTTGCACGGCGAAGGGTTTCTTTGGCCAAGCCGGTATAATAATGAAGCGAATCTATCACCTTATTGGTTAATGCCAGTGATACAGTATCCCCCTGGCTTAAAAACAAACTATAGGTATTACGTGCAAATGCCGTTGCTTTGGCCATTAATTCCTGAACGGGCAATTGCTGTAATTCGGGTGTTAACCTATGGTGATACTGTGCCGCCGCCGCGTACGATGGCAGGTAATAGCTATAGGGTTGTTGATTGGCATTATTAAATTTAATAAGCTGATAGTTAAGCGCCGGCGAAATAAGCGTGATGCCGTTTAAAGTTATCCGGTAATTATCCTGTAAATATTGGGCCAGGCCAATAGCACGTACAGCGCCATAGCTTTCGCCGGCTAAAAATTTGGGGCTTGCTTGCCTGTTATTTTGTTCTAAATAGCGCTTGATAAATTCGCCTATTGATGCTACGTCCCGTTTATAGCTATAAAACTGTTTAACATCTACGCCTTCCTGCGCACGGCTGTAACCCGTAGCAACCGGGTCAATAAAAACCAGGTCTGTAAAGCCCAGCCATGAATACGGATTATCGGCATAGCTATATTGCTTTTCAGGGGCATCGCCTTTGTCATTTTTAAATACAACCCTAACCGGCCCGAAGGAACCCATGTGTAACCAGATAGATGCAGAACCGGGGCCGCCGTTAAAAACAAATGTCACAGGGCGGGTATTGTCCGAAGTGTTACCTGCTGTATAAGCCACATAAAATATATTGGCCAGCGGGTTGTTGCTTTTGTCTGTTAGTGGCATATAGCCTGTGGTAGCCTTATAATTTAAAACCGTTCCGCTAACACGCAGTTGATGGTCGGTTATAGCCAACTGCCCCGCATTATAGCCACCCATACTATACCGGGCTGTACCCCACGAGCTAAAGAGTAGGGTAACAGTTCCGCTAAAAGCCAGTAGCAACAGGCTCTTTTTTAAAATGTTTTTTGGCTGATTTATAAGCGATATCAACCCATTTGATGGTTGATAATTAGACGTTGACATGGAAACTTTACTTAAATAGAAAACTAAATTGTTATTGCAGCAGGGTTATTGGAGTGTAACCTTGCCAAAAAATTTAACAACAACAGCTACACATGACCTTTTGAGAAAAGGACATTCGCATAGTGAACAGCGTTCTATTTAATAGTGTATTTATCAATTTATATAAAGCCTATAGTTTTTATAGACAATGCAAATATAGATAAATATTTAAAAAAGAGAATTTTTATTAATTAAAGTTGCCGGGCTTACATTTTCTTCAACGGGAAATCACTTTACCGTCCCCGCAGGGTCTCTCGATAGAGGACCCTGCGATGCACAATCACTTTCTAATTTCCCGTTAACGGAAAATCACTTTCAGGGCGTAAGCTTGTTTGGGCACTTGTAGGGAAATTGGCAGGTATAGGATAAGTCGTTTTGCCTGTTACCAGCCACTCGGCTACGCGGATCATGGTAGTCTCAAAACCGATGCACCGGTATGCAGGCGGATATACGTCGCCTTTCCATAAATGGCCCATGCTTGACGCGTAAACCCTGCCCTTGCCATATTTAACAACCCACTCTACCGGCCATATTTTGCCCGTTACGCTATCGGTGGCTGCAGATAGTATGGTTAAGTTTTTTGCAGGTCCGCGCGCGTACCTGTAAACCTCCATCGAGGCGGTTTTCCATTTTTGGGGATAGCCCATGTTGATGGGGTGCCTGTTAATGATGTTAATGACGGCATTAAACCGGTCGCCGTGATTTGTGCCCTCGCCCCAGCCCGGCGGGATAGAATCAATATGATTGTCAGCATCAAGCTGTAAAGCATAGCCGACTTCTTTCGGCCGCCATCCAAGGCCTATCATGTCATTATAGGCCGCCCAATCCGGGAAAGCATTATTGGCAGAATGAAGTACATAAAGGCCGCCGCCATTCCATACATATCGCTGCAGCCTTTGCTGTACACGTACCGGCCATTTTAATGCCGGGTTTTGAATATTGTTTGTATTTTGGATCACCACATCATATTTTTCAAATGGCGGGTCCCACTTGGCCCAGGTCGGATCATCAGCTGTGCCCGGTGCGGTAGATATAGATACCGTAAAAAGCTTCGATTCTTCAAGGATCTGTTTGGTTAACGCGCTGGTTTGTTTCCAGTCGTGGTTACTAAATCCGTCAATGATAAGCACACGGATCAGTTTTTTGTGACGATGCCCGGCTGTTGCAAAACTGCTGATAAGCAAGGTCAGTAAAAACAGGCAGTAGATTTTTATCCGCATAGCTAAAGGTAATAAATTGCTCAGGAACACATGGATGTATCGCCCCTTGTACAAAAATATTACGAACTGAACAGTAAAATTTGTAAGGACTAACGACTGGTTTCGACTATAACGCAAATCAAGAGCGTTAAATGCAACACCATATTAAAATAGAAAAAATAACGTCGGTAAAACAGATCAAGAAATGCGCAAAATTCTATCCTGCAGCATATAATACCGAACCATGGAACGATAACTGGACCTACGAAACAGCGACAGCACTTTTAAGCTGCTATTACAACACTCCTAAGTTTGTGGGCTGGATTGCCGCAATTGATGAAATGATAATAGGCTGCGCGATAGGAAACATTGAACCCTATTACAGCGGTAATATCTTTATATTAAAGGAATTATTTGTAGCTGTTGACGCTCAAAATTCCGGAGCCGGAAGTAGTTTGTTAGCCACTGTTAAAAATGATATGGATGAAGCCGGTGTTAAAATGACCATATTATTTACACGCAGACCAATTGTTGATTTTTATACGAAATCAGGTTTTATAGAAATGGAGGGAGTGGTTGCAATGATAAATGCAAGGTAGTTTTCGATGATTTATACAATCTTGTCTCAATCAAGGGACATCAATACTAAACACAATAACCATAACCACACACACAAATCCTAACGTTTAAAGTAATTCTCTTTTTAGATGAATTACCTTACTTCACCGCCGTTAATTCAATTCCGTCCCCGCAGGGTCTCTCGATAGAGGACCCTACAATACACGTGGTTAGTTTCTTATTGTGAGTATAAGGCTGAATACAGCTCAGGGTCCTCTATCGAGAGACCCTGCGGAGACAAAAGACTGCTAAAACCTTGTAATTTATTAAGCTTTATGCATTATTTTATATATACGCGTTTAAAAAGACAGGCAATTTTGCTAATAGCAAGACGTTAGAAAGTTGTAAATTAATTGATATATGTTTGGATCTATTTTCTTGAAGCATTTTTTTATGTAATTTTAATTACATAAAAATTAAATCTAGAAAAATGATTTGGAAGGAAAAAAACTGGATACCCGGGGTTTTATCTAAACGGCAATTAAATTTAATAATAGAAGAAGGCTTTATAAAAAATGCAAAACGGGGAAAAGATCTTGCAGAAACCTCAGACCATTCTTCAATGGATTTACATTTAAGTGGGGAAGGATATGAAATGATCGACGGTTCCATAAAACCTTGTGGAGGAGAGTACAGAGCTTTTTATAGCAACAAAGAATTAGCAACGCCATTAATTGCAAACAAAAATGGAGAATTTTCTTTACTCCATAATCATACGTACGTTTTTAAAATTGAAGAATCCTTTTCGCCTTTAGCTAAAGATAATATAATTTATGCTCAGGCTACAGCAAAAAGCTCTATTGGCCGTTTAGATGTTGTGGCAAGATTGATAGTAGACGGGATGCATGCTTATGAATATATGGATCCTAAAGATATTTCAACGGGTGATATGTTTTTAGAAATTACTCCTATAACTTTTAATATAAAGGTGAAAAAAGGTGATTCATTGTCACAAATAAGATTTTTTATAGATGAGCCATCTAAAGCTATTATTCCAAATCTAAGTATATCAGAGATTGTCTTGAAGGGGGATGTCCATAAAGATGGTACTTTGGCTATCAATCTTGAAAATGAAAAAATAGGCGAAGAAAACGTGGCTGCATTTTTAGCAATAGGAGCAAAAGACAACAACGAAGATTTTATTAGCATTAGTGGAAAAGAAAAGCTTGATCCTAATAAGTATTGGAAATGTATGCCCTCTAATTATATCAACGGGAAACATAGATTGACGATATTACCTGATAAGTTTTATATATTGAGATCTAAAGAAAGAATTTCATTACCAAAAGGAGTTGCTGTATATTGTCAGGCAATGGACGAGACTTTAGGAGAAATGAGGATACATTATGCAGGATTTGCACATCCATTTTTTGGAGAAACCAGAAATGATGAAAAAAAGGGAACACCTTTAATTTTTGAAGTAAGAGGTCACAACGTAAAAGTAAATTTAACTGACGGTGAAAAACTTGCAAGGCTAGTATTTTACAGGATGTCCGAAGATTGTTTTGAAGAAGGAGATAACCAAGAGTTAACTCTTTATAATAATCAGGAACTGACTTTATCAAAGTACTTTGATAAATGGACAAAAATCTAATATAATTATATCACATAACAAACTTTTAAAATATTTTTATGGATTTATTCACTTCGGAAGCAAATCTTCAGATTGTAAAAATCACTAAAGCAGATGTAACAACAAAATCTGATTTACTCAATCTTTTTAAAATGAGCATACTCAAACATGAGCAAATGTATCCCCAAATCTCAGCGTGGTTAAAAAATAAAGTTTTACCCGGAATTGAAAATGGTCAACGTATAGCTTATTTAGGTCTGTATAATGAAGAGCCTGTTGTTACTGCTGTTATCAAACTAGGTACTTCATCAAAGTTTTGTCATTTGCATATAGAAAAAAATCTTCAAGATAAAAATATAGGAGAACTGTTTTTTGCTATGATGATTATTGATGTTCGACATAACGCCAAGTCTATACATTTCACTTTGCCAGAAAGTTTATGGGAAAGTGAAAAAAAATTCTTTTCATCTTTTGGCTTTGAAGGTATGGAAAAATCCAAAACACAATATAGAAAATCAGAAGATGAATTATCTTGCAACTCGACTTTTCCGAAAGTTTGGAACTCGACGTTAGCTAAACTTCCTAAAATTATGGAGATGCACTCATTAGATCAAAATAATATAGTTAATGGATTAATGATGAGTATCCAACCTAATTATTTAAGCAGAATTCTTAGTGGAGATAAGGTTGTTGAAATAAGAAAAAAATTTAATCGCAAATGGGAGCAACGTAGAATTACTTTATATTCAACTGCTCCTTATAAAGCAATTTTAGGTTATGCAGTAATCCAAAAAGTAATCAGTAATACTCCAGAAAAAATTTGGGAACAATATGGTTCGGAACTCGGCTGCTCTCAATCTGAATATAAAAATTACACAGGTAATATTGATAAAGTATTTGCTATAAAGTTGAGTAATATAACACCTTATCAAAATCCAATATATCTTACTCAATTGTCAAATTTTCTTAATACAAATTTAATACCTCCTCAATCTTATTTATCTCTTAAAGAAAACGCAAATTGGCAAAACGCAATTGCTGTTTCTGATTTATTACAAGGTAAGTTTTCAACCATAGTACAGACGGTATAATTTTATACGATTATAATAGTAGGTAGTCTTTCTTTGACATATCATATCGATTTTAGTCCACTTAGGGCTTTCTAAAGGAGACACGGAGAATGCAGTGTTTAATAACCCTGGTTCTTTGAGACGATCTTGGTAGCCTATTCCTTGCTGGTTTATATACGCGTGTTCAGCCAGTGCCGCATATTTCTGTTATAAATTGTTTTTTACTGCAATTTATTGACGGAAACTGACGCAAATTGTCGGGTTATGTTTAGTTTGCACGAAAGTGGTCGTTACATTCCCAAATTGCCGCGGTGCTCATACCGGGATCCGCCAGCCACCTGCAACACCCCCAATCACCAAAAAAATTGTCAATAAATAGGTGTCAAAAATAACAAAGTGCAAGCATCTTATAATCACCAAGTTATAACGTTTTTAGCTGTAAGCTTACTAACTTATCCTTTGTTACATTTTGTTTCACGGGTTTTTGGCAAGTTGTTTATTGTCAAATGATTAACTCAAAATCTTGTTTCATTTGTTTCATCTGTTTCACACTTTCGTGAAACAAAACAACTGGTCCTGCAATCATTTAATCCAACAAATCATAGTTCAGACACCTACCCCGCGTTAACGATGGCAGCGTATACCGGCCACGTGGCTAAGGCCTGTGCAGTATGAGCGGACAGCGTGGCCGCAGGCAACGCCATATTACTACTTAACCGCCGTTAACTCAAAATGGCGTGTTACCGGTTTGTTAATGGTGTACATTTGATCTATGAGCAGGTCCATTTCCTTGTTCCAGGCATCGCGGACGCTTTTAAACCGTGCCTTACGATAGCTGGATAATGACATGGCAATAAAGAAGTTTTTCTTAGCCTCGGTTTGCACTGAATCTGCAACGGCTTCGCTATCATTAAATAACAAGCCCTTTGGTTTTAGGATAGAGTATTCCATCCAGTAATATTCGCGCAGGCGGCGCTCAATTTCCCAGCGCTCTTCGTTAAGCAGCATTACCGCCATGGCCTGCTGGTATTGTGGGGTGTTGGTTAAAGTTGCCAGGTTGATGCCTTTTTCAAGGTCGGTCGCAGCAAATGTGCCTATTTGCTTATTGTCGATCTTCAGTGAATACTGAGCGCTTTGCAACCCTTTTACTTGTAGTACTTCCTGGTTAAACTCGTCGGTAAAGGGCACCAGCGGCAATGCCTGGCGCTGCGACTTCTGCGGCGAGCCCCAGCCGCTCGGGATAGTATCCGTAGGATAAGGCAACGACTTAGCCAGGTAGTTAAACTTAATGTCCGATGGGTTAAAATGAATCTGCGTCAAGGTACAATTCTCCTCCGATTCCGCCTTACTGGTTGCCGAATTGATAACAACCTTAGCCACTTTATTATTGGTAAGGCCCTGCGCTTTTAAGAAGACGTAGGCCATCACCATCTGCCCGTCGTTTGATGGGTGGATGCGGTCAGAACCCTGTAAGGTAAACATCGGGTCGCGTTGTTGCTCGCGCGCGTTGATCTGCAGCATCGGGGTATTGAAATCAAGGTAGCTCCATTTGTTTTGGGTGGCAACAAGCTGCTGTTGTTGTGCTATTTTCATGATAGCGGCATTCTTGTCTTTAAACGGCGTAGCCTTAATAGCCGATGTTTCATCGTATGGCGATGAGGCGATCATCAGTTTTTCGGCTTCGGGATGCTGCTTTAATTTATCTTCTATCAGCTTAAAACTGGCCAGCGACTTTGCTATCAATGCTTTATAAGTTGAGTCGGCTTTGTCTTTTGGCAGGTTCTGGTACCCGGTATCATTCATCCCGAAGGTTAGCGTAACCAATGTCGGTTTATGAACAAAGATGTCGCTATCCAGCCGGTCATAGATCTGCTGCGCTACGTCGCCGCCAATACCGGCGTTGAACACCCTGAAACGCATGGCTGGGTAATGCATTAAGTAATACAGCCAGATATATGAATGGTAATGCCCGCCGTCGGTTATGCTGTTGCCAGTAAAAACCACCCTGTCGCCTTGTCTAAAAGGGCGCACGGTTTGGGCATTTGCAATTACAACAATACCGAAGCACAAATAAAGTACGGATAGCGATCTTTTCATAAAACAGGCTAATTGATAAAGTAAATAAAGGTTATTAATGCGGGTTTTGCAAGGGAGAAGACTGGTAATTGAAGATTAAAGATTGGTCCTGTCGCTTTCATCCGCACATTTGCACATGCGCATATCTGCACATTCACATAGCATTACGTATCTTTGCCATCGGTGAAATCACAAATCAATCAGTGAAATCATAAAACACAATGCAATTAACAGACACATCAGCAGGCATTTGGGAGAAGGGGTATAATAACTACGGGCCTTGGCTTAAAGAGAAGTACCCAGGGCACCGTGTGTTTAAAGTGATCGTAGATGGCAATTTTACCTGCCCTAATCGCGATGGCAGCAAGGGCTTTGGTGGTTGCACGTATTGCAATGTCGATTCGTTCACGCCATCTGTTAGCCGTAACGCGTCTACCATTAAGCAGCAGGTTATTGAGGGTATGGAGCGTGCGCGTAAAGGCAATAAAGCCGATAAGTTTATTATATACTTTCAGCCCAATACCAATACCTACGCGCCGGTGCATTATCTTAAAATGCTGTATGATGAAGCGCTGAGCTATTGCACCGAAGATATTGTGGGCCTGAGCGTGGGCACCCGCCCCGATTGTATCGACGCCGAAAAGATAGCGCTGCTTGAAAGCTACACCGACCGTTTTGATGTCGACCTGGAAATGGGCATGGAAAGCATCTATAACGAAACGCTTGACCAGATAAACCGCGGCTGCAGCCATGACGACCTGCTGACTGCCCTGAAACTGGTAGAGAACAGCAAGCTGGATATTTGTGTGCATACCATTTTTGGTTTCCCGTGGGAAACTAAAGAGATGATGCTTAAATACGCTGACGAAATAAACCGCTATCCGCAGATAAAATTTGTAAAGTTTCATCACCTGCATATTGTTGAAGGTTCAGTGATGGGCGTAAAATACAAACGCGAGCCGTTTAAACTTTTCGGCCTGGATGAGTATGCCGAATTTTTATGCGAGCTATTGCCGCTGGTCCGCCCGGATGTGGTGATCCAGCGCCTGTTTGGCCTAAGCGACCGCGAACTGCTTATAGCCCCTAACTGGGGGTTAAAGAAATCAGAGATCCAATACTATATCGATCAGAAGATCTTGAACAGCGGGGTAGTGCAGGGACGCGCGCTTTAGCCTCAGAGGCTTTAGTTAAAAGGGGGGACTCATGTAATCGTTTAAAGATTATCGACAAAATTCGGCTAAAGCCTTTTTGAATTTATAATTACCCGTCATAATTATTTATGGTACCCCCAAGTTTAAAAAATTAGAAGCAATGAGCCATAGGCTCTATCCCTTTGTAGAAAAACAAGAAATAATATCCTTGGCGGCGAGGCTACCCAACCGATAGATTGGTAATACAATACTTGCAACACCACAAGTTGGTGGTAAAGGGCAGCCACCTACGGGGCAAATGTTTCTGAACTGCAACTTTCTACAAATAGATAGCCCGGGCATGGTTGGGGGTGCCTGTAAAAGAAGGTGCTTAAATAAAAACAATTAACCCGGATAACATTAAACTATAGCATTTTTTCATAGTCATAATTACAGAATACAGCATAGTATTATTTAATTTTTACGACCATGAAAACTAAAATCAACAATTTAAAAAAAGATCTTTATAACGTATTTGTAATGGGGAATGCTAACAACCAGCAAATGGGAAGGGTATATCTTTTATTGGCCATTCCTGCTTTAACGATCTTATTTGCCGTAGGTAAATTTTAACAGATAAGGGTTATAACTCCCTTCGGGTATCTACATATATGTACAGCTTTTGGATCTTGTCCAAAGGCTTTTTTGTTTAATAGTTAGTGCTGTAGTAAAGATCATGCTACATTAAAGTGCCGGGATGTATAAGTTAAATTAATCTGTTAAATTTATATCACCAATTATCATGAGCTGGATACAACCTGTTGATCCTCTTAATAGTTTAGCCCTGTCTGCACTGGTTGCAATAGTGCCTGTATTGGTAATTTTTTGGGCGTTGGTCATCAAAAAAACAAAGGGTTATAAAGCCAGTTTGATGGCTTGCGGTGCGGCCATTATCATAGCGCTGGTAATTTATAAAATGCCGGTGAAGCTGGCCTTACTATCTGCCACTAACGGCGCGTTGTATGGTTTCTTTCCTATTTGCTGGATAGTGATCAGCGCGGTTTTCCTGTTTAATCTCACGGTTAAAAGCGGGCAGTTCGAGGTCATAAAACATTCCATGGCGTCCATCACTGCCGACAGGCGGTTGCAGGCTATACTTATCGCTTTTTCATTCGGCGCATTTTTAGAGGGGACCGCCGGCTTTGGCGCCCCGGTAGCTATAACCGCGGCTATGCTGGTAGGGTTGGAGTTCGACCCCTTGTATGCTACCGGCCTATGCCTGGTTGCCAATACTGTGCCGGTAGCATTTGGTTCGGTAGGCATACCGATAACGGTAGCATCGCAGGTTTCGGGCCTGCCCGAAATGCAGCTTTCGCAAATGATAGGCCGCACGCTGCCCATCTTGTCCTTGTTTACACCGCTTTACCTGGTAGTGCTCATGTCGGGCTTTAAAAAAGCGATGGAGGTTTTACCGGCCATTCTGGTGTCAGGTGCCTCATTTGCCGTCCTTCAGTTCGTCACCTCAAATTTTGTGGGGCCGGCACTGCCTGATATTATTGCCGGGATCGGCTCCATCATATCACTCGTAATATTTCTTAGGTTCTGGAAACCCAAGACCATTTGGCGGTTTAAAAATGAACGGTCGCCGCTGACAGTAGTTCAGGATGAATATTCGCCAAGCGAGGTAATTACCGCCTGGTCGCCATTTTTACTGCTGACCATCATTATTTTAACCTGGGGATTGCCGCCTGTAAAAGAATTTCTGAATGCCAAGGGACAGGTACAATTTGAGTTCCCCGGTTTGCACAATGCTATTGCCGATGCTAAAGGCGCATTGCTGCCGCATATCTTCAAGTTTAACTACTTATCAGCAGCAGGTACGGCGGTGTTTTTCGCGGCCTTAATTGCCATGCCTCTTGTGGGTTTAACCTATCGGAAGGGTATGGCTGTATTTGGCGATACCATGAAGCAGCTTAAGTTCCCCATCATAACCATTATG
>JAQBOP010000245.1 GCA_028287975.1 Mucilaginibacter sp. | reverse complement strand
GGCCTATACCTTTAAAAAATTCTGTTTCGCCTGTTACTATTTTTGCCATTATATTTTTGTTTTATAGATTTTACCGTATTTAGTTTGTTATGGATAGTTGTTTAACCAGGAGCGATTTCCATTCCTGGTAAACCGGTTCAAATGCTGTTGATGTCGGTTCGATCAGTTGCAGCGGGTGCATTTGTTTAAAAGCTTCGGCAGGCGATGTAAATATGCCCGCGCCTATCCCCGCGCCCAACGCCGCGCCAACGCTGCCATCGTTATGATACAATTCTACGGGGATACCGGTGGCGTTTACAAAAGTCTGCGCGAAAAGATCACTTAAAAACAAATTAGCTTTGCCCGCACGGATCACGGTTGGGTTCATGCCGTTTTCGCGCATAATATCCACACCGTAACGGAAGGCTGAAGCTATCCCCTCTTGCACTGCTCTAAATATATGTGCTTGTGTGTGTAAATTTAAATCGATATGATGAAAATGAACGCCTACCAATTGGTTGTTCAGCATCCGCTCGGCGCCGTTGCCAAAAGGCAATATGCGCAATCCATCGCTACCCAAAGGCACTTTTGTAGCCTCCTGGTTCATCTGGTTATAGCTGACAGCCGAACCAAAAAGGTTCTTCGTCCAGCGGTAAAGGCTGCCTGTGCCATTGATGCATAGCAGCACGCCCAGGCTTTTTTGTTGTTCGGTATAGTTAACGTGTGCAAAGGTATTAACGCGCGACTGCGGATCGTAGGTCAGCTTGTCGCTCACACCATAGATCACGCCCGACGTTCCTGCTGTGGCAGCAACCTCGCCCGGGTTCAACACATTTAATGACAAGGCATTATTCGGCTGATCGCCGGCTTTATAAGCGATCGGGATACCTGCCTTTAAACCTAACTGCGCAGCTACCGAGGCTAACACGCCGCCGTGGTTCGAAAACACAGGCTGCACCTGAGGGAACAAAGTCTCGCTAAACCCGTAATGGTCAATAATTGCTTTAGATATACTATTATTTATAAAATCAAAGAAAACACCCTCAGACAAGGCAGAAATCGATGTAGTGATCTCACCACTCAGCTTCATGGCTATATAATCGCCGGGAAGCATTATTTTGTCTACCCGCTCGTATATGGCCGGTTCATTTTTCTTTACCCAGGCCAGTTTGCTCGCGGTAAAATTACCCGGTGAATTCAATAAATGCGATAAACATTCTTCATGGCCGATAGCATCAAAAGCCTGCTCGCCTATTTCTACCGCACGGCTGTCGCACCAGATAATGCTGTCGCGCAGCAGTTTCTGATCCTTATCAACCAATACCAATCCATGCATCTGGTAGGCGATACCAATTGCCGCTATATCCTGCGGATCATATTTCTTGCTGCTATTGCATAAGGCAATGGCCTGTTGCGCCTGCTGCCACCACATATCGGGCGATTGCTCTGCCCATCCCGGCTGCAATGAAGTAATCGGCGACTCCGTATCGGGGTACTGTGCCGAGGCTATCGTCTTTTGGCTGGAAGCGTCAACTACAGACACTTTTACCGACGACGTACCTATGTCAATTCCTAATAATAACATACTATTTATCAGCTGGTTGTATTAAAGTGTACTTTTTACAATTGGTTAATGATTGCAAGCGCAAATTAATTTTTTTAATAACTAAAATCACCATTCAATGTGATATTTTTTCGTCAGCCATTTCTTTACCTCTTTTCCGCTTAAAAATCCGGCTAAATGCCAATATTATTTAGTAAAATGCTATTATTCTTGTATGTTTAGCGGGCCAATTATAAGCTCGTAAATCCCGTTACTACCGTACAAAAAACAGCAATTAAAATTATGCAAAGACGACATTTCCTTCAATTATCTTCAACATCCGCAGTTGCTTTATTACTAAGCAGGTTAACTTATGCAACATCGGCACAAACAACCGCCATGGCCCTGCCTGCCGAAGTCTGGGCGCAAAGCGGCGATGAATGGTTCAAACTTACCGGCACCAACGGCACTAAGTTTAGTCATAAGGATATTGAAGTTGTTGTAAAAACAAACGGGAATGCCAAAGGAATTTATGTGACCTCGCCGACGCAACAGTTAAACGCTGTGCGGTTAAAATGGGCGCATAACATGCCGGCAAAGGCCCTGTTTTTAGGTGATCACTGGGAACGATCATACGGCGACCTGCAATGGAAAACCGATACCGCCGGCGTTAAAAACCCATGGTATGTATTGATAAACGATGCCAAACACACCGCTTGCTTTGGCGTAAAAACCGGCGCCAACACCATTTGCTGGTGGGGTTTAAGCGATAAGAGTTTGGAGCTTACCTTGGATACACATTCAGGTGGTAATGGTGTATTGCTGGGCAACCGTACTTTGCACGCCGCTGATCTTGTTACCATGCAAAGTAAACCGGGCGAAAGTCCGTTCCAGACTGACCACCGTTTTTGCGGCATGATGTGCGAGAAACCGCGTTTGCCCAAACAGCCCATTTACGGCATAAACGATTGGTATTTTGCTTACGGTAACAATAACTTCGACCTGATAAAAAACACCACCGCCACCATGAGCGAGCTGGTTACCGATACCAACAATAAACCATTCTCGGTAATTGACGCGGGCTGGGCTACCTACTCGCCTTATTTACCGGGCGACGGCGGGTGGAACGACGATTTTTCAAAACCCAATGATAAATTCAAGGACATGCACCTGTTGGGCGACGAGATAAAGAAACAGGGTATGCGCCCCGGCTTGTGGATGCGCCCGCTTTGCGCCCGCCATGACGAGAAAGCAAGTTTGCTGGCGCCAAAGATCCCCGGCAGGGACGACCCGAAGAACCCGGTGCTTGACCCAACCATACCTGAAAACATAGCGCGTATTAAACATAATTTTGAAGTTTACAAGCAATGGGGTTATGAAATGGTGAAGCATGATTTCAGCACCTACGATATTACAGGCCGCTGGGGTTTTGATATGAAGGAGAGCATTACCTCGCCGGGCTGGAACTTTAATGACCGCACCAAAACAACTGCCGAGATCATCCTGGGCCTGTACCGTGCCATCCGCGAAGCGGCAGGCGATGGCATTTATATTATCGGTTGCAATACCATGAGCCATTTGAGCGCGGGGATCTTTGAAATGTGCCGCATTGGCGATGATACCAGCGGCAACGAATGGGAACGTACCCGCAAAATGGGCATTAATACCCTGGCTTTCCGCCTGCCGCAGCATAACCGCTTTTACGCGGTTGACGGCGACTGCGTAGGACTGACCACTAAAATAGCCTGGAGCCGCAATAAACAATGGCTGGAACTTTTGGCGCAAAGTGGTGCGCCGTTATTTGTATCGGCGCAGCCTGAAGCTACCGGCGAGGCACAAAAGGCTGCCATAAAAACGGCATTTGCCCAGGCGGCAAAAGTACAACCCCTTGGCGAACCGTTGGACTGGATGGAAAATATCCAACCCAAAAAATGGCGCATGAATGGTAAAATTTTTGAGTTTGACTGGGCGTAAGAAATATATGAGTGCTAATTGGATATATATACAAAGACAAGATCGCCGGCTAAAAAATTAATTATAATAGGAAAGTAAATAAATAGCGGCTTTAGCATGATAATTGTCATTTCTGCTGCAACTCTGCCAAAGCTTTTTGCGAATCTTCATTTTTAGGGTTTAACAAAAGCGATCTTTTATACATGATAATGGCGGCTTCTTTTTTACCCGACTTGGCTAATATTTCGCCGTAGCTGTTAAACAAATTATCACTATTGGGCAATACAGACACCGCGGCGCGAAAGGTTTGCAAGGCCAGGTTGGTCTTTTGATCATTAATGAATTCATAGCCCAGGTCATTCATTGCATTTTCGGTCAGGCTATAATTGACAGTATCGGGTGCCATTGTTATCAGTTTAGCAAACGCAGCGTCTTCGCCTTCACTAATCAGTGACCGGGCATAGACCGCAGCCGCCTGCTGTTTTGCCTTTTTGACCATTACAGTTCTGCCATTGATCATGTTTAATGCACCAAAAATATTATCCATGGCTGAAGGGCTTTCCTTGTTATTTAACCATATCAACAACTGATGCTTGGTGAGGTCTTGGATCATATTGGCTGAGCAACCGGGCAGGCCGCCGCTTACCCATACAATCTTTCCCATGGTGCTGTCCACATCAATGCGGTTGCCAAGGCCCCAGTAGAAATCACCGATCACGCCTATTTCAGATTCAACACCATTTAAGGTGAATTTTCTTCCGTTATTCCGGGTCGAAGGTGTAAAAAGCAGGCCAATCGTTCTTGACTTTAACAAACGGCCGTTAAACAGCGATTTATTAAAACTTACCAGATCAGATACGGAAGTGTATACATTGGCATCACCTTCAGCGGGCTCGGCTAGGTAGTGCACTTTATAATCATTCGTTGCAAATGAATCAACCCGGACGGGCGTCATGGAAGATATAAGAGGCCAGGCATAATTATAGGCTACGTTTGGATGTATATAGGGATTTGCGCCCGATGTTTTCTGAAAAGTGCTTTGCATGCCCGCAGGTATAAATATCTTTTTTGAAAGATAAGCAGCATATTTTTCGCCGCTAACTTTTTCTACCAGCAACGCCAGCAAACTAAAATTGGTATTGGAATAATCCCAGCCTTCTCCGGGCTTAAAGCCCAATGGCAGTTTCTGCGATTTGAGTGCCGGGATAATGTCATGTAGGATAAAAATGGTGTCTTTGTTTAACCTCCAAAGCGGCACAAGTACGTCGCCCACATCCGGAATCCCAGATGTATTCGAAAGCAATTGTTTGATGGTAACATCCGGATAAGGGAATTCGGGGAAATAGTTAATAAACTTATCGGTTATATCCAGCTTCTTTCGCTCGTACAATTGAAGAACTGCAATAGACGTAAATAATTTAGATACGGAAGCAATCTGGAATAGCGTATTTGCAGTGTTTGGAATTTTCAGTTGAGCATCAGCATAGCCAAAAGAATTTTGATAAAGGATCTTCCCGTTTTCTGCTATCAGCACACTGCCGCTGATCTCGCCATTCTGGTTGATAGTGGAAAAAAAATTGTCTAATTTCTTTTGAATTTCTTGTGCCTGTGAAAACTTAAAAAAGCAGCAAACAAACAATAATAAAATAACTAAGGGTTTGAGTTTATTCATCACTACCTTGTTAACCAAGCAGATGCCAAGTTTATAAATCGTTAAAAATTAACACTTTAAATACCTATTAAAGGTTAAACATGTACGATAATGATACATCTGCTGTTCGGATTTGACGGGTAAAACCCGGTCTGACCGTGAATTAAAGATATCATCTTATAATCCTTTATTTACAAATGATGGCTATTACTATTTTTAGATAAATTATTGTACCCCACCCCTATTTTTACCTTAATCCTTTTTCCTTTCTGCATTATGCTTACTTTTGGTTAATGTTAACCCTTACTACCCATACGCTCGAAAAACTGGAGATGCTGCTTAAATCGGCAGGCTACAAAGTGCGTTATGAAAAGGGTAATTTTAAAACCGGGGCATGCATGCTGTTAAACAGTAAAATAATTGTAGTTAACCGTTTCTCGAATTTAGAAAGCAAGATCCTGTCGCTGGCCGAGCTTACCCGTGAGCTTGAAATAGATCATAACCTGCTTGACGATAAACAGGTTACTTTTTTACAACAACTTAAACAAACCAAACTGCAACTGTGATCGTCACCTTCCTTGGCTCCGGAACCTCGCAGGGTGTACCTGTTATCGCGTGTGGCTGCGCGGTTTGCGCCTCTGTGGACAAACGCGACAAAAGGCTGCGGTCGTCTATCCTTATTGAGGCCGAGGACAAGACAGTTGTAATTGATACCGGCCCCGATTTCAGGTACCAAATGCTGCGTGCCAACGTACAGCATTTAGACGCTGTGGTTTATACCCACGAACATAAGGACCATATAGCCGGCATGGACGATATCCGCGCTTTCAATTTCAAGCAGCAAGCGCCGATGAATATTTATGCCGATTCGCGGGTACAGGCTGCGCTGATGCGTGAGTTCCCTTATGTATTTGCCGAGTTTAAATATCCCGGCATACCGCAGGTTAATATCTACCCGATAGATCTTGAGCCATTTGATATCGGCAGTATCCATTTTATCCCTATCGAAGTATTGCATTATAAGCTGCCGGTACTGGGTTACCGCATTAATGATTTTACCTATGTAACCGATGCCAAGACCATATCAGATACAGAAAAGCAAAAGATATTGGGCTCAAAGATATTGGTGATAAACGCGCTGCAGAAAGAAAACCACATCTCGCACTTTACACTTGACGAGGCTATAGCATTCGCGCGCGAAATTGGTGCAGAAACAACCTATTTTACCCATATCAGCCATCGCCTGGGCAAACATGCAGACGTAGCTGCCGAACTGCCGCCGGGCATTGAATTGGCCTATGATGGCCTGCAGCTAACCATCTGATTAATATTCAAAACAAATAAGACACTCTTTTTTAGCATTACAGCTCGATAAAACTGACATGATCAATACAGCCTTTGTATTGCTTTTGATAGCCGTGATTGTGCAGATCTATTTTACCGCGGATCTTAATTTTTTTGTCGTTAATGCGGGTAAAACCACCGCCATCATAATCAAAAAAACCAACGTGCGTTCCTGATAAATACAACGGGCAATCGGTGCTAAAATTTACCCAAAAGGCTTTGGCAGGTTGTATGATGTAAAGGCTATCGCTAAACAAAGCAGACTGCTCCTTGCCCGATGTGTACCGCCCGGATACTTCCACATATTTCTGATCGTAGTATTTTAAGCTATCCATCAGGTGGGCGTAATCAACATGTTTAAAGATGATATCGTGGTCGCAGTTGCTGGTATAAACTTTTTTATGGCTGTTGCAGGCGTTTAACAATACCAGGGGTAGCATCCATACTAAAAAAGAAAACCTGGTAAACCCTGATGCCATAACTAACCTTTGCAGTTTAATATTAAACTATGTTTATTGTGAAAGGTTTAACGGCAACAGCAAGATGGTGAAATTATACTTAAAACAGAAACATTTTTTGCTAATTTTAGTACCTAACTCATTACCTTATGCAAAGGCGAAATTTTATCAAGACCGGATCGTTGGCCGGTTTAGCTTTATCTGTTGCTTCCACGGTGTCATGCAACAGTTTACCGGGAACAAAAACCGAAAATACCGATAACCCGAAAGATGATTTTGCCTTAAACGAAGTTACCATAGATACGCTTCAGCAAAAAATGAAAAGTGGCGAATATACATCGCAATCCATTACACAATTATATCTTGACCGCATTGCTGCAATTGATAAAGCCGGCCCTAAATTAAACGCGGTTATCGAGGTGAATAAAGATGCCATGAACATGGCCTTTGCTATGGATAAAGAACGCAAGAATGGCAAGGTACGCGGCCCCATGCATGGCATCCCTGTTTTAATAAAAGACAACATCAATACCGGCGATAATATGCATACCACTGCCGGATCATTGGCCCTGGCAGATAATTTTGCCAAGCAGGATGCATTTATTGTACGCCAGCTGCGCAAGGCAGGAGCGGTTATTTTAGGCAAAACCAATTTAAGTGAATGGGCTAACTTCAGGTCGACACGATCTACCAGTGGGTGGAGCAGCCGTGGCGGGCAAACCAAAGGGCCTTATATTTTAGACAGGAACCCCAGCGGATCAAGCGCCGGCTCAGGCGCGGCTGCATCTGCTAATTTATGCGCGGTAGCTATCGGTACCGAGACAGATGGTTCGGTAGTGTCACCGTCGTCGGTTAACAGGTTGGTGGGTATAAAGCCTACAATTGGCTTGTTGAGTCGCTCGGGCATTATACCTATCTCTGCTACGCAGGATACCGCCGGGCCAATGGCACGCACGGTTAGAGACGCGGCAATATTGCTCGGCGCGCTTACCGGCATCGATGCGCAGGATGCCGCCACATTAGCCGGCAAAGGCAAGGCTGAAAAAGATTACACTTTGTTCCTGGATAAGAACGGTTTAAAAGGCAAACGCCTCGGGGTGGAAAAAGATGCTTTTAAAGGCAACGAAGAAATGCAGGCCTTACTTAAGGCCGCTATTGAAACTTTAAAAAGCCGGGGCGCCGAAGTCATAGAGATTGAGCTTTTAAAAGACTTAAAAGATGCCGGTAAAGCCGAATTTACCGTACTGCTTTATGAGTTTAAAGATGGGTTGAATAAATATTTAAGCGATTGCAACGCAAAAGTAAAGTCGCTACAGGACGTGATCGACTTTAACAAGAAGAACGCCGGTAAGGCAATGCCTTATTTTAAGCAGGAGATCATGGAGCAAGCCCAACAAAAAGGCGATCTAACCAGTAAAGAATATACCGATGCGTTGCAAATATCGCATGCCGGCACACGCGCTGCCATAGATAACATCCTGCAAAAAAATAAATTGGATGCCATAATAGGCCCAACCAATGGTTTTGCTATTTGTATTGACCTGGTTAACGGCGACTACGACAATGGCTTTTCATTTTCTTCGCCTGCGGCGATGGCGGGTTACCCGCACATTACGGTGCCCATGGGTGCTTGGAACGAATTACCAATGGGGCTATCGTTCTTCGGTGCAGCGTTTAGCGAGCCCGAGTTGATCAAACTGGCCTACGCTTATGAACAGGCATCAAAAAAAAGAATGGCGCCCAAGTTTAAGGTAGATTTATTGTCTTAAATTTGTTTTACAAATGGCAACACCCATCCCAAAAAAGATCCTTGCCCGTCAGTATGAAATAACTGCTGATTTTTTGAAGGAGATTGACAAACACCTGGACGATCTGTTAAAGAACGATCTGCCGGACATGTTTGAGATAAGGGATTTTGCCGAAATTTTACACATCCACCCTACCCATTTAAGCAATACCATTAAACTAACCACCGGCAAAGCACCCTGCTTTTTCTTTGAAGAAAAGATAATGGTTATTGCCAAAGACATGTTGAAGGATAACGACCAGTCAATAGCGCAGATAGCATTTAAACTTACTTTCGATCCGTCAAACTTTACCAAATTTTTTAAAAGGTTTGAGGGTGTAACCCCCAAGCAGTACCGCGAGCATATGCTGATGCAAGCCTACGCGCACTAAAAATACTGAAACTGTCACCATTTTATCTGAACTGTTAACCATTATTTACGGGTTGATTGGCTGTAACTTTGTACTGTCAATCATAAAGAAAAATGGAACAGAAAAATAAAATAGCATTGGTTACCGGCGGGAGCAGGGGCCTTGGCAAAAACGCGGCACATAAGATAGCCGCAAAAGGTTTTGATGTAATCATCACCTATCGCAGTAAAAAAGAAGAGGCAGAGGCCGTAGTTGCCGAAATTGAAGCAACCGGCGTAAAAGCGGCAGCTTTACAATTAGATACAGGCATCAGCAAATCATTTGATGGATTTATTGAGCAATTATCAGCTACGCTAAAAGATAAATTTGGGAAAGACCAGTTTGATTTTTTGGCAAACAATGCCGGTATTGACGCAGCCTCGCCGTTTGCACAAACCACCGAAGAAGATTTTGACAACCTTTTTAACATCCACTTTAAAGGCGTTTACTTTTTAACCCAAAAAAGTTTACCGTTAATTGCCGATGGTGGCCGTATCATCAATATCTCTACCGGGCTTACCCGCTTTGCAACACCGGGTTACGCCGCCTATGCATCAATGAAAGGCGCTATAGAGATATTTACCAAATACCTGGCCAAAGAGCTTGGTGCAAGAAAGATCGCGGCAAACATGGTTGCGCCGGGTATTATCGAAACAGATTTTACCAAACGCGCGTTCGAGCAGCACCCGCAATTGCATGATTATATGAACAGCATTACGTCACTAGGCCGTGTAGGTGTGCCAGACGATATTGGCGGTGTGATAGCCTTTTTATGCACCGAAGATGCCCGCTGGATCAACGCGCAAAGAATTGAAGCATCAGGCGGTATGTTTTTATAATCCCCAAACCAACCCGTAGAGACGCAAAGTATTGCGTCTCTACGGGTTTTTAAACAATTCGAAGGGTCAGCGGTTCAAACAAAATATTTAACTTGCCGCAAACATTTACAACATGGAATTTGGCCGCGTAACACCCGAAGAATTACCAATGGTAGACTTTACCCTACCGCCCGATCCGGAATTGACCATTAAGACATTAAGCGCCGCAAAAAACGGTTCGCCTTTGCAAGTGCATGTGGGCTGTGCCAAATGGGGACGTAAAGAATGGGTGGGCAAGATCTATCCGCCGAAAACTAAGGATGCTAACTTTTTAGACGAATATGTTAAGCATTTCGATTGCATCGAGCTTAACGCAACTTTCTATAACCTCTATCCCGCCTCAACCATCAGCAAGTGGAAAGATAAGGCTGCGGAAAGTCCGGATTTCAAATTTTGCCCCAAGTTTTCGCAAAGCATCAGCCATATCCGCCGCCTTAAAAACGCTGAGGAAATAACCACTACTTTTTACGAAGGTATTTTAGCCTTTGGCGATAAGCTGGGTCCGTTGTTTTTGCAGCTAAGCGATAATTTTACGCCTAAAAGCTACCCCGAATTAAAGGCATATCTTGAACAATTACCTAAAGACATTCCCGTGTTTGTTGAACTGCGCCATAAAGAGTGGTTTGCTAATGATGAAGTGCGCCAAACCGTTTTTAACCTGTTTAATGAGTTAAACATGGGCGCTGTAATTACGGATGCATCCGGCAGGCGCGATTGCGTACACATGAATTTGCCCACGCCGCACGCGTTTATCCGCTTTGTAGGTAACAGCCTTGATAAAACAGACTATTTACGGGTTGACGAATGGGTTGACCGCATAAAGCAATGGCGCGATATGGGCCTGCAAAGCGTTTGGTTCTTTATGCACCAGCACGACGAGCGCTATTCGCCCGAGCTGGCAGACTATGTATCAGAACAGTTAAACCAGAAACTGGGGCTTAACCTGCACCGCCCCCAATTTATTGACAGGGATAAAGGGTTATTTGGTTAGCCCCACCCAACCATCCCCGGTAGGGAGGGCTTTAAAAAGTCTCCCCTACCGGGGTAGATTTAGAGAGGGGGCTTAAACTATTGTCAATTTGCAACGTCTTACTTTCGTTGTGAGCGATACGCGGCAATCGCGGTGAGTTGGTGATTGATTTTAAAGTGGCGATTGCTTCGTTACTCGCAATAACAAAATGTTTACTTTTGTGCTGTAAAGCGTAATAGTTGCGCATCTACTTAAATATGACCGACACAAACACATTATACCAACAGGCAGTACAGCTTTTACAGCAGCTTATTTCTATCCCATCCTTTAGCAAAGAAGAAGACCGTACGGCCGATCTGATCGAAAACTTCCTGAAAACCCACGATATCGTTCCGCACCGTAAAATGAACAATCTTTGGGCGTGGAACAAGCATTTTGATGCCGGTAAACCAACCATTTTGCTTAACTCGCACCATGATACGGTTAAACCAAATTCGGGTTATACCCGCGATCCGTTTGACGCTGTTACCGAAGATGGCAAGCTATATGGCCTGGGCAGCAATGATGCCGGTGGTTGTTTGGTATCGCTGATAGCAGTCTTCCTTTATTTTTATGAAAAGACGGACCTTAAATATAATTTCTGTTTAGCTACCACTGCCGAAGAAGAGATTTCCGGTGTTAATGGTTTAGAGCTGATCATCCCCGAACTGGGCCAGCTTGATTTTGGCATTGTAGGCGAACCTACCCTCATGCAATTAGCTGTTGCGGAACGCGGTTTGATGGTGTTGGACTGTGTTGCTCACGGCAAAGCCGGCCATGCCGCCCGCGAAGAAGGCGACAACGCCATCTATAAAGCCATGAAGGATATCGAGTGGTTTCGCACCTTTAAGTTCCCTAAAGAGAGTGATGTTTTCGGGCCGATCAAGATGTCAGTTACTATTATCAATGCCGGATCGCAACATAATGTAGTGCCGGCAAGCTGTAACTTTACGGTTGATGTACGGGTTACCGACGCGTACCGCAACGAAGAGGTGCTCGAGATTATCCGCCAAAATGTAAACTGCGAAGTAACGCCGCGTTCCATCCGCTTAAAACCATCGTCGATAGACAGGCAGCACCCTATTGTGCAGGCGGGCATCGCGCTGGGCAGAATTACGTATGGCTCTCCTACTACCTCAGACCAATCGCTTTTAGATATTCAATCCATCAAGGTGGGCCCCGGCGATTCGGCACGCTCACACAGCGCGGATGAGTTTGTTTATGTGGATGAGATCCGCGAAGGCATTGAATTGTATGTAAAGATGTTGGAAAGGATAGTTTAACCCGCCCTATTAATTTAACGGTATTTTCCATGCCAGGTCAAGGCTGATCAAATGTTCATATTTAAATTTGTCGGCGGTATTAAATCGTAAAAAAGTAGGGCGATAAATAATACCGGGAGTGAACCCTCCAAATACCTTAAAATAATACGTAAAAACAAACCCTAAAGCCCGGTTAGTTTTATTTATTGGATCTTTTATCGGCGTAATTACAGCAGTCGTGTCAAACCTTCTGCCGTAATCTGATAAATGCCATGTGTTTTGGCTATAAGAAATGCCATAACCAAACGAAAATCTATTCACAACATGATTGTTAGATAAGGTTAAAAACGTAGAACTCATCTGCTCACGTTCGCCAGAAAAATCTACCGGCGCCGGAAATGGTAAAAAGAAATCTGATACACCACCGGCCGAAAAATTAATAAACTGCTTATCACTATGGAAATAATCTACCCCCATGGCAAACCCCATAAACCCGGTATTGTCTTTGGCTTTATACCCATCAGGCACTAAATGAAAACTGTTTACATACGGAAATGAAATATCCAGTAATACATCTCCTTTTTTATACACCCAATCGTTAGTCGTGTATATGGGTAGGCCTTTACCAGCATTTATATAAATTTTCTTTGGATAACCGTATCGTTTGGGGTTTTTCCGATCAACCAGCATACCTATTCCATAGTTCGTAAAAATATTGGCATAAAAAGCGACAGAGTTTCTATAATTCAATGTGATTTTTTTCTTATCCGAGTCTGTTAAAACGGTAAACTCAAAAGGCTTTTTCTGTCTTACCACATCTAACCCGGCTTTGTTTTTTTTAGTTTTTACAGAATCATTCTCTATTACAAGTATTGATGGCTTTGGGGTATAAACAGTTATGTGTTCTGTACGCGAATTGCTGATAGTAGCGCAGGATGTTAGTAATATGCAATTTATTAATAATAGGTAGTATGCTACGTTAAAGTGAAGTTTTTGTGATGACATTACCGGCGATGGTTAGGCAATTAGTTTGCTAAACTTATAACTTATTTATCAAAAAGACAATGACGTATTTATAATTCAATCATCCAATAAATCCTGATACAGGACAGTACAGGACAGCTACCCTCAAATTTATTTTTAGGTTAGCAGTTCATACCCAGTTAGTCCGAATAAATAAGTTTTTCAGTAAAAAGCAAGTTCGTGAAGGCCTCGTTGTCTTTAATTAATAATGATACCTATGATGACAAAAAATCAAATAACCTCAACCACAAAAATAGCTGCCTTGTTTTTATTATTGCTCTTTTGGGGATCAGTCGCGAGCGGACAGTCAGCCGGAAAAATAGACCGTAAAGCATTGGTAACAAGGCATAACCTAAACATCACCGACAGAAACTTACATGGCCCTACCCAGGTGGGTAATGGGCACTTCGCTTTTGGTTTTGACATTACGGGCTTGCAAACATTCTCCCAGGATGCAAATACCATGTCTGATTGGGGATGGCATAAATTCGCTGAGCCAAACGGGCAAACGCCTGCTGATTTTAAAGGTCAGGAATGGGATACCCAGGGTCGGATGGTACGATATGATATTCAAAACCCGCAACAACCGGAGTTGACTGACTGGATGATAGCTAACCCGCAACGGTTAAATCTTGGCCGTTTTGGATTTATATTGAAGAAAAAAGACGGCTCGGCTGTAGTGCTGAATGATCTGCAGCATCCGCTTCAAAAACTCGATCTGTGGACCGGCATAGCAACCAGAACATTTGAGGTAGATGGAAAACCTGTGAAGATAACCACTATTGGAAACCCTGACCAGGACGGCATTGCTATACATGTAGAAGCGCCAAACCTGAATGACGGGCAGATAGGGTTCTTCCTGGAGTTTCCCTATGCATCACACGGCCAGTTTGACGGCGGTGCCGACTGGAACAGCCCGGATAAACACCAAACAGAAGCCATTATAAACAACGACAATGCCCTTTTTCATCGTACACTGGATGATACTAAGTTTGACGTAGGCTTAAAATGGGCAAACGGTGCGACAATAAAAAACACTAAATTGCACCGGTATGAATTGATGCCTACCGGTAAAACACAGGTTGATCTAGTATTATCGTTTTCAAAAACATCAATTAAAACTGCGTTGCCAACCTATGCCGCAGTTAAAGCGGCCAGCCAAAACCATTGGGTAAAATTTTGGCAAAGTGGCGGCGCTATTGATCTTTCGGCCAGTAAAGACCCACGGTGGAAAGAACTGGAGCGACGCATAGTGCTGTCTCAATACATTATGGCGGTTAATGAAATAGGCTCGACCCCACCCCAGGAAAGCGGCTTGGTAAACAACGGCTGGTTTGGTAAATATCACTTCGAGATGATATGGTGGCACGAAGCGCATTACGCGCTATGGGGCCGCTTGCCGCTGATGGATAAAAGTATGCGGGTGTACCAATCAAATTTAAAAACATCGCAACAAAGAGCTAAACGACAGGGTTATGAGGGAGCACGCTGGCCTAAAACGGTAGGTGATAACGAACATTGGGAATGGCCAAATGAAATAAATCCGCTACTGATCTGGCAGCAACCCCACCCTATATTTTTTGCGGAGCTGGCCTATCGCACAAATCCCACAAAAGAAACATTGGCTAAATGGGGTGAGGTAGTTATCCAGACGGCGGATTTCATGGCGTCATATCCTTATTATAATAAAGAGCAGGACCGTTATATACTGGGCTATCCGCTGCAGGTGGTTTCTGAAAATGCTAACCCAAGGACATGCTATAACCCAACGTTCGAATTAAGCTATTGGCGCACCGGTTTATTACTGGCTCAAAAATGGAGAAAGCGGTTAAAAATATCGGCTAATCCCAAATATGCCTTAGTACTTGCCAAACTATCAAAGTTGCCGGTTAAAGATGGCATGTACGAATCATGGGAAAACATAACCGACATGTGGACCAAATACAATTTTGAGCACCCGGCATTAACAGGCGCTTACGGTTTACTGCCCGGTGATGGTGTGGACATCCCAACAATGGAAAAAACATTTACCAAAGTAAGCGAAACCTGGCGCTTCGACCGTACCTGGGGTTGGGATTTCCCGATGCTGGCCATGTGCGCCGCACGTTTGGGCCACGGCGATAAAGCGATAGAATACTTGCTGAACTATAAAAGCTTTGACCTGGAAGAGCATGGTTTGGTGGGTGGCGGCGGCCCGTTTCCCTACTTTCCCGGCAACGGCGGATTATTATATGCAGTCGCGCTGATGGCAGCGGGTTGGGATGGTGCTCCGGCAGGCAATGCTCCCGGTTTCCCTAAAGACGGGCAATGGGTTGTGAAATGGGAAGGGCTTAAACGGGCCTTGTAAACCTAATAAAGCTTGTACATCGATTACTTCTCATCAGTAATATTTCTCATATTTGCACCATGAGTAAGCTTTGGCAAAAAACCACGAATGTTAATGAGCTGGTAGAGAATTTTACTGTTGGCCGTGATACCGAATTTGATGCACAGATGGCCGCGTTTGATGTGCTGGGATCATTGGCGCACACCCAAATGCTGCAAAGCATAGGCCTGATGAGCGCCGAGGATCTTGAACAGGTACAACGCGAGCTTAAAAACATTTATGCCGATATTGAAAAAGGTAATTTCACCATTGAGCCGGGTGTGGAAGATGTACACTCGCAGGTTGAAATGCTGCTTACCCAGCGCATTGGCGACGCCGGCAAAAAAATCCACAGCGGCCGCTCACGTAACGACCAGGTTTTGGTCGACTTGAAACTATTTTTCAGGCATGAGCTGCAACAGGTTGTAGAAGAAACAGAAAAGCTTTTTACCCAGCTTATCGAACTAAGCGAAAAACATAAAGATACCTTACTACCCGGCTATACCCATTTACAGGTGGCTATGCCGTCTTCGTTCGGGTTATGGTTTGGTGCTTATGCCGAAAGCCTGGCAGACGACCTTGAGCTGGTTTTAGCCGCTTATAAAATCACCAATAAAAACCCTTTAGGTTCAGCCGCGGGATATGGCTCTTCGTTCCCGTTAAACCGTACCATGACTACGGAATTGTTAGGTTTCGAGAGTCTGAACTACAACGTGGTTTACGCGCAAATGGGGCGCGGTAAAACAGAACGGATCATCGCGCAGGCATTGTCTTCAATTGCGGCTACATTAGCAAAAATGGCAATGGACCAAGCCCTGTACCTGAGTCAGAATTTCGCATTTGTAAGCTACCCCGATACATTAACCACAGGCAGCAGCATTATGCCTCACAAAAAGAACCCCGACGTTTGGGAAATTATGCGGGGCAAATGTAACCGCTTACAAGCGTTGCCTAATGACGTGGCCATGATGACCACCAACCTGCCATCAGGCTATCACCGCGAATTACAATTGTTAAAAGAACTTTTGTTCCCGGCTTTTACAGACCTGAAGAACTGCCTGCACATGGCAACCTTTATGCTGCAAAACATCACCGTAAACCAGGATATTTTAAATGACCCTAAATATGCCTACCTGTTTAGCGTAGAAGAAGTTAACCGCATGGTACTAAGCGGCACACCTTTCCGCGACGCGTATAAACAAGTCGGCCTGGCTATTGAAAAAGGTGAGTTTAATCCGAACAAAACCGTAAACCATACCCATGAGGGCAGCATTGGCAACCTGGGTAATGAATTTATTGTCGATAACATGACCAGATTAGTGGGCAGTTTTAAATTTGATGCTGTCGCCTGGGCCATAGCTAAATTAGTGAAGTAATGAAAGCAATAACCTTTATAAGCGCAATACTTTGCCTGACACTTGCTGTGTTTGGCCAGGGATTGCAAACCCCTGTAAGCAAAAATGGTGCTTTGCGGGTAGATAAAGGTGAAATAGTTAATAAGATTGGGCAACCGCCGCAATTAAGAGGCATCAGTTTTTCGTGGAGCATTTGGGAAGGCCGTAAATATTATAATCCGCGGGTTGTAGACTGGCTCTCTAAAGATTTTAAAGTAAATATTATCCGCCTGGCAATGGCCGTTCAGCCTGATAATGGCTATTTACAACAGCCTGATTTGCAGCGCAAACTGATAACAGATCAAGCTGACGAGGCAATAAAAAACGGAATTTATGTGCTGATAGACTGGCACGATCATAACAGCAACTTGCACACACAGCAAGCTAAACTGTTTTTTGCAGAGATGGCACGGCGATATAAGGGGGTTCCAAATGTAATTTATGAGATCTGGAACGAACCTGAACGTGTAAGCTGGGATACGGTAAAAAATTACGCGGTAAAAGTAATTACCGAAATACGTAAGTATGATAAGGATAACCTGATCATTGTTGGCAGTCCGCATTGGGACCAGGACGTGGATATCGCGGCAGCAAACCCTATAACCGGCTTTAAAAACATTGCTTACTCTTTTCATTTTTATGCTTCGGACCCTAATCACCAGGATGGATTACGCGCTAAAGCAGATAAAGCAATTAAAATGGGCCTGCCATTAATGATAACAGAATGGGGAGTAGGCGAATCAGACGGCGACGGTAAATTTGACCTTGATAAAAATTCGGCCTGGCTTAAATGGGTAGATCAGCATAAATTGAGCTGGACAAATTGGAATCTGACCGACAAAAAAGAAACAACAGCCGTATTATTGCACGGCGCATCAACAGCCGGCAATTGGACAAGCGATAATTTGACCCCTGCCGGTAATTATATCAGGAATGAGATACGCAAGTTGAACAACTAACTTAACCATGAACGGACAAAACAGAAAAGATATCTATCCCGGGCTCGAGGTTGATATCATCCTGAAAAAAGATCAGCGCAGCGGTAAATTAACGCGTGGGTTTGTAAAAGATCTGCTAACCAGTTCGGCCTTTCACTCGCGTGGGATAAAAGTAAGGTTAGAAGACGGGCAGATAGGGCGTGTTGCTGAAATTATTGACGAGGAATAAAAGATATAGTTCCCCTCTTGAGAGGGGGCGCGATTGGCAGTGCGGTTGCAGGGGTGTGTTATACGTGCGAAATGACACACCCCCTTCACTCCTTTCAAGAGGGGAACCGCACAATCCTTCGCTTTTTTGAATTACTTAATTATTGACGAGGAATAGTATATTGCCAGCATAAACACTACCCCAAAATGGCCAGAAAAGCACTACCGAAGATCATAAAAATCCCAAACAATGTATTCTTTAAATTCGATGCCCATTACCGGGTATTGATCTCATTCGCTGCGGCAGCTATTGCATTTTTTTGCAGCTATACCAAATTTACCTGGCCGGCGGTGTCTTTAATTACCTGGGTTGCCTTTGCGATGGCCATAATTATAATGGATTGGATCATTATTTTAAACGCCCACCCCAGAGAGATCCGGAAGATAGCCAAGCTGCAGGATTCAAGCCGCTTGTTAATATTCCTGTTTGTTATAGCGGCTTCCGTGATTAGTTTAGGTGCTATTTTGTTCTTATTAAAATCATCAAAAGGTTTACCCGAAGCGGATGTTACCGGGCACATTTTACTGGGGATGGCATCGGTAATTGTATCGTGGTGGCTGGTGCATACGATATTTACCATGCGGTACGCGCACATGTATTATGATACCGATACCGACGACGGCCAAAAAACACCTATAGGCGGCCTGCAATTCCCTGATGAAACGGAACCCGATTACCTTGATTTTGTTTATTTCTCGTTCGTGATCGGTATGACGTTCCAGGTATCAGACGTCGAGATCTCCGACAGGCATATGCGTCGCCTCGCCTGGATGCACGGGCTGATCGCATTTGCTTTTAACACCGCTATTGTCGCTTTGAGTATTAATATTGTGTCGAGTATGATATAAGCCTCACCTAAATCCTCTCCAAAGGAGAGGACTTTTGATATGTAAGGTTCACAACGCTCTGCCGGATTAAAGCCCCTCTCCTTTGGAGAGGGGTTGGGGAGAGGCTTCAATCTTCGAATATTTCCTCGTATCCTTCATCGTCGCATAAATGATCAGCGACACTAAAATACACCCGGTAACATACCAGTAAAACCATTCCTGGTGGCCGGCATTTTTAAAGGAAAGGGCTAACGGCTCGGCTGTACCGCCAAATAACGACACCGCTACGCCGTAAGGAAACCCAACGCCTAACGCGCGTACATTAGCCGGGAACAGTTCAGCCTTAACTACCGCGTTTATGGAGGTATAACCGCTCACGATAATGAGTGCACACATGATCAGCCCGAAGGCCACCCATACATCTTTGGTATTGCCCAACAGCATTAATATGGGCATGGTTGCCAATGACCCGCAAATACCAAAACCAATCAGCAAAGGCTTGCGGCCTATCTTATCAGACAGTAAACCGAACAGTGGCTGCAGTAGCATAAATACAATTAAAGTCAATGTCGATAATAGCGTGGCGGTAGCTTTTGAAAAACCCGATGTTATAACCAAAAACTTTTGCATATAAGTGGTGAAGGTATAAAACGCTACTGTACCGCCTAACGTTAAGCCAAACACGGTCAGCACCGCTTTGGGGTGCTGGGCCAATGCTTTTAATGTACCGCGAGATGAGCGGGCTTTTTCGTCCTTCGCCACCGTAACCGACTCCTGCAAACTACGGCGCAGGTACATCACCGTAACGGCTAACACAGCCCCTACAGCAAACGGGATGCGCCAGCCCCAGGCATGTAATTGCGTTTCGGTAAGGAAAACGCGTTGCAGCAATATCAATACGCCCAGCGCTATAAGCTGCCCGGCGATTAGGGTCACATACTGAAAGCTCGAGTAAAACCCGCGGTGCTTTTGCGTAGCTATTTCGCTTAAATAAGTGGAGCTGGTTCCGTACTCGCCGCCGACGCTCAGGCCTTGTATCATCCGGGCCAACAACAAAATGATTGGCGCGGCTATGCCGATCTGCTGATATCCGGGGATGATGGCGATGAGCAATGAGCCCACGCTCATTAACGTTACGGATAAGGTAAGCGCGGTTTTACGGCCGTTCCTGTCGGCATAAGTGCCGAATAACCACCCGCCGATGGGCCGCATTAAAAACCCGATGGCAAATATGCCCGATGTATTTAACAGCTGCACCACCTCGCTGCTTTTAGGGAAAAACGCAGCCGAAAAATAAAGCGAGAAAGCGGTGTAAACATACCAATCATACCATTCCACCAGATTGCCTAATGAGCCACCGATGATAGATTTGATGCGGTGGGCGGTGGTTACGACTTTGGGTATTGGATTATTTTCCACGGATTTTAATTTTACAAAATCGAGGAGTTAAAAGTACGAGATATACTTTTAACAAAATATCTTTGTTTTTTAAAAACCCTTGTGAATAATTCAAGTACCGTTGTGAATAAGCCTCTTTAAATAATTTAATATTTTCAAAACGCATGGAAGATTCTAACAGAGCTGCGTTCAAGCGTATTACATATGAAGAATCTTTATATTCCTTCATAGTACTGATATTTTTTACGATTTAATTCCAAGATTTTTTGCACCAAATTTATCTCGGTATTAATAAAATGAGTGTAATCCTTTTTCGATTGATAACTTTCTAAAATATTTTCTAGTTCAAAAAAATAATCTGACAATCCTCCTTTTTCAATTCGAGTTTCATGCATATTAAATCGAAAAGTTTCTGTTATTTCACTTACCTGGCCAAGTGCACCATTAAGTAAGTTTTGATATTCTGCGCCTGTTTTTTCAAAAGTATAAATTTCGCTAAGCGCGATTTGATGATAATGAGATAAATATGCCATTACTGCATAAAAATCACTAAAGGCTATAAGTCTTTGTTGTTTGTTACGAGAAAAAAAATTTAATGGCCCTTTAAAGAAGGCTTTATACATATCTTCATATTTTATGCCGTCGAAAATACTAATGGCAGAAATCGAAACCGGCTTAAAAACATAACTTCCTGAATTTTCTATAGTTAATTGCGGATAGAGTTGTTGAAAACTGAGCCCCTGCCTGTTGACTCCTAAAATCAACTTTCTTAAATTGATCTTGAATAACTCTCTTATTAATATCCTTTGATTGTGATTTGATATCGATTTAATAAAAGCGTTAATTAAAATCCCAGCTAAAAAAATCGATATAGGCACTAATAACGCAACTGCATCTTTATGCTCTATGCCAAGAATTCCAGATACATATTCTATAAAGTTGTTAATCATTATTCCTCTAAAATAATATTAATCTACCGACTATTGTAATTTAATTTATCCAAAATCCCTACATTAGTTAATGCTTTTCACCGAAGACTTTTTGCATTATATCTGGAAGTTCCGCCTGTTTGACAGGGACAATTTGCAAACTACCGGCGGTGAAAGCATCGAGATCCACTCGGCCGGGATGCACAATACTGACTCGGGACCCGACTTTACCAACGGCCGCATAAAAATTGGCGACACCACCTGGGCCGGCAATGTAGAGCTGCACCTCTCCTCGTCCGATTGGGCAAAGCATAACCATACTAAGGACAGCGCTTATGACAACGTGATCCTACACGTAGTTTACCGCGATGATGAGCCGGTGATATTACCAAACGGCAGGCAGATCCCCACGCTCGAATTAAAGGATAGGATCCCCGACGATCTGTATAACCGCTACCATAACCTGGTTTATGGCAACCAAACCATTATCCCCTGCGAGGCAAGCATTGGCAAGCTGGATGATTTTACCTTACGGACTTGGTTTACCCGAATCCTGATAGAGCGGCTTGAAAAGAAATCGACCGCCGTGATTACCGCGCTTGAATTAAACCGTGGCGATTGGGAAGAAACATTTTATCAATTCCTTGCCGCCAACTTTGGGTTTAAAACAAACGCCGTCCCTTTTGAGCTGATGGCGAAATCGCTGCCGCAAAACATCCTTGCCAAACATAAAAATAACCCATTGCAAATTGAGGCACTGATATTTGGCCAGGCAGGATTTTTAACCGGCGACTTTACAGATGAATATCCGCAGAAATTAAAAATCGAATACGAGTTTTTAAGAAAGAAGTTCAGCCTTACACCTATGGATAACCACCTCTGGAAGTTTATGCGGATGCGCCCCTTAAATTTTCCGACCGTTAGGCTGGCGCAATTTGCAGCTTTGGTGGTAAACTCAAACCACCTGTTTTCAAAAATATTGGATATTAAAGATGTAAAGAGCCTGCAAAAGCTTTTTACAGATCTGCATGTTAATGCTTACTGGGACGAGCACTACCAGTTTGACAAGTCATCAAAACCCGCGTCGAAAAACATGGGGCCTGCATCTGCCGATCTTTTGTTATTAAATACATTGGCCTTATTTTTGTTTAGTTATGGCAAGCATAACCAGCAGCAGTATTTTATTGACCGCAGCTTAAAATTATTGGAGAATTTGCCCGGCTAACGAAA
>JAQBOP010000225.1 GCA_028287975.1 Mucilaginibacter sp. | reverse complement strand
TTGATGGAGGAGTTTTTACGGGTTGGTGTTTTGTTTGACCTGGATAACCGCCATTTTGTTGACGTGCAAAATATCTTCCATCAAATGGAGCAGCGCACTTTAAAAGCTGCTTACCAGTTTTATTGCCAAAAAAACATCATAAACGCGCACTCTGCCGAGGCTGATACCCGTGCCACTATGGAAGTGTTATTGGCGCAAATAGAGCGCTACGAGAACCAGGAGTGGGAGGATAAAAAAGGCAACCGCAGCATACCTGTTGTAGATCATGTTGAAGGGCTGCACAAATTCACTAATTTAAACCGGCCGGTTGATTTTGCCGGTCGTATGGCTTATAATGAAAATGGCGAAGAAGTATTTAATTTCGGCAAACATAAAGGCAAAAAGGTAGAAGATGTATTTAACCTCGAACCCAGCTATTATTCATGGATGATGAATGGAGATTTTCCATTATACACCAAGCGTAAATTAGAAGAAATTTATAAACGCTGGAATGATAAACGCCAGGCAGATCGTCAGCACAAAACGGCTCAGCCCAAACCCGTTACAGAAAATGTTGAAGTACCTAAGACAGTAACCCCAAACATCCAAAAGGAACTGTTTAAAAAGCCCGAACCCCAAAAACCTTACAACAAACCATACGACAATAAACCTTTTAAAAAGAAGGAAGAACCAGCCGAGCCAGTTAATGACGATATGCTGAAGTTACTGGCTGATAAGTTTAAGAAGGGGTTGTAATTAGAGATTAGAGATTAGAGATTAGAGATTAGAGATTAGAGATTAGAGATTAGAGATTAGAGATTAGAGATTAGAGATTAGAGATTAGAGATTACATTATGTTAAGTAAACCCTTGAAAAGCCTAATCTCTAATCACTGATTAACTAATCTCTCAACTTCAAGAATTCTATATTTCTCTTCAAGCCATTAAACTTGGTACGCTTCACTGCCGAGTTTTTAAATACCTTTTGAAAAACGTCTTCGGTTATCTCACGCAGATCATTACTATTCAAATCTAGTAGTTCAGGGTGAGGATCAAAGGCCGGTTCATTATTTAACACCGAAAATTTGTTCCACGGACAAACGTCCTGGCAAATGTCGCAGCCAAACATCCAGTTATCCATTTTGCCCTTAAATTCCTGTGGGATCTCATTTTTTAGCTCGATGGTTAAATAGGATATGCAACGGCTGCCATCCACAACGTAAGGCCCAACAATGGCATCGGTAGGGCATGCGTCGATACATCGGGTGCAGGTGCCGCAATGATCGGCAGTAGGCTCAATGTCATATTCCAATTCAATATCAACGATCAATTCCGCCAGGAAAAAGAAAGAACCTGTTTTTTGGTTGATCAAATTGGTGTTTTTTCCAATCCAGCCGAGGCCGGCTTTTTTTGCCCAGGCTTTGTCAAGCACCGGTGCAGAATCAACAAACGCTCGTCCGCCAATTTCGCCGATCTTTTCGTTTAAAATTGCTAACAACTGCTTTAATTTGCTTTTTATTACGGTATGGTAATCCTGGCCATAAGCATATTTTGAGATTTTTGGCGCGGATGGATCGGTTTGGGTATTATCTGTATAATAATTTAATCCGAGTGAGATAACCGACTTAGCGCCGTCAACCAACAAGCGCGGGTCAAGGCGCTTGTCAAAATAATTTTCCATGTACTGCATTTCGCCATGCATGCCTTTGTTCAGCCATGCTTCCAACCGCGGCGCTTCATGCTCTAAAAACTCAGCTTTAGCTATACCACAAAACAGGAAGCCAAGTTTTTTAGCTTCTGCTTTAATGAGTTTACTATATGCCGATCTGTTTTGCTGCATTATTGCAAAGATAGCATAAATACAAAACAGACTTTTTAATTGCTTGTTATTGGTTATAACTTAATTATAAATGCTATGGAAAATACAGCAGATACCGGTCCTAAAAACGATCAGATAACTAACGACGATAATTCTGTAACCAATAAAGATGGTGACAATGACCTGGAGCAGGGTGAGCCACAGGTTGACCCGCATGAAGCTAATTCAGACGTAGACAGGATACAAACTACAACGCCCGATGATAATATGGGCGACCCAACACCGATTAAAGAAGAGGATGAGGATAACTCAAATAAAGGGCAAGGGCCAAAAGGCGAGAATCTGTAAGCCCCCTAACCCCCTAAAGGGGGGACAATAGTGCAAATAAAAAGAGCCGTATCTTTCTGAGATAGGGCTCTTGCGTTTCAAAAACTCCCCCTTCAGGGGGCTGGGGGGTTAAAAGCTACGCTTAATACTATTACTTAAAGTTTTAGTACTCCAGTAACCGCTGTCTAATATCCGTCGTACACACATTAGCGGATCATTAGGATCGCGTTTGTCTGCAAGGGCGAAGGCGATTTTAAACCCGCGTTTGTGGAATTCCGGGAAGCCTGATTTGTTCCAGATGCCAAAAGGATAAGCGAAGTAGTTTATCTTTTTGCCGGTTATCTCTTCCAGTTTCTTGGTTGGCTTGTCAACCTGTATCACCCAGTCATCCTTTTTAGGGTTAGGATCATGTTTGTACTTGCTGGTCATGTGGTGGTCCCAGGTATGGCTACCTATAACGTTACCCGCATCAGACAATGCTTTAACCTGCTCTTTGGTCATATAATGCGGACGGCCTATTGATACCGTCATCACAAAATAAACCCCTTTAAAACCGTATTTCTTTAACTCGGGCGCAGCTATAGTGTATTGATCCTCGTCGGTATCATCAAAAGTAAGCATGATGGGCTTTTTAGGTAAAGCCGCACCGGTGGTTAAATATGCATACAACTGATCGGGTAATATGGTATGATAACCACTATCTGCAAGCATTTTTATATGCTCTTTAAAAGCAGCTATTTGCACGATATAATCTTTGGCATTTTTTGAATCTTTAGGACGCCAGTCGCGTATTTGATGCCAGCATACAACAGGTACTTGTTTACGCGCCATAATTGCTGCCGCGTTTGACTGGGCATTAACTGTAACAGTTGTAAATAAACAAAATGATAATAAAGCGATAGATAGTTTTGACATTAGCAGGGGGTATTAGTTAATAAATAAGCCAGCGAAGTTTTCATAACTTCGCTGGCAGGTAATGTTTTATTACGGTTGTAAAACAATGCGTTTGCCTTCGTTAATAGAGCGTTTGGCAGCGTCTAATATTTCCATGGCGATCATATTATATTTTAAAGATGCCTGGTCGCCTTCGCCGGAGATCTGGCCTGTTAGCACCGCGGTCAAATAGATCAATGGATCATTATTTGGTGCTGCAAGTGGTTTAGCATCATGTATCAAAGTAAATTTGGTTTCCTCCTTTGGTGTTCTAAACTGAACACGCTGGCCGTTAAAGGCATGGATAACACCGGTTTCGCCCCAAACTTCCATATCCTTGATATTAAGAGCCCAGTTCCATGATGCTTCGATTGAAGCAGTAGCGGTAGGATACTCAACCAGTATGGTAGCATCATCTTCAACCTTAGGATATACCTGAGGTTTGTAATGTTTGGCAACAGCTGTAACCGCGATAGGGCGTTCGCCTTTCATCAACCATGTAGCCAGATCAGCACCGTAGCAACCAAAGTCGTTCAGTGCGCCTGCACCGTTCAATACCGGGTCTGTCAACCAGGCCAGGAACTCAGGGCTGCAACCTATTTCCTTCGGTCCGCTGTGGCCGTCACGGATTACCATTCGACGGATCTTACCGATACTGTCCTGGCCAACCAGGTCATGAATGTATTGGAATGACGGGTACCAGGTAGTTTCGTAGTTTACCAATACTTTGACATTGTATTTATTGGCCAAAGCCTCAATACGTTTTGCCTGTTGCAAAGTAGCTGCCAATGGTTTTTCGACCATAACCGGGATGTGCAAAGGCGCACAAACTTCAACAATATCAACATGATTGCCAACCGCGTTATAACCCAGCATTACATCAGGTTTAACAGCCTTGATCATTTTATGAACATCATCAAAATAAAGCGAATCGGGCAGGTTGTAGCGTTTTTTATACTTCTCCCATAACGGCTTGCTTGGCTCATAAACGCCGACCACATTGGCCGTTCCTTTTTTCATCTGGTTAAAAAAACCCAGAATATGATCGTGATTAAGTCCATAAATACCTAATCTTAGACGTTTATCCTGCGCATTGGAGTTTACGGCTAATGCGCTTAAAAATACTATTAAAACAGCCTTTGCTAAAAGACCCGAAATCTTATTTTTCATTTGAAAGTGAATAAGGGAAGCTTGATTCTTTTGTACCTCTTGTTTTATTAGGTTGTGCCGACATGCTAAAATCTAAAACGCCGCCTTTTAGCAGGTCAGTATGGTTTACATAATTGAAATCATAAGGTTTGCCATTAAACGTTAGGTTTTGAACATATTTGTTATCAGGGCTGTTATTTGGCGCGTTGATCAATAATGTTTTACCATTTTCAAGAGTGACAGTTAAGCTTTTAAATAATGGCGCACCTAAAGCGTATTGGCCACTGGTAGGGCATACCGGGTAAAAGCCCATCGCAGAGAAAATATACCATGCTGATGTTTGTCCGTTATCTTCGTCACCGCAATAGCCGTCAGGAGTAGCTTTGTATAATTTGTTCATTGCATCACGCACGTGGAATTGTGTTTTCCATGGTTCGCCCGCAAAATCATACAAGTATAACATGTGTTGGATAGGTTGGTTACCATGTGCATACTGGCCCATGTTAACGATCTGCATTTCGCGGATCTCATGGATAACACCACCATAGTAGCTATCATCAAAAACAGGTGGGATAATGAAGATAGAATCCAGCTTGGTAACAAATTGTTTTTTGCCACCCTCAAGGTTGATCATACCCTGGATATCATGCAAAGCGGCCCAGCTATAGTGCCAAGCGTTACCTTCGGTAAACGCATCACCCCATTTCAACGGGTTAAACGGTTTAACCCATGATCCGTCTTTGTTTCTGCCTTGCATTAAACCTATTTCTTTGTTATACAGGTTGCGATAGTTTAAGCTTCTTTTTTTATAGATATCAATTTCTGATTCCGGTTTGCCTAAGGCTTTACCTAATTTGTAAATGGCAAAATCGTCATAAGCGTACTCTAACGTACGGGCAGCATTTTCATTGATCTTAACATCGTAAGGCACATAACCTAAAGTATTGTAATATTCAACACCACGACGGCCGGTAGCTTCAGGGCCAACATTATTTGCGCCATGTTTTACCGCTTCCCAAAGTGTATTGATATCGTATCCTCGCAGACCTTTCAAGTAAGCATCAGCAACTATAGAAGCGGAGTTATTACCGATCATACAATCTGCATAACCCGGGCTTGACCATTCAGGTAACCATCCGCCCTCTTTATAATCATTAACCAGGCCTTGCTGCATTTCCTGATCTATAGATGGATATACCAGGTTCAGGAAAGGATATAAAGCCCTGAAAGTGTCCCAAAAACCTGTACCGCCAAATTTATAGCCCGGCATAACTTCGCCATTTTGGGCGCTGTAGTGCGTAGCTTTGTTTGAGGCATCTAATTCATACATTTTATGCGGGAAGAAAAGCATGCGGTAAAGGCTTGAGTAGAAAGTACGTGTTTGGTCAACAGTACCGCCTGATACAGATAGACGGCTTAATGTTTTGTTCCATACGGCCCGACCTTTTTGTGCAGTAGTGTTAAAGTTATCAGTGCCTAATTCTCTTTTTAGGCTCAGATCAGCTTGTTCAATGCTGATGAATGATGAAGCAACACGCAGATGAACAACTTCGCCGGTTTTAGTTTTAAAACCAATGGCAGCCAAAGCATGCTCAGCTTTCGACTCTAAGCTGCCGGTTTCAACATCGCCGTTATAGGTACGTGATAAAGTAAATGGATTGTCCGTATAAATAACAAAGTAGTTTTTAAAGTTCTTCATTTTGCCGGCAGCGTACTGGGTAGAGTAACCCACAATTTTATTTTCGCCCGGAATTACTTTTACATATGATCCTTTGTCATAAGCATCAACAACAATAAATGAGCTGTCGGCTTTTGGGAAAGTTATTTTAAATTGAGCGGCGCGTTCTGTAGGTGCAATTTCAGTAGTTACATCGTAATCTGCTAAATAAACGCTGTAATAATATGGTTTTACAATTTCTGCTTTATGCGAGAACCAGCTGGCGCGTTTATCCTGGTTAACCTGCAAATGCTTGGTCATAGGCATGATTGAAAATTGGCCGTAATCGCCCATCCATGGTGATGGTTGATGCGTTTGTTTAAAGCCACGGATCTTATGCGCATCATAAGTATATGCCCAGCCATCGCCGTTCGGACCTGTTTGCGGTGCCCAAAAGTTCATGCCCCAAGGCAAAGCTATGCAAGGATATGTGTTACCGTTTGAAAGATCCGGTTTTGAATCCGTACCCATCAATGGGTTAACCCAGTCAACGGGGTCTGTTACCTTGGTAACCATTTGAGCAAAAGTGGTGCTGCACGTCAACAGCAATGCAAAAAGGAATATTCGTTTCATGAGGGTTATTTAATAGTTTAAAACTATGGTATTTAGTTAGTTAAAAATTCGGATGTTAAAAGAGTAATCATGATAGCAATAGTAATAATAAAAACTTAAAATAATGAAGCATTTCCGCCGAGTTTTATTTTGCCTAAATGCTTGTAAGCGGCCTCGGTAGCTTCGCGCCCGCGTGCCGTTCGCATCAGGAAACCTTCCTGTATTAGAAATGGTTCATAAACTTCTTCAATGGTACCTTCATCTTCGCCAACGGCAGTCGCAATGGTTTTTAACCCAACGGGGCCGCCTTTAAATTTATCTATAATGGTGGTTAGTATTTTATTGTCCATTTCGTCCAGGCCATGCTCATCAACGTTTAAAGCGTTAAGCGCATATTGGGCAATAGCGGTATCGATGTTGCCATCACCTTTTATTTGCGCGAAATCGCGTGTGCGGCGCAGCAACGCATTGGCTATACGTGGCGTACCGCGGCTGCGGCGTGCAATTTCGTAAGCGCCCTCATCACTTATTGGTGTTTTTAGAATAGATGCAGATCTTAATACTATCGTGGTCAATAACTTGGCATCATAGTATTCTAACCTTGAGTTAATGCCAAAGCGTGCCCTTAAAGGCGCAGTTAATAAACCTGACCGTGTTGTAGCGCCAACTAAGGTAAAAGGGTTGAGCGAGATCTGTACAGAGCGCGCATTAGGGCCGCTCTCCAGCATAATATCTATCTTAAAGTCCTCCATTGCCGAGTAAAGATATTCTTCAACCAGGGGACTTAAACGATGGATCTCGTCAATAAACAAAATATCACCAGTTTCCAGATTGGTTAGCAGCCCCGCCAGATCACCGGGTTTATCCAGAACAGGGCCAGACGTTATCTTGATACCGACGCCCATTTCGTTAGCAATAATGTGCGAAAGGGTTGTTTTGCCTAATCCCGGTGGGCCGTGTAGTAATACATGGTCAAGCGCCTCACCGCGCTGGCGGGCAGCCTGTACAAATATTCTTAAATTGGCTAATATTTTAAACTGACCGGTAAAATCCTCAAAAACCTGCGGACGTAAAACCTTTTCAATATCACGTTCTGCGGGCGACAGTCGTTCACGGTCAGGATCAAGATGCTCGTTCATGATTGACGAAATTAATCTATTATTTCGAATTTCTGATGTTCGATTTCGGATTTAATAGGGTATTAATAAAGTTGAAAGCGGTTTGAGAGAAGATAAATCCGAAATTGGATATTCGAAATCCGAAATCAAATCACCCCTCAGGATACTTCCTGAATATACTGTTGATCCGCATACTTAAAACACCAAGAAAAGCTTCTTTAAAAATCCCTTTTGACATTTTTGAGGTGCCGGCGGTGCGGTCCGTAAATATAATAGGAACCTCGGTAACTGTAAAGCCATGTTTCACCGCGGTATATTTCATTTCTATCTGGAAAGCATAGCCCACAAACTTTATTTTATCAAGCTCAACGGTTTCTAAAACCTTGCGCTTGTAGCACATAAAGCCGGCTGTAAAATCCTGGATATTAATACCCGTGATAAAGCGGACATACACTGATGCAAAGTAGCTCATCAACACCCGGCTCATTGGCCAGTTAACCACATTTACACCTTTAATATAACGTGATCCAACAGATACGTCCGATCCTTCGATACAGGCATTTCTTAACTTAAGCAGATCGTCAGGATTGTGCGAGAAATCAGCGTCCATTTCAAAAATGTAGTCATATTGATGCTCAATGGCCCACTTAAAACCGTGAATATAAGCAGTGCCGAGGCCTTGTTTGCCTGCACGCTCAACTAAAAAAAGTTTATCTACATATAAGTTTTGAAGACTCTTAACAATTATTTGGGTACCATCCGGCGACCCATCGTCAACAATAAGGATATGAAAGTTATGCGGCAAAGAAAATACTTTACGGATCATCCGTTCGATATTTTCTCTTTCATTATAAGTAGGTATAATAATTATGCTATCGGGCACTATAGGATATTGGCTTAAGATAAAAAATAAAAAAGTTTACGAAAATAACAGATTTACCACGTATAAAAAATAAAAAAAGCAGGGAGCAATATTATTCCCTGCTTTCGATAGAACGTTAATATCGATTATAAATTATTAGTGTCGGCAATTGCCTGGTTATCCGGTTCGGGTTCGGCTATATAGCTGCGCTCTTTTAATCTTGGCGAAATGATCATAAATAATACCAAAAACACGGTACAGATACCTACAAACAACCAGTAAAAATCGGCGCCTGCAAAGCGTGAAAAGAAGCCGCCTTTTGATATATTGCCATTGATCAATGCATCAAATAAGTTACCTGCGGCAACAGTTAGCAGCCATATCGCACTCATGGTACTTTTCATTGATTTTGGTGCTTGCGTATAAGCATATTCTAAACCGGTGATAGACACCAGCACTTCTGCAGCCGATAATACTACATAAGCAAATATCTGCCACCAAACAGATGGGTGTGCTCCGGCATCGACACGGGCCTGTACAAATGCGATTATCACGAAGGATAAAGCGGTTAAAGCTAACCCGGCACCTAAACGGCGTAACGGTGTGGTTTTAATGCCAATCCGGTCTAAAAAAGGATAAATGAAATAAGTAAATAGTGGGATGAATGATAGCAAGAAAATCGGATTTGCCGTTTGTACTTGTCCTGCCAAAATGGTAAAATTAAGGTTTAGAGGCTTGGCGAAAAAAGGTATGTGATGTATTCCTAAAGGTATATATCTGTCCAGTTTCTCGGCTTGCAAAACCCATTCAGATAGGTTTTGATCCCACATTGCCCAGAATATCGGCGCAAATATAAATACGGCCATTACACGATACACAGCCTTTACACCTTCAACTTTTTCAGGATCATATTCGCCTTTTGCAACGTCTAACAGTGACTGGCCTTTTTGCTTTTTACCGGCGTTAAACAACGCGTAAACTGAGATAAATACAAAGTTATTTTTGTTAACTCCAGAGGGAGGGGGGACATTACCATAAACGTTTGTATCGGAATGACCTTCTTTATAAAGCATCCACAGACTGTAAAAAGGTATTAGCTGATACCATCCATTTTTTTCGATATCATGACATCTTTTAGCACCTTGAGCTAAATTGAACCAAATTATAATAATATATGATATAACACAAAAAACCAAAGTTGTTATATCGTGTGTGCCTGTCGATATAAGATTACGGAGAATAATATAAAGTGGCGCAACTATCAACAGACTAACAAAATATTCAGTACGTCTAATGCGACCGTTAAAAGAAAAGGGATTAGTTTTAAATAATATTCCGGCTGGTGGAACTCTTACATATTGTTTACGGCCTGAAAAGAAAATGATAGTCGCTAATGCCATTAATAAACCTGGGATACCAAAAGCCCATTTTGCGCCATATTCGGCATATACCCACGGAATTAATATCGTTGAAATAACAGAACCAGCATTTATACTAAAATAAAACCAGCCATATACTTTTGATAATAACTCCTGGTTGGTCTTATCAAACTGATCGCCAACGTTAGCAGATACACATGATTTAATACCACCCGCGCCAACAGCTATCAACACCAGGCCCATGATAAAACCATTCAGATTTTTATCAAAAACAGCCAGGAATAAGTGACCAAAACAATAAACTATAGAGATATATAATATGATCTTGTACTTACCGGTAAACCAATCGGCAACAAGGCCACCAACAAAGGGCAGGGTATAGGCAAGCGTTACAAAAAAATGCGTGCTTTCATTTGCCTTAGCCTCGGCTACGGTTTGCAGGGCAGGATTGAGTGTCGGGTTAAAAAATTGAGCCACTAAAAACGTGGCTAAAATGGAACGCATACCATAAAAGCTAAAGCGTTCGGCAGCTTCATTACCTATAATATACGGAATGCTCCTTGGATATTTCGCTTCCGTAGATACAGCATCTACTGCTGAAGATTGTTGAGACATAAGATCAGTTTAATTTGCCTAAAGTACTATTATTCCCGTAAATAAAAATGATGAAAAAAGTAGCGCGCTAAAGTGTAGTATTTGAAGTGTTTATTACTGAAAAATATTTACTGTACCTTTTTTTTCTTGATAGGAGTGGTAGCCTTTACCGGGGCAATAGTAGCCTTGGGGTCTATATAGTTAGCGTCCTCTTCGTTAGGTATATTTCTCATATCCAGGTTGTCAACATAGCTCCATTGCTCGCCTATTAAACGATAGCCGTCATAACTCAGATCCGGGCCATAAGTTTCGGGTTTGTCTTTCGTTTTTTTATCAGATGGTGACAAATTATCAAATACGATGAGGTGCTGCGAAGGGATGTATTTTAACAACATAGATGCCTGGCGTGCATATTCAAAAACTATGCGGCTACGTTTTCGGCCATTGCCATTAAATACCGGCATACCAAATACAGGTCTGTCATTTTTAAACGATAGCACCTCAATAACCTTTTTGGTCGATTTATCATTATTGCCTTTCCAGCCTAACAAAACATAATAAGGATTAGTATTGCCAACCGGTATAATGGTGTAATACTGGGCGCCAAACCACTTATGGTTATCGGTTACCGAATCTTCAGGACTTTTAAGCAAAGGAGTGTAATCTTCCAGTCCGTACAATTTTAAAGGTCCGGCGCTGTTAGCCTGAATGGCACCGTAGAAACGATAACTGCCATCATCATTAGTTACATGCCAGCTAAAAATCCTGAATTTGTCGTCAGGTGATCGGGTAAGCGTTATAGTTTTAACAGAATCGAACGGGAAAAGAAAAGAATTTGGTGTTTTTAGCGCGGCGACAAGCGTTTTTATGAACTGGTAGTTAGCGTTTTTGCGCACCAGATCATTGGCATCATTAATAAAGGTATTGCCCAAGTGTTTTAAGCTATCCTGGTAAAAGTTTAATTGCTTAAGCCCGCCTTCGTCAATACGCTGCGAAAATGCATTAGAGAAAAATAATATCGAAAATGTAACTAAGGCGAGTCTTCTTATCACCATTAAAATATTAGTGCCCACTTATCCGTAAATATAGTTGATTTTATGGTTAACGTAAATTTTCAATAACAATTGCGCTGGCGCCACCACCACCATTGCAAATTCCGGCTACACCATATTTACCATTATTTTGCTCCAATACACTCAACAACGTAACAACAATGCGCGCGCCCGAAGCGCCTAATGGATGGCCTAACGACACCGCACCTCCATTAACATTTACTCGCGACGGATCTAACTTAAGTGCCTGGTTATTGGCGATGGATACAACCGAGAAAGCTTCGTTGATCTCATAATAATCGATATCGCCGCCGGTTAACCCTGCTCTGTGTAACGCCAGCGGGATAGCTTTTGACGGCGCAGTAGTAAACCACTCTGGCGCTTGCTGTGCATCCGCATAGGCAACAATTTTTGCTATGGGCTTGATCCCCAATTTATCAGCCTTTTCTTTACTCATTAATATTAATGCAGCCGCCCCATCATTTAAGGTAGATGCATTTGCAGCGGTAACTGTGCCGTCTTTTTTAAATACAGGTTTTAGCGTAGATATCTTATCAAATTTCACGGTAGCCGGCTCTTCATCATCACTAAATAAAGTGATCTCACCTTTTTTATTTTTAAGTTCGACAGGGGTGATCTCATTTATAAACTTCCCGTTGTTTTGCGCGCCTATAGCTCTGTTGTATGATTCTATAGCGTAAGCATCCTGATCCTCGCGGCTAATATTGCATTCGGCAGCGCAAAGCTCGGCTGCAGATCCCATGTGGTAATCATTATAAACATCCCATAAACCATCCTCAACTAAGCCATCAATAAGCAAGTCGTTGCCTAACTTATAACCTGTACGGGCTTTTGAAAGGTAGTAAGGTACATTACTCATGCTCTCCATGCCACCGGCTACCACAATATCATTTTGACCAGTGGTAATACTTTGCGCAGCCAGCATAACAGCTTTCATCCCCGATGCGCAAACTTTATTAACTGTAGTTGCGGGTAAATAAGGTAGCCCCGCAAAAATTGCTGCTTGCGTAGCGGGTGCCTGACCCAAATTAGCCGATAGTACATTACCCATAAACACTTCCTGGATCTGTTCAGGTTTTAACCCGGACTTTTCGACGGCAGATTTAATAACAATGCTGCCCAATTGTGTAGCAGTAAGTGGTGCTAAACTGCCGCCAAAACTGCCAATAGGCGTGCGGGTGGCCGATACAATAACTACTTCTCTCATCAAATAGATTTTTAATAATACAAAGCTATTTATTTTATTTTAACAAATACTATGCTTGCATAGTATTTGTTAAAATCTCGCCTTTCATATTTATTTATAGTTCCTCAACATCCAAATCTTAAAACTGTTTAAACAATAAAAAAAAGCATATCGCATAAAATGTATTATTTTTGAGCGCTTAACTTAATAAATGGCAACACTTTCTTCTTCGCGCCAGAAGGCTTTACTCCGCAAATACGCCCGTAACGTCAAGTTTTTAATGATGGTGGTGAGTACTTGTTTAATTGTTTATTCGCTACCTAAACAGGCCAAGTTTAGCTATGAAATTGAAAAGGGAAGGATCTGGAACCAAAAGGACCTGGTATCGCCCTATAACTTCGCGATACTAAAAACCCAGCCCGAGATCCAGAATGATCGTCGTAATGCACTGGCCAGCACTACCCAACTGTACCAGTTAAATAAAGATGTAGCCCAGCAACAAATTGATGGTTTTAGAAACGACCTTGAAATAAAATGGCACAATGCAGGTATTGACGATAAACAGAAAGAGAAATACATCTTAGCGGGTACAGATTTACTAAGCACTATTTATGATAAGGGCGTAGTGGGATTAAATACAAAATATCAGCAAAGCCCCGGCTTTTCTATAACTATCCTGCAAAAAAATGTAGCTACCGAAAAAAATACATCCGACCTGTTCATTAAAGAGACCGCATTAGCCTATTGCAGTCAAATATTAAGTAAACGGACAGATATAGATAAAACCTTTTTGCTTGATCTGCTGCAAAACCGTATACAAAATAATATACTATATGATGATAAGCTAACTGCGCGACTGGAAACAGAAGTATTGGAGGGCATATCATTAACGCGCGGAATGGTACAAAAAGGCGATGTTATTGTTGCTAAAGGATCTGTTGTAAACGACGAGGTTTACCAGAAGCTTGAATCCTATAAAAAAGCGTTTGAAGACAATGCAAGGATAAACGGAAACCCAAAATTGGTATTGGCTGGTCAGTTTATTTTGGTAGCTATAGCTATAGCCTTACTGATGATATTCCTTTACCTTTTCAGAAAAGATATTTATGCTGATAACCGGCTGGTAAGTTTGATATTATTGGTAATCACGGCTATGCTGTTTACCTTATCCATGGCGATAAAACTGCAGCTACCTAATTTGTACTACATACCTTATTGTATAGTACCTATCATCATCCGAATTTTGTTCGATACGCGTTTGGCGCTAAATATCCATTTATTGGTGGTATTGATTGCAGGTTTCTTTGTACCAAACAGTTTTGAGTTTGCCTATTTCGAGATCACAGCGGGCATGGTGTCTATATACAGTATCAAAAATCTGGTACGTCGTGAACAGTTTCTGATCTCGGCAGTGATCATAACCTTTACGTATTTTGTATCTTTTTTAGGGATCTCTCTAATAAGAGAGGGCAGCCTGATCGATATCGACTGGATTAACTTTATTCCGTTTGTGGTAAGTGTGCTGTTAACATTATTGGCTTACCCGCTAATTTATTTATTTGAAAAGATCTTTGCCATAACATCAGATATTACCCTGATAGAGCTTACTAACACCAATGCGCCATTGCTACGCGAAATGGCATTTACAGCGCCGGGTACTTTCCAACACTCATTACAAGTAGCCAATTTGGCCGAAAATGCTATCTATGCAATTGGCGGAAACGCGTTATTGGTTAGGGCAGGGGCATTATACCATGATATTGGTAAAATGGAAAACCCTTTGTTTTTTGTAGAGAATCAAAACTCGGGCTTTAATCCGCATGACAAGGTTACTTATGAAGAAAGCGCGCAAATTATAATCAGGCACGTTTATAAGGGTATAGAGATGGCTCAAAAAGAGAACATCCCTGATGTTATAATTGACTTTATCCGTACCCATCATGGCAACACCAGGGTAGATTATTTTTACCAGTCGTTTTTGAAAAATTTCCCCGAAAAGATCATTAATGAAAACACTTTTAGGTACCCGGGGCCTATTCCTTTCTCAAAAGAAGGTGGTGTTTTAATGCTTGCAGACTCTGTTGAAGCCGCTTCGCGCTCGTTAAAAGAGCCTGATGAAAAATCTATCAGCGCGCTGGTTGACCGTATTGTAAAATACAAACTCGATCAAAACCAATTGAAAGACAGTGATATAACTTTAAAGGATATTGAAACAATAAAAGCAATTTTTAAGAAGATGCTCATGAGTATTTATCATGTGCGAATTGATTATTAATTTTTTTTTGATGGCTTAGCCTAATTGCTATATTTGCAGTCCCTGAAAAAGGGGTTTTACTGAAAACAACATGGTGAGGTGCCTGAGAGGCCGAAAGGATCAGTTTGCTAAACTGACGTACGGGAAACTGTACCGAGGGTTCGAATCCCTCCCTCACCGCTGAAGAGCTGCAAATTAAACGTTTGCAGCTCTTTGCATTTTAAATCTATTGCCGCAATTATAATATAACCTTACCGCCTTTATTTTACTGCTGCTTTTTCCCTAACTTTCCACTTCAAAAGCCTGTCAGATGAAAACAGATATGATATCCTGGTTACAGAGCATTGAGGCGTTAAAAGATGTGCCTATTGCCCAGTTGGAATGGTTATATGATCGTTGCGAGGAAATGAAGATAGAAGCCGGAGGCCGTGTCTTTAAGATAGGTGAGCGCATGAACGGAACTTATATCTTGATTGAAGGAAAATTTCGTTTATGCGTAGTACAAGGCGATGGATTGAAGGAGGTAGCCGTGTTTGAGCCAAAAGCTATAACAGGGTATCTGCCATTTTCAAGAGGCATAACATTTCCGGGTGTTGGCGAGGTACTGGAAGATATTAAATACTTGTTTTTCCCGATTGAGAAATCCGAGGAAATGATCCGTACTCAATTTGAACTAACACAGGCACTGGTTCATGTAATGACCAATAGGGTTAGGGATTACACTTCTTTTCAACAACAAAATGAAAAGATGATGGCATTGGGTAAACTATCTGCAGGCCTGGCGCACGAGTTGAATAACCCTGCTGCAGCTATTGTCCGTGGCGCAGAGTCATTATTACAGCACCTTAAGCTGGCACCCGCAACATTTAAAGCAATTACAGTAACTAAGATCAGCATCGAGAATGTCGACTATGTAAGCGAAAAACTATTTGCCGTTTTATCAAAAACAGAAAGAGCGTCATTGTCAATGATGCAGCGTTCTGAATTGGAGGATGAGCTTGCTGATTGGATGGACGACCTCGACATACCCAAAAGCCAGGAAATAGCCGAGAACCTGGTGGATTTTGGTTTTACACTTGACGACCTGGAAGATTTTAAAGCGCATATCCCGATAGAAACCATATCGGCAGTTTTTGGCTGGATCAACAATAACCTGGTGACGGAAAGAATGGTTATGGATATTGATGCCGCATCCCGCCGCATTGCCGAACTGGTAGGCGCGGTAAAAAACTTTACGCATATGGATCAGGGCTCGGGTAAACAATACGCGGATATCCATTCCGGCATACGTAATACGCTTACTATGTTGCAATATAAGATCAGGCAGGGACATGTACAGGTTGTAGAACAATTTGATTTAGAACTGCCACAGGTAAATGCCATGATAGGCGAACTAAATCAGGTATGGACTAACCTGATTGATAATGCCATTGACGCGATGGCTACAAATGGCAAAGGAA